>JAQXXN010000229.1 GCA_029226085.1 Thermoflexaceae bacterium
GGAGGCGTGGAGCAGTGACCATAGCTACAGTTCTTATGAACTTATTGTAACATCTGGGACCATGACTATAAAGTAACTTATTAACTATGCGGGTATAAGAAGGATGTCCAACAATTCATCCAATACCTGCATCATAAAAAATAAGTCTATAGCCTCTTTGAAGGAGGACTATAAACTTATTATACGAGGAGGTAATTTATATGTATCGTCAATTAAAGAAACAGATTATGGAGCGTATCGAAGTTTTACAGGAAATTATTCAGAAAAAGGAAAAAGAGATTACAAAACTACAACAGGGAAATATTAGAGCAAGTAAGCATGGTAAAGGGTTTCAGTATTACTTACGTTCTGATTCAAGCGACAAAAATGGAACCTATCTGCCTAAATCTGAAAAAAGAACAATTGAACAAATGCTTCAACATGAATATGATGAAAAAGTGTTAAACACTGCAAAGAAGGAAATGGATCTTCTGACTCGACTAAATAAGATATACGATACGGGAGCAATAGAGTCAATTTATGAAAAACTTCCTCAAGGCAAGCAGACTTTAGTGCATTCAATGACAGAGACGGATGCGCAGTTTGCACAAAGATGGGAGAAAATACAGTTTCAGAAGCTGTCATTTCAAAGTGATGCACCGGAGTACTATTCCAATAAAGGAGAGCGAATGCGCTCAAAATCAGAAATTATTATTGCAAACCTTTTGGAACAGTTGAATATTCCATATATATATGAATTCCCTTTAACACTGGATGGTAATGCAACGGTACACCCGGACTTTACGTTGATTAATGCAGGGAAAAGGAGACTGATATATTGGGAGCATCTGGGGATGCTTGATGACGAGGAGTATATGAATAAAGCCATTGCAAAGATAAGGCGATATGAAGATAATGGATATTATCTGGGGGAACAGCTGTTAGTAACCGGTGAAAGTAATACAAAACCATTAGATATAAAGCATGTAAAGAAAAAAGTACTGCATATTATGGAACAATAAAACCCTCCTTCCTGGTTGCCATAAGGCAATTCGGTAAAGAGGGTTAGAAAACCGGTAAAATCAAACCTGCAAGAAAACCGGTAAAATCCTGCAGGATAAGCCGAAAGCGGCTTTGTTAATCCCTGCTAAACTCTGCAAGTTTCAAGGAAGGATTTCTCTCTTCCACCATTCCTACAGACCAGCTGTTGATGAAGAGCAGAAGCGGATTATCTTTCAAATCTTTAATCTTCTTCATGTCGGAGGTTCCAACGATGCGGTTTACATCGATTTCTTCCTTGTTGGCAATCCAGCGGATGTGCTCGTATGGAAGCGGTTCCAGACGAATTTCCACACTGTATTCACTTTCCAGACGGAATTTTAAAACATCAAACTGAAGGGTTCCCACCACACCTACAATGATTTCTTCCATTCCGGTATTAAATTCCTGGAAAATCTGGATGGCACCTTCCTGTGCAATCTGGCTGATTCCCTTTACGAACTGTTTACGCTTCATGGTATCAATCTGGCGTACCCTTGCAAAGTGTTCCGGAGCAAAAGTAGGAATGCCTTCATAGGCAAATTTCTTATTGGAAACACAGAGTGTATCGCCGATGGAAAAAATACCCGGGTCAAATACACCGATACTGTCACCGGCATATGCTTCGTCCACAATGTGGCGTTCCTGAGCCATCATCTGTTGTGGCTGGGAAAGTTTGATTTTCTTGTTCCCCTGTACATGGAATACCTCCATTCCGGCTTCGTATTTGCCGGAGCAGATTCGCATGAATGCAATACGGTCACGGTGTGCCTTGTTCATATTGGCCTGAATCTTGAATACAAAGGCGGAAAATTCCTCCTTGAACGGGTCGATCAGACCTTCCGTGGAATTTCTTGGAAGCGGTGAATAGGTCATTTTAAGGAAATGCTTCAGGAAGGTTTCCACACCGAAATTGGTCAGGGCAGAACCGAAAAACACAGGGGACAGCTTACCGTTACTTACCGCATCCTGGTCGAACTCTGCACTGGCACCGTCAAGAAGCTCAATGTCTTCCAGAAGCTTTTCGTAAAATGCATCGCCGATTTCAGATTTTAATGTGCTGTCATTAATGTCAATATTCTTGGTAGCAACTTCCTTTTGACCGTTCATGGCAGCAGTGAATTTGGAAACATATTTTTCATTACGGTCATAGACACCCTTAAATTCCTTGCCGGAACCAATCGGCCAGTTAATTGGACAGGTGGCGATGCCAAGAACCTTCTCGATTTCGTCTAATAATTCAAACGGGTCATTGGCCTCACGGTCCATTTTGTTAATAAAGGTAAAAATAGGGATATTACGCATTACACAGACCTTAAAAAGCTTAATGGTCTGTTTCTCAACACCCTTGCTGGCATCAATTACCATGACAGCAGAATCGGCTGCCATGAGGGTACGATAGGTATCTTCTGAGAAATCCTCATGACCCGGTGTATCCAGAATATTAATGCAGTATCCGTCATAGTTAAACTGTAGTACGGAAGAGGTAACGGAAATACCTCTCTGTTTTTCAATTTCCATCCAGTCAGAAACTGCATGTCTTGCGGTCTTTTTTCCTTTTACGGAACCGGCAAGATTGATGGCACCGCCGTAAAGAAGGAATTTTTCGGTAAGGGTAGTCTTACCGGCATCCGGGTGGGAAATAATGGCAAAGGTTCGTCTTTTCTTTATTTCATTGGAATAATCAGCCACGTTTCGTGTCCTCCTAACAGTCACTTAAACTGTAATTCGTATGTGATTAAAACCACATACTCCGATATTTTACTATATTTTGCAGGTTGTGTAAAGGCATCAAATCATTATAAAAAGAGCTGTCTCATAGGGAAACAGCTCTGCCTTGTTTCTTCAAAAGTTGACAGATAGAGTGATTTCAGCAATGCTGTGTCGCTTTGAAATACGCTTCTCTGGCGCTTAAGCT
Organism: Thermoflexaceae bacterium; assembly: GCA_029226085.1. Classification (GTDB taxonomy): domain Bacteria; phylum Bacillota; class Clostridia; order Lachnospirales; family Lachnospiraceae; genus MGBC120314. The sequence goes on from JAQXXN010000229.1 coordinate 2,936, forward strand.
AACGATAGGTTACAGTGTTTCAGAGGAGTAACTGGATGATTTTTTTGACAAGGACAACTGGCGCTGTATGCCGGATGAAACATCAACCCAGGTGATTGGCGACGGTGCTCACTCAAACGGTAAATGTTACTATGGGTACACCGTTCTGGAGAGTTCTATAAGGAACGTCCCATCGTAATTTATGAGTATCAGAAAGGGTGGAACCGTCACAAACCTCTGGATTTTGCAAGGATTATAAAGGTTTTCTTGTAACGGACAGCTTTGAGCAGTATCATCTGCTGGATAAAAAGCTGCCAGATGTAACCAATGCGAATTGTTGGACACATGCAAGGAGAGCTTTTACAGATGTTGTGAAGACTGCGGATAAACGAGATTCACAGGCAGTCAGAAATTCCGTTGCATATCAGGTGCTACAAAAGATTGCGGATTTTTACAACCCAGACATAGAGCTGGAGGGACTTTTATCAGAGAAACGTCTTCAAAAACGGCAGGAGGTTATCAGGTCGTTGGTTGAGGAATTCTTTGTGCGGGTAAAACAGCAGGTAGCGGAATGCACAGTTCCTCCCAAGACAAGGGCAGGACAAGAGCCGAATTTCTTTATCAATTAGGAACTATATTAAAAAGTGTTTCTGACAAATGATGACGTTCTGATTGACAACTCAGCCGTTGAATGTTCCATCTGTACCTTCTTTATCGGAAAGCAGAAATGGATGTTCCGTAATACAGCAATGGTGTTGTGGCAAGTACTTTGGTTTGTAGCATCTTAGAAACCGCCAAGCTGAATAACCTTCGACTATACTATTATTTTAAATATATCATCACAGAGTTTCCCAAACTCAGTGACGAAAAAGGAAATATAGATTTTGCAAAACTGGATTATAGGATGCCTTGCTCAGAAGAATGCAGAAAATCACGCCGCCAATAAAAGCGGCGTTTATTTTAACATTAGGCACATGGTTTGATGCTTACTCTTATTGACATATTTAAAAATAACTGATATAAGTAATTAAGGCTAGAAGCCACTGCCTCTAGCCTTATAATTATCATAAAAGATATAATTTACAGACTTTTTTTATAGTCTCAATATGGGTAATTCATATACTTTTCCATCTTCTTCGGTTAATGAAAAATTTTCCGTTAGCATTCCTATTATCACATATCATGTTCTTAGACTTTTACATACTTCAATGGATTTGCAAATCAGTTCTTTAGCCAGCTAATCATCCTTTGATTTGCTAGTTCTTATGTATGAGTCAAATTTGATGCTGACTTTTGTTGAACGTATATTAATAAAAAACATCTTCCATATCACCTTTCAATAATGCTATCTGACGTTGTAAATTTTCATACTCTGACTGTAAATACCGCATTCCACGAGTTGTTCTATTAAAATAGTCTAATTCATTTTGGGCGGCTTGAATCTGAAGCAGAATTTCGTCTGAATTTTTTTTCAGCGTTCTTGCATATTCAAGATGTGCATGACCTTTTATTAATCGAAGATAATACTCGTCTATTGATATATATAATTTTTCTTCATCTATTTTTGTAATTAATTCATTACAATACCCTATAGTTTTTTCATATTCACCATTATTAAATGTAGAAACGATTAGATAAAACATACCGACATCTATGCCGTTTGAAACTTTGATTAAACTATTCCAATATTCCTCTTCATTTATTTCGTCATTTTTGTATCCCATAACAAGGTATGTCAAGTATAGTAAACTATATTCTTCATCAAATTGAGTTTCTTTATATTTTACATTTTCATCTTGAAATACTTTTTCTAGTGTTTCATATAGTTCCACACCTTTTTCAATTTCACCATTTAAATATTCGTTTAATTTGATGCTTGAAAACATCAGCAGTCTCATCTTTTCTAATTCTTCTATATTGGAAGTCTCTAACAAATATCCTTTTGCTTTTGATTGTTGTCCGGATGTAAGCAAGAATTTTGCCCAAAAAATTTGTTCATCTGGTGTTAAACCGGTATCACTCTCTAAAGCATAAACTAGACCTTCATAGCCTCTTTGATATCCATTACTCTCATTTCCAAGAGCAGCTAAAAATATATTAGTAAGCGGATGACCTTTGGAATAATACGCCTCTGCTTGCTGTAATGCATACATTGCTTGTTTAGTATTTATATGATAATTCATTGCCAAATATCCATAGAACGTTGTTAATTCTAGGTTATGATAATCTGCATATGGAAGAATAAATTCAATATCTGTTACTAACTTTTGAGCCATTTCATATGATTTGTCATTATCATACAGATTGTAAATGATTTTAATACTATTAGGAATTAAGGAATTTCTTAAAGTCTTTACTTCTTTTTCATTCCCGATGTCAACAGAGTTAATTCCTGATAAATAATATTCCAGTGCTTTCAGTTTATTATTCATGCGACTATAATTTACTCCAATGTTATTATAAACAGTTGGCTCATTATAGTTTACTTTCAGCAAAGCGTCATAGAATATATTTGATTTTTCATAACATGCATTTCTATTCGGTACATTGTTTTTTAGTTGTTCTAATGACGATGTAAGTTTACCTTCATATGTCGAAAAAGATTCCCATTGTTCAGCTAAAAAATACCACATGAAAGCAATATATTCCACATTCGATGCGGTTTTATCTATTTCTTGTGTTATATATATTTCATATGCGGTAAGAAGATAATCCATTTCATCATAACCATCTGCTATATTATTATTTGATACGGCAAAAATTATTTCATTGAAATTGGTCGGTATTGAAGTAGCTTTTTCTATGTTTTTATTTGTTGTTTCTGGTGATTGTTCTGATTCTAGACTATATAAATCACCATCAATTGATGAAAAAAAATCGCTTGGGACTTTCATGTCGGAATATAAAATGTTTTGATATATTATTGTTTCTAATTCTTCAATTGGCAAAGGATATTGTGGGCATTGTAATTTTGCCAATGGTTCAATTATCTGTAAAATATTTCCTGTAATCACAGCAATAATGAGTATTGTAATTGTTCCGATTGTTATAATTTTCTGTCTATTTCTTTCGAAATAAGATTTTGATTTACAAATCATTTCAAATAATAAACTAAATATAGATGATAAGCACAATTCACTTAGTATGTTTTTAAAGTCAAATTTAATTAATTGTATAAACACTCCGACAAATGTCTTATACCGAATTACATCTTGGGATGCTAATATTATAAATGAAATGAAAAAACTCACAATGAAGCTTATCAAGAATGTTATAATTGTAATAATTAGAATCTTTTTACATTTTTGTTTAGAAGTCGTTTGTGAATTTATTTTACCATTACTTATCATTTCAGAAAAAATGCTTACAAAAAGTACAAAAAGTATGGTAAATATCATTCTCAACATATTGAAGTTTGCGCTAAAGATATCATTGCTATTCCCCAATCCCATATTCTTCATCTCCTGTTTTCTTTATTTCTTTAGTTAAATAATAATTCGATTCAAATGAGCAATTAGAAGCTATCGAACTAATATTTCTTTTTAAACTAAAGTAAGCTGCAAAATTATTTTTATACATAATATTTTATCGTTTTTTTTAATCATTGCAATCATATTTTATTATTTTTTTAGTCACGTTAAAAAAATAGTTTTATAGACGATGCATTTATTATTCTAGTGATTAAATATTTTGTAACTCAAAGGCGTTTATTATAGTGATTAGAGTATGAATGTATTGCAATGGAAATAGGGAAAATGTAGTTTAAAATATATTATATAAATCATTTCAAATTCTATTTATGTTAGTAAATTTCATTGATGCCTTTCTTAAATATTATTATAAATATTATATTTGGGAAATTTCTAAACTATTCGTTTTCTAATGTCCCATAAGATAATCCAATATGGCGAATATACATATATGTGAACTCGTGCAAAAAACATTATGAACACAAACCATATTTTTGCATCAATTATTTGTAGGAAAAGAGAGATATTTTTTCAGAAAAGAAAATTGGAGGAAGTAAACTTCTTAGATGAATTTATATTCAGTTCATGATAAATTATCAAGTAATTAAATATTCCAGATATTATTTTATCAGCTTTCAGGCAATTAGAAAATCGTTTTCAAATTGCTTATTTGTGTGTGAACAATCATTTTTCTTTAAGAATATTTATGAAGGTTACTACTCTTGTTGATGCGACAAGGATTTGACAAATATTAGTATAGAAATGAGTAATTAACTAAGTATAAATAAAGTGTTTTGAATTTTTGGATTTGTAATTTTTGAATATAAGTATATTCAGTTTACAAAATAGTGAAATTTTAATACGTATTTTTAACACACTCGAAAGTGTAGTAATTACTTTAAAATCTACTATTTGAAAAATAGGATAAATAGTGTTGATGGGGATAAGGAATTGTGTTTGGAGTAGAGTTGAACATTTTTGTAAGTTACCTATTTCTCTTTTATTATTTCTTCCATAATACTCTCACAGTCATAATCCGGAGCAAATTTTGCAGTAATTTCACAAATATGGCGTACATATTCCACATCCTGTTCAAGCTCATCAGCGATGCTTTCAACAGATTTGTTCTTTTTAAGCTTTCTAACAATTAGGCTAATTAAAGTAAGTAATTCACCCTGGCTTCTACCTTCATCCTTTGCTTCAGCCAGTTCTTCCCAGTGCTGCATATATTTCACTCCCATCTGTTCAGATAATTTGATTTTATTTACCTTGTCATGTATGAGCTTAATTCTCTTGCTGTGTACTTTCTGTGCCACACTGTCCGTTGTATGTTCCAGATATTCCATCATTTCCAGAAATTCATCGGAAAAATCATCGCAGTTCTTGCCATGAAGATTGATGAAAACACGCTTGGAACCATCATTTAGTTTCAAATCCGGACATTCCCTGCAGGTTCCCTCAAACGTATAGCGGTACAGTCCACGACCAAACAGGTCAAATGGTGCAATCAGTATCATGCAGCTGTCGTTGAGTCTGTTAAAGTTACGCACGCCCGGTTCCAGAAGGGAAACATCAATCTGTGCCTGATAGTAGCGGCTACGTTTAATAAGATTCCCTGTGTTTTTTTGCTGCATTTCCGTATAATATAATTCATCGTTTTCGTCCATTGCAATCACATCAAGGCGAATCTGACGCAGTTCCGGCGAAAGCCGATATTCTTTTTCGGTTTCCGGCCGGGTTAGGAAATGTGTGTCATTTTCCAGAAGGACGCTGACTAGTGCCTCATAAGCTGCAGGATCTTCGGTGGTTTCATCAAACAGAAACTTGTCTGTAAGATTCAGTTCAGATAATTTTTTCTTTTTTGGCATGTAATTCCTCCTTGCCGGCAGGAAGAAATTATGCGGACACATTCTAATAATGCATCAAAGAAAACACATTCTGCAATTCCGTCCTGCCACTGTTAAATTTTGTTTCTGGTTTCATAAAGCAGGATTTCATAGAATTTCAGAATGGAAACAAAATGTTCCAAAAGATGCAATAATGCAAATGGGCAGTGCCCAAGAAATCTTTTGCTTTGAATCGATTGTAGCATTGAATCAGATGGAATGCAAGGGAATTTTGATATGTTATTGATTTATTAAATTTCTATAAAACTATATAACGCTATTGACTTTGCCGTGCATACGTATTAACCTATACGCATAGGCAAGTCATAGATATCTAATGTTCTTAATTTCTATTAATTCTTTAGAAATCCTTGCATGAGAATAATATAACAGCGGGGAATTGGTCGAAGCAGTTAAGTCTTTATATCATTTGTTTTAAGAGTATCCGGAGAAATTATTACGGAGTTCCCGCAGAAAGAGGTAAAGTTGGGGGAAATCGATGTAACACTTGAAAATTACTTTAAGAAAAACGAGAGGGTGGCTGATGTTTGTAATCTGGCGGTAGGAGCAAAATTTTTTAAAACAGACGCATTCAGTGAACTTTCGGGGAATTATGTTGTCGCAGGGTAAAGGAAAAACAGGATAGAAATCTATAACAGGACAATCCGATACGATCGTGAAGACGATGCAATGTATCATTACCGCAGGGATGATATGATAGATCCGGTGATGAGTATAATGCTATACTGGGGCAAGGGAAAGTGGAATGCTCCGTCAAGTATCAGGGGAATGCAGAGTAAATCGGGTTTGCCGAATAATGTTGTATCGTGTTTAAGTGATTATATCGTGCATGTGATAAATGTCCGTGAGATTACACAGGAAGAAATGGAAGCCATGGAATCAGATTTAAAACATGTGATTGCGTTGCTTAAGGCAGAGGATGACAAGGAAGCCTACAGAAGATACATAATGGAAAACAGAGAGTACTTTGAAAACGTGCCCGATTCAACAATAATGCTGATCGATGCACTGCTAAAGCAGCGAATGAAGCAAATGCTGAAATCTCGAGAGGAAAGAGAAAGCGATGAGGCAAAGGATGAACAATTAAAGAAGGAAACAATTGAAGGAGAGGAGCGATTTAATATGTGTGCACTGGATGAATTAATAAAGGATGGATATGACAGCGGTGTGAATGATGGGGAAGAACGGCTGGGAAAACGATTGGAAAAATTAAGTTTAATTCTTATTAATATGAATAAAATGGAAGAATTAAAAAAGGTAGTTACAGACAAGGAATACAGGGATAGTTTATTTGAGGCTTATGGTATATAATGAATACATATGGTATATGGAGGTGTGCTATGGAATTTATCACGGAATCAAACAGGATATATTGCGAGGATGAACAGGGCAAAGTTATCGCAGAAATAACTTTCCCAAAAGTATCTGATAATGTGTATTGTATTGATCACACATTTGTGGATGATTCACTTCGCGGACAAGGTATTGCAGGTCAGCTTGTGCAAAGAGCTGTAGAAAAAATCAGAATGGAGAATGCTGAAGTTACGGCAACATGTTCCTATGCAAAAGGCTGGATTGAAAAGCATGTTGATTTTGGGTAGGAAGAGGTTTACTTTTTCCTTATTTTTGGTAAAATTAGAATATAAGAAATAAAAGGAAATAAGTTTACAGGAGAAAATCAAATGGAAATTTTTACTCCATACAGAGTATGTCCGTTGGGAGCGCATGTGGACCATCAACATGGCGTGATCACCGGATTTGCCATAGACAGAGGCGTGCATCTGGATTATGAGGCAACAGGGGATGGAAGCATCAGTCTCACAAGCAGGAATTTTGAAGGAACGGAACATTTTTACATTGACGACATTCCGGAACGGGAAATGACCTGGGGGGATTTTATTAAGGGTGCAGTGATTGCACTGAAGAGAAAATATAATCTGCAGTATGGAATACAGGGAGAGATTGAGGGAACACTGCCCATTGGAGGTTTATCTTCATCGGCAGCAGTGATTTTGACATATCTGAATGCGCTGTGCAGAGTAAATAACATTTCCATGACAAGAGTGGAATTGATTAATACCGCAATCTGGGAGGAAAGAAACTATATCGGAGTGAATGTGGGCAAACTGGATCAAAGCTGTGAGGTGTATTGCAGGAAGAACAGCCTCCTTGTTCTTGATACCCTGGATGATTCCAGCGAGATTATTCCGGTAAACCGGAATATGCCAGATTTTGAAATTATGATTATTTTCAGCGGACTGGAAAGGAAGCTTGCCGGTTCTGCATATAATACCCGTGTGGATGAATGTAAGTCAGCGGCATATGCATTGATGGCATTTAGCGGAATGGAATATGGAAGATATAAGGATGCTTGTCTGAGAGATGTTCCGTATGGAATCTATCAGGAACATAAGAAGCAGCTTCCGGCAAACTGGGCGAAAAGAGCAGAACATTTCTATTCGGAGCATCAGCGTGTGCGGGAAGGAATAAGGGCATGGCGTAAGGGTGATCTGGAACGATTCGGACGTCTGGTGTTTGAGTCGGGACGAAGTTCCGTGGAAAATTATGAGACAGGTTCCAGAGAACTGGCGGCGCTTCAGGATATCATGGAGCATACGGAAGGAATTTACGGAGGAAGATTTTCGGGAGCTGGGTTTAACGGCTCCAGCATGGCTTTAATTAATCCGGCTAAAAAAGATGAAATTAAAGAACATGTTACCAGGGAATATCTGAAGAAATTTCCGGATTTAAAAGACAGGTTTTCTGTTTATTTTTGCAGAACAACGGATGGAGTGGCATTATAATGAAATGTATTATATTAGCAGCAGGCTATGCGACCAGAATGTATCCTCTTACAGAGAACTTTCCCAAACCATTGCTTGAAATTCAGGGGAAACCCATACTTGAGTGGATTCTTGAGGATATTAACAGAATAAAAGAAATAGATGAAATCATTATTGTAAGCAATCACAAATTTATTTCGGTATTTGAAGAGTGGAAAAAGGGTCTGGCTTATTCAGACAGGATACAGCTTCTTGATGATGGTTCCACAGAGAATGAAAATCGTCTCGGAGCAGTCAGGGATATTGCCTTGTGTATTGAAAGGAATAACATTAAGGATGATGTGCTTGTTCTTGCGGGAGATAATCTGGTGGATTTTTCATTTCAGGAGTTTGTGTCGTTTTTTTATCAAAAAAGGACGAGCTGTATCATGGTACACCGGGAGGAATCTGTTGAAAAACTGAGAAGAACCGGTGTTGCCGTACTGGATGGGGACGGACGCCTGATTGAAATGCAGGAAAAACCGGAAAATCCGGCATCGCATTTTGCCGTGCCCCCGTTTTATATTTACAGAGGAGAAGAACTGAGATTTATACTGGAGGGAATTAAGCAGGGCAGATGTCAGGTGGATTCGCCGGGAAGCCTGATAAAGTGGTTTTGTACGGAAAGAGAAGTTTATGCCTGCCCGATGAATGGAAGACGATATGACATCGGTAATCTGGAAATATATGAGCAGATGAAGGAGCATTTTCCGGGAACTGTGAAAATAACAGATACCTGCGATATTATGGGCGTTCATATTGCGGTTACCAATATGGAAAAGACACTTCACCTTTTGGAAAATAATCTGGAAGAATGGCGAGGAAAGTATATTTGTGTGGCAAATGTGCATACAACCGTGACAGCTTATGAGGATGAACAATACAGGGCGGTTCAGAACAAAGCGGTCATGGCGCTTCCGGACGGAGGCCCGTTAAGCAGGTACAGCAGGGAACATGGCTTTAAGGATGCGCAGAGAGTTACAGGACCGGATTTGATGAAAGAAGTGTTAAAAATCAGTGCAAGAAAGGGATGGAGACATTATTTCTATGGTTCTACTCAGGAAACACTGGATTTACTGAAAAAAAAGATTGAGGAATCCTATCCGGGTACACAGATTGCCGGAATGTACAGTCCTCCGTTCAGGGAACTGACTCAGGAAGAGGATGCGCAGATTGTGGACATGATTAATGAGGCAAAGCCGGATTTTGTATGGGTCGGTCTTGGAGCACCCAAGCAGGAACGATGGATGGCAGTTCATGAAAACCGTGTTAATGCCGTCATGATTGGTGTTGGAGCAGCATTTGACTATGAGGCAGGAAATATTAAGCGGGCTCCTGCATGGATGCAAAAGTGCAGTCTGGAATGGCTGTACCGGCTGATGCAGGATCCAAAGCGTCTGTTTAAGAGATATTTTGTAACAAACTTTAAATATATGTGGTGGAAAATAAGACATTGATTATCGGATGGAGGGGACAAGAAAAGAATGAAGAAGTATCAGAAGATACTTTTAACCATGCTTTTTCTGGTATGGGTATGCGTTATATTGTTTTTGTCCGGACAGAATGGCTCGGAGGCCTTTAGGCTTACGTATAATCTGGCGTTGCCGATTGCCCGGTGCTTTTATGAGAATCCCAATAATGACCAGATTCTTGCGGTGATGATTGTAATGCGCCAGGCAGGAAGGTGTATGGTATTCGCAATATTTGGAATGTTATTTTCTCTTTGTCTGAATACAATGCTCTGGAAGATGAAGCAATCCAGACGGAGGCTGATTCTTATTGGAGGAATCATTCTGTTTTCGGTATTTGATGAAGCACATAAACTCCTTATAGCAGGAAGACATTGTACCTTGCAGGAAATAGGACTGAATATTTTGAGCGGTTTCACCGGTTGTATCATTCTACATTATGCCGGTAAAATATGGAAACATGAAAAAAGCCGTAAACAGGGCAGAACAGGGGATTCCATCTGAGGTTGCATTAATTTTTCATATCTGTTATAATTAGATTGTAACATTTCTGTAATATTTTTTTGGGAGGTGTTTTTATGGTTGGCGGAATTGGCAATGGTGTATATGGTTCGTATAATTTATATGGTTCTTATTATGCTGGTAAAATGGATACCGCTTCCATGGATAAGACTCCTGCCGAGATTAAGATCCTGAAAAAGACAGGTGCAATGGAATGCGAAACCTGTAAGAACAGAAAGTATCAGGACGGTTCCAATGAATCCGATGTATCGTTTAAGTCACCGGGACATATTGATCCCGGCTCATCGGCATCCACTGTCATGGCACATGAACAGGAACATGTTTCGAATGCATATGAAAAAGCAGCGCAGGGAAACGGAAAGGTTATCAACGCATCCGTAAAGCTTCAGACGGCAGTATGCCCGGAGTGCGGACGAAGCTATGTGGCGGGCGGTGAAACCAGTACGATGATTAAATATAACGAATCTAATCCGTATGGCAGGGAAGCAAAAAGCAGGGATGCAGCCGGCCTGATCGGAAATAATATTGATTATGCAGTATAGGTGAGAGTATTATGTTAAAGAGAATTAGGAAAACAGCCGGAATGATTTCATTTGTTCTGCTGTTTTGTTTATGTGTGGGCGAAACTGCCTATGCAAGTGAAGTAAGTAAACTAAAGGATCAGAAGGCAAAGGAAGAAGAAGCAGTAAAGGAATTACAGGATCAGCTGGCAGATTTGCTGACGGATATTGATGAGGCAGAGTCCAGGCTTATTGAAAAAGGTGAAGAAATCATAGCGGAACAGGCAAATCTTGCCGATATGGAGGCTTTGAAGGAAAAGCAGTATGAGCAGATGAAGCTTCGAATTAAGTATATGTATGAAAACGGCAAGGATTCAACGGTTCTGATTCAGCTCCTCAGCATGGATGATGTTGCAGATTCATTGAACAAGTATGAATACGCAGAGAAAATCTCCGAATATGACAGAAAGCAGCTGGAAGCCTATGTTACCAATATTAAGGCGATTGAAGAAACCATCGCAAAGCTTGAAATCGAAAAGGCAGAGCTTGAAAGCCTTCAACAGGAATATAATAAAAAGCAGGATGAGATTAATTCGTTAATTGCCGAAAAACAAAAGACAGTTAAAGACCTGGACAAGCAGATTGATGCGGCAGTGAAGAAAGCAGCGGAAGAAGCCAAGAAGAAAGCTGCGGCAGAGGCGGCAAGCAAGAATGCAGCAGCAGGCAATGCCACAGGAAATAATACATCCGGTTCGACCACAACGGGAAGCAGTGGTTCTGCAACGGGAAGTCAGATTGTAAGTGCTGCATATCAGTACTTAGGAACACCGTATGTGAGCGGCGGCGCATCACCAAGCGGGTTTGACTGTTCGGGCTTTACATCCTACATTCATTCCTTATTTGGAATTTCAGTGCCTCGTTCCTCAGGAAGTCAGGCTTATGGAGGAACTGCAGTCAGTCTGTCGGATATTCAGCCGGGAGATATTGTGTGCTATCCGGGACATGTGGGAATCTATATAGGAAACAATCAGATCATTCACGCAACGGTTCCGGGTGATGTGGTAAGGGTGGCAAATATATATTATGCTTCTTATGCCACAATTGTGGCAGTGCGAAGATATTACTAAAGGATATTAATAGCATGAAACAAAAAAAGAAGATGATAGGAATTCTGGCAGCATTCACAGTGGCAGCTGTGGCTGCCATTTTCCTATTTATGGAATGTAGAACAAAAAAAGCTTCAAAAGGAAATGGGGTATTACAAGTTCCGGATATCGTATGCTGGGGAGACAGTCTTACAGTGGGTGTTGGAAGCATTGGTACAAATTATCCCGAAACACTTTCGAATCTGCTTACAGTACAGCTTTCAAATTATGTAACAGAGTCCGGTATTGCAGAAACAGAAAAAAACATGCTGATGAAAGAAATTAGCCAGTTACAGGTTACGAACAAGGGATGGTCGGGAGAAGGTGCAACCGCCATTGCGGCAAGAGCGGGAGGAATCTATCCGTCATTGCAGTATGATGTCAGCTTTGGTATGTTTGATATGAAAAAAGAAATTTACATTGCAGAGGAAGACGGAAAGAAAGTAGAACCTTGGCATGGCGATGAAGCAATTCCGGTTACCATGGGCGGAATTGCCGGTGAACTTACTTTTAACTTGAGTAAGTTTAAATACTATTTCACAAGAAAAAGTATTGGCAGTAAACAGGTGATTCCGGCAGGTTCATCCATTGTGCCGCTGGGACTGGAAGAATATGAAGATGATATCACCATTGTATTTATTGGGCAAAACGGGGGATATTCGGATTATGCAGATTTGATAAGCCTGCAAAAATCCATTATACCGGAAAAAATATATGATGAGGGCAAATACCTGATTCTGGGTCTGACCTCGGGAACCAAAGAAGAACGGCAGGAACTTGAGCAGGTCATGGAAGAAGAGTACGGAAGGAATTACATTAATCTGCGGGAATTTCTGACTGGTGACCGGATTTTAGAGTTTGTACCGGAATTGACGGAAGAAGACAGGGAATCCTTAGCCAAGGGCGAAGTGCCACAGTGCCTGAGAGCGGAGGAAGATATGGTACACCTGAATGAACATGGTTATGAGATGATTGGCAATGCAGTTTTTGAAAGAATCATGGAACTGGGATTTTATGATGAAGTAAAAGATACCATTGTTAATTATGGAAAAGCATCAACCGGATATTGACATTTATGGGAAATTCAAGTATCATACTTTTATAAAACGACTTTATAAAAGTATGATACTTTTTATTTTATCAGACGGAGGTATGGTATGAACAGAACAGATACTTGGGTAGCGGATTTGGGAAACGGAAATTACAGGAATCCGATTCTTTATACGGATTATTCAGACCCGGATGCAATCCGGGTAGGAGATGACTTTTTCATGGTGGCATCCAGCTTTTGTAATACTCCTGCGGTTCCGGTTCTTCATTCAAAGGATTTGGTAAACTGGGAAGTGATTAATTATGTTTTGGAAAAGCTTCCGGGAGAAAGATTTCAAAAACCGGCTCACGGATGTGGCGCATGGGCACCATCCATCCGTTATCATGACGGATATTACTGGGTGTTTGTTCCGATGCCGGATGAGGGAATTTTTATGTGTAAGACGGATAATCCGTGGGGAGAATGGTCCGAACCGGTATTCCTGTTTGAAGGAAAAGGATGGATTGATCCGTGTCCTTTCTGGGATGATGATGGAAAGGCTTATATGGTAAATGCATTTGCGAGAAGCCGGATTGGTTTTAAGAGTATCTTGCAGATTTGCCCGATGAAGCCGGATTGTACAGGACTTCTTGGAGAAGGACAGTATGTATTTGACGGAAACGTGAACAATCAGGTTACCATTGAGGGACCAAAACTTTATAAGAGAAACGGTTATTATTATATCTTTGCTCCGGCAGGAGGAGTTAAGACCGGATGGCAGACAGTTTTACGTTCCAGAAATATCTATGGACCGTACGAATATAAAAATGTACTTGTACAGGGAAATACTTCCGTCAATGGCCCTCACCAGGGTGCATGGGTTGATACCTTAAGCGGCGAAGACTGGTTTTTACATTTTCAGGATGTATATGCAGCCGGAAGAATTATACATTTACAGCCGATGAAATGGATAAATGACTGGCCGGTTATGGGTGCATACAAAGAAGGGGATGACTTTGGCGTTCCGGTAATGGAGCATAAGAAACCGGATGTGGGAGCAGAATACGATATCGTGACACCGAAGGCAAGTGATGAATTTGATTCCGTTACGCTGGGGCTTCAGTGGCAGTGGAATGCCAATTACGATAACAGCTGGTATACCATGGACCCGGACGGAAGCTGTATCATATTAAATGCAGTAAAAAAAGACCCGGAAGAATCCATTTCCAATGTTCCAAATCTTTTGCTGCAGAAATGGTGCCTGCCGGAATTTGTGGCGGATACGGTAATGGATATTACTAAGCTTAAAGAAGGGGACACGGCGGGAATGGTTTCCATGGGTGTTAATTTTGGTGCCGTGGCAGTAAGAAGAGATGAAGATGGCTTAAAACTTGTGACAATTCATGGTAAACAGATTTTTAATCAGGAAGTGGCAAGTGCAAAAGATACGGAAGAAATCATAAAAAATATAGAAGATGTTACAAATATTTTCTTCAGAAATACTGTAAAACAGACAACGCCGATTGAACCGGGAGTTCCTCATGAGATGATTTCCTTTAGTTACAGCCTGGACGGAGAGCACTATGAAGAGGTTCTGGAATTTGAAGCTCTTGCCGGCAGATGGGTTGGTGTAAAGAACGGTATATTTGCGTTTTCCAGGAAGGAAGACGGAGGAAGTATCGCCTGCGATTATTTTAGAATCAGGGCATTATAATCAAAATTTCTTAATATTCTTTAATTATCCATTTTTTTGTAATATAATAAGAGAGCAGACACCATTACGGTATCTACTCTCTTATTTGAGGAGTTTATGAAAAAAAGAAAAAATTAAATCTTAACTAGCTTTACTTTTAATGTTATTATAGGGGGAAAATGTGTACATAAAATGTGGAAAATATTAACGAATTGTAAATAAATTTGTGTAAAATTGTGAATAAATACTTTTTTGTGGTATGAATACTATATAAAATAACCAAAAAAATGGATTAAAGGAGAAACGAAATGTTTAAAAGGCTCAAAGATAATGCACCCTGCTGGTGTAAGTCAGGGAAATGTTACGGGGAATGTCATAAAGAATACGATAAAAAAATTACCGAATTAAAGAATGCAAAAAAGAAAATTCCACCGCGGAAAATCATAAAGAATGAAGAACAGATTCAGGGAATCCGAGAGAGTAGTAAAATCAACATTGCTGTTCTGGATTATGTGGCAGAACACATAAGGGAAGGAATGACCACGGAAGAAATTAATACGTTGGTACATGAAAAAACGATTGAAATGGGAGGAATTCCGGCACCGTTGAATTACGAAGGATTCCCGAAGAGTGTATGTACCTCTATAGGCAGTCAGGTATGTCATGGAATTCCGTCAACAGAGGATGTACTGGAGAACGGGGATATTATCAACGTGGATGTATCTACCATATATAATGGCTATTTTTCCGATTCTTCCAGAATGTTTCTGATTGGAGAGGTTCATCCGGAGGTTAAGAGACTGGTGGAGGTTACAAGGGAATGTATTAACGTGGGATTAAAGCAGGTCATTCCGTGGACTCCCATTGGAAATGTGGGCGCGGCAATTAATGAATTTGCAATGGCAAACGGATATTCCGTGGTTCGTGAAATCGGAGGGCACGGTGTGGGACTGGAATTCCATGAGGATCCATATGTCAGTTTTGTAAGCAAACGGGATACGGGAATGATTATGGCACCGGGCATGGTATTTACCATTGAACCGATGGTCAACATGGGAGAACCGGATATCTTTATCGATGCAGATAATGACTGGACCGTATATACGGATGACGGACTGCCGTCAGCACAATGGGAAGTGACCGTGCTGGTAACAGAGGACGGTTATGAAATTCTGACTTACTAAAATATATAAGGAAGAGAACAATGAGTCTGATTGAAGTAAAGGATATATACAAATCCTATGGCAAAAAAAATGTATTAAACGGCGTAAACTTCCATGTGGAAAAAGGAGAATGCGTTGCATTGGCAGGTGCTAACGGGTGCGGCAAATCGACCCTGCTTGGAATTCTGGCAGGATCGGTGAAACCGGATTCGGGAGAAGTAACCTATAATGGTGAAAATCCGTTTAAGGACAGAAAGGTTTTTTGCAGATATACCGGTTATGTTCCGCAGGAGAATCCGTTAATGGATAAGCTGTCAGTGTATGATAACTTACGTTTCTGGTATTGCGATAGCGAAAGAAGCATTGAAGAAGACATGAAAGATGGAATCTTAAAGGAATTCGGGCTGGATTCTTATCAAAAGTATACGGTAGATAAGCTTTCCGGAGGCATGAAAAAGAGATTAAGCATTGCCTGTGCCCTTGCATCCAATCCACAAATTCTTATTATGGATGAACCGGGTGCGGCACTGGATATTATCTGTAAGGAAGATATTAAGCAGTACTTGTTAAAATACATGCAAAACGGCGGTACGGTGGTTCTTACCAGTCATGAGGAAGGAGAACTTTCAATCTGTAACAGAATGTATGTGTTAAAAGATGGGAAAACAACACAGCTTTCAGAGGTGCTTTTAGGGAAGAAACTCATGGAAAGGATGAAAGAATGAAAAAGAAAAAAGAACTGTTTTTTCTTCAGATAAAGCTGGCTTTCCAATCCATTCCGGTTATTATGGCGGGAACGGTCATTCTTACCCTGTTGATTGCACTGATGGCATTTGCCGGTATTAAGATGATGTCGGAGGATGAGGATAATACGGCAATGAATGTGGCACTTGTGGTAGAGGATGACAGTAAATATACCAGAATGGCCATTTCTTATATCATGGAAGAAGAGTCTGTAAAAAAAATGTGTACTTTTACGGAAATGAGCATGGATGAGGCAGAAAAGGCGCTTTCAGACGGTGCTGTTTTTGCGGCAGTTGTCATTCCAAGAGATTTTCTTGCGGGAATTTTAAATGGAACCAATATACCGGCAAGAATCATTCTTCCCGAAAAAGGAATCAATTCCCAGTCAAAAGTTTTTCGGGAATTAATTAATGCAGGAACCACGGATCTTGCAACGGCACAGGCGGCAATCTATGCCGTGGATGATTTGTGCTATGTGACGGGAATCGATGCGGTTTCGGAAGCGGAAGATTATCTGAATAAGAAACTGATGCTTTATGCTCTTAGAAGAAATACATATTATGGAAAAATTCAGTTTTCAGACACCGGGGATTTATCCGTGGTGGAATTTTATATTGCTGCAGGAATTGTACTGCTGCTTTTGTTAAGCGGCATTACCTGCTGTGATATTTTAAAACGTGAAAATAGTGCATTTTGGCTTTCTTTAAAAAGGCAGGGAATTCATCCATGGTTTTTAACAATATCCAGACTGGCCGGAATTTTTACGGTCTATTCTGCGATGCTTTGTGGAGTATATCTGGTGATGGTATTTATGGGAAAAATTTCCTTTTCAGCCATGGCACTGATTTCCATACCGGTACTGGTTTTTTCCATATTTGCAATGAATTTATTTATTTTTCAGGTTACAGACAGTAAGATGGCAGGAGCCATGATACTTTTCTTAGGAACCATTGGAATGATGTTTGTTTCCGGGTGCTTTATTCCGGAAGTATTTCTGCCAAAGAATATTAATCTTCTTGGAAACTTCCTGCCTGCAAAATGGTTGACAACGCTGTGCGGACAGATATTAACCGGAGAGGTTTGGATCCGGACATTAGGAATCTGTCTTCTTTACGGAACAGGATTTGTATTACTGACTGTTTTCTATCAGTATCTGCTGGAACAAAGAGGAAAGATATAAGGAGAATGGAAAATGAAAAAAGTATTATTATGGTTCTGGCTTCTTACAAAGCGTCAGTTAAAAAGTGTGTTTTTTCTGATTCTTCTTATCCTGATACCGCTTCTTTCATGGATAGTATCCGGAATGGATTCCCTAAAGGAAGAACAGGTAAACAGGGTGGCCTTATTTACAAGGGATGAGGATGAGATTTCCATGGCGGCTGTTTCAGATTTACTTTCCGGGTCAGACTGCTATGAATTTCATGTGTGCGGCAGTGAAGACGAACTAATGGAGGAAGTGCGCACCGGAAAGGCAGAATGCGGATATATCTTTAATGATAAGATTTCCGAAAGAATTGAAAAAGAAAAATATAAAGAATGCATTATTATTGTGCGGAAAGAAAATTCCATTCTGGCAGACGCAGTCAGTGAAACGGTATTTGCTTCATTTTTTAAGGAATTTTGCAGGAAAACAGCCATTGATTATGTAAAAAACAATGAAAAATTTGCCGGCATGGATCCGGAAGGACTGATACAATTAGAAGGGACATTTGAAAATTATCTGATTGGAAACGGTACATTTAAGGTGGAATTTGAAATGCTGGGAGAGGAAAGCTCCTTTGCCAAGACCCAGATTATTGAAACCCAGGCGATGAGTTTTCCTCTTCGTAATGTCATGGCGGTGCTGATTATGGCAGGGAGCATGCTGGGTGTGTTAAACTGGCTTCTTGACCGGGAAATGGGAGTGTTTGCACCGATGCGTCATGATTTTATTTTGCTGTCAAGGCCATTGTATGTTTTTATTCCGTCAGCACTTCTTGGAATCTCAACCATATTTTCCATGATTGCCATCGGGGAAAACAGTTCGATTTTCCATGAAATTCTGGCAATGCTTTTTTATGTCATTTTACTGACAATTGTTGGAACAGTTTGCTGTTATTTCCTGAAAAAAAGCTTTACAGTCATCAGTGCCATGCCGGTTCTTATTATTGCAAGTCTGCTGGTTTGCCCGGTATTTATTGATTTATCCCTGTACCTGCCGGTTATCGGGATTTTGAGAAAAATATTTGTACCATATTATTACATGATTTCATTTTAAGTTTTCGTGGAAAAATATCTTGAAAGTGTGAAAATAATATGGTACGATATCATAAATCGGATAGCAACATGCGAAAAGCTGTCTATTATAAAAAAGGACTTCAGATGGGCAAAGCTGCCTTGATTGTCTTTTTTTTTTGCCTAATAGAATGCTGATTTTCGTAAATACTTATGTGAAAGGTTGATTGGTGGTAAGATGAAAGCTTTTTTAATCCTTGAAGACGGTACTGTGTTTACCGGAACCAGTATCGGAGCAAATAAAGAAGTAATCAGCGAAATCGTATTTAACACGTCAATGACTGGTTACCTTGAAGTGCTTACGGATCCCTCCTATGCCGGACAGGCAGTGACAATGACGTATCCGCTTATCGGCAATTATGGAATATGCCGTGCGGACATGGAATCATTAAAATGCTGGCATGACGGATTTATTGTAAGAGAATTATCAAGAGTTCCAAGTAATTTCAGAAGTGAATATTCTATTCAGCAGTTCTTAATAGAAAATGACATTCCGGGTATCAGCGGTATTGATACAAGAGCGTTGACCAAAATCTTAAGGGAAAAAGGTACCATGAACGGAATGATCACAACAAATGAAAACTATGACCTTTCTGTTATCATTCCCCGTATTAAAGAATTTAAGGCAAAAAAAGTCGTTGAAAAAGTTACATGCAAGGAAAAACAGGTGCTTAAGGGCAGTGGATATAAAGTAGCACTGATGGATTTCGGTGCCAAGAAAAATATTGCGCGTTCTTTAAATGAAAGAGGCTGTGAGGTGACCATTTATCCGGCACTTACTACAGCGGAAGAAATTCTTTCTGCAAATCCGGACGGAATCATGCTTTCCAACGGCCCGGGAGATCCGAAGGAGTGTGTTTCTATTATTCGGGAAGTGAAAAAACTGTATGATTCCAATGTACCGATTTTTGCAATCTGTCTTGGACATCAGCTCATGGCACTGGCAACCGGTGCAGATACCCATAAGTTAAAATACGGACACAGGGGCGCCAACCATCCGGTTAAGGATTTACAGACCGGAAGAGTTTACATTTCCTCACAGAATCATGGATATGTGGTGGATGAAGCAACACTGGATCCTCAGATTGCAAAACCGGCTTTTATCAATGTTAATGATAAGACCAATGAGGGTCTTTCCTATATCGGAAAAAATATTTTTACGGTACAGTTCCATCCGGAGGCTTGTGCAGGCCCGCAGGATACGGATTATCTCTTTGACCGGTTTATTGACATGATGGGAGGTGCAAAATAATGCCGCTTAATAAAGACATCAAAAAAGTATTAGTAATTGGTTCCGGTCCGATTGTAATCGGTCAGGCAGCGGAATTTGACTACGCAGGAACGCAGGCGTGTCGTTCTCTTAAGGAGGAGGGACTGGAAGTAGTTCTGGTAAACTCCAATCCGGCAACCATCATGACGGATAAGGACATCGCAGATGAGGTATATATTGAGCCGCTTACGGTAAAGGCACTGGAGCAGATTATTCTTAAGGAAAAGCCGGATAGTATTCTTCCTACACTTGGCGGACAGGCAGGTCTGAATCTTGCCATGGAAATCGAAGAATCCGGATTTTTAAAAGAACATAATGTGAAACTGATCGGTACCACATCCCTTACGATTAAGAAGGCAGAAGACCGCCTTGAGTTTAAGAACACCATGGAGAAAATCGGTGAGCCGGTTGCGGCATCACTGGTTGTTGAAAATGTGCAGGATGGTGTGGATTTTGCCGCAAAGATTGGTTATCCGGTGGTACTCCGCCCGGCATATACCCTTGGCGGAAGCGGCGGCGGTATTGCGCACAACGTACAGGAATTGGAAGATATTCTGGCAAACGGTCTCAGATTAAGCCGTGTGGGACAGGTTCTTGTGGAACGCTGCATCGCAGGCTGGAAGGAAATCGAATACGAAGTAATGCGCGATAGTGCCGGCAACTGTATTACCGTATGTAACATGGAGAATATTGACCCGGTTGGTGTTCATACCGGTGACAGTATTGTTGTTGCGCCTTCACAGACTTTGTCGGATAAAGAATATCAGATGCTTCGTACATCTGCATTAAATATTATTACCGAATTAAACATCACCGGTGGATGTAATGTACAGTATGCACTCCATCCGGAAAGTTTTGAATATTGTGTTATTGAAGTAAATCCTCGTGTAAGCCGTTCTTCGGCGCTGGCTTCCAAGGCAACAGGTTATCCGATTGCCAAGGTTGCGGCAAAGATTGCCATCGGGTATACACTGGATGAGATTAAGAATGCCATTACCGGAAAGACTTATGCAAGCTTTGAACCGGCATTGGATTACTGCGTTGTTAAGATGCCAAGACTTCCGTTTGATAAGTTCATTACGGCAAAGAGGACGCTTACCACACAGATGAAGGCAACCGGTGAAGTCATGAGTATCTGTACGAATTTTGAGGGCGGTCTCATGAAGGCAATACGTTCCCTGGAACAGCATGTGGATTCCTTAATGTCCTATGATTTTACGGCATTATCGGTTGAAGAGCTGGAGGAACAGCTGGCAAAGGTAGACGACAGAAGAATCTGGGTAATTGCCGAGGCATTAAGAAAGAAAATGGATCCGGTTAAGATTCATGATATTACAAAGATAGATTTATGGTTTATCGATAAGATTCAGATTATCGTGGACATGGAAGAGGCTTTAAGAACCAGACCGCTTACCAGAGAACTTCTGGCAGAAGCCAAGAGAATTGAATTCCCGGATAATGTTATTGCCAGACTTACCGGTAAGAAGGAAACGGAAATCAAGGAATTAAGACACGAATATAATATTCGTGCGGCATATAAGATGGTTGATACCTGTGCGGCTGAATTTGAGGCGGCAACACCGTATTACTATTCCTGTTTTGACGGGGAAAATGAAGCGGCAGATACTAAGCCGGAGAAGAAGGTTCTGATTCTCGGTTCCGGTCCTATCCGTATCGGTCAGGGTATTGAATTTGACTACTGCTCCGTACATTGTACATGGGCATTTAAGAAGGAAGGCTACGAGACCATCATCATTAATAACAATCCGGAAACCGTAAGTACGGACTTTGATATTGCGGACAAGCTGTATTTTGAGCCGCTCACACCGGAAGATGTGGAAAGTATTGTCGATATTGAAAAGCCGGACGGTGCGGTTGTACAGTTTGGCGGACAGACAGCGATTAAGCTGACGGAAAGTCTTATGAAGATGGGGGTTCCGATTCTTGGAACCAGTGCGGAAGATGTCGATGCGGCAGAAGACAGGGAACTTTTTGATAAGATTCTGGAACAGTGTCAGATTCCTAGACCACAGGGACATACCGTATTTACCAGGGAAGAAGCAATTAAAGTGGCAAATGAACTGGGCTATCCGGTTCTGGTACGTCCTTCCTATGTACTTGGCGGACAGGGTATGCAGATTGCAATCTCGGATGAGGATGTGTCACAGTTCATGGATATCATTAACCGGATTCAGCAGGATCACCCGATTCTTGTGGACAAGTATCTCATGGGTAAGGAAATTGAGGTTGATGCGGTATGTGATGGCGAAGACATTCTGATTCCGGGTATCATGGAGCATATTGAAAGAGCAGGTATTCACTCCGGTGACAGTATTTCGGTATATCCGGTACAGTCAATCAGCCAGAAGGCAAAGGATACCATTGTTGAATATACAAAGCGTCTTGCCAGGGCATTGCATGTAAAGGGATTA
This sequence comes from Thermoflexaceae bacterium, assembly GCA_029226085.1. Classification (GTDB taxonomy): domain Bacteria; phylum Bacillota; class Clostridia; order Lachnospirales; family Lachnospiraceae; genus MGBC120314. Next base: position 25,356 of record JAQXXN010000229.1, read on the forward strand.
ATCAATATCCAGTTTATTGTATGTCAGGATGAGGTGTATGTGATTGAAGTAAATCCGCGTTCCAGCCGTACGGTTCCTTATATCAGTAAGGTTACCGGAATTCCGATTGTTAAGCTGGCAACAAGGGTTATCGTGGGTAATACCATTAAAGGTCTTGGGTATGAACCGGGACTTCAGAAGGAGTCCAAATACATTGCAATTAAGATGCCGGTATTCTCCTTCGAAAAGATTCGTGGCGCAGATATCAGCCTTGGACCGGAAATGAAGTCCACAGGTGAATGCCTCGGTATTTCACCAAACTTTAACGAAGCACTTTATAAGGCATTCCAGGGAGCCGGAATTAATCCGACCCGGCATAAGCAGATCATCATGACCGTCCGGAAGGAAGATCGTGAGGAAGCCATTGATATCGGAAGAAGATTTGAGGCACTGGGATATAAGATTTATGCCACAAGGGGAACTGCACGAGATTTGAATGCAGCAGGTGTCCATGCGATTAAGATTAATAAGGTTGAGCAGGAAGCACCGACTCTTCTGGATTTGCTTCTGGAGCATAAAATTGATCTTGTCATCGATACACCTTCCAGTGGTGTGGATAAGGCAAAGGATGGTTTCATTATCAGACGAACCGCCATTGAAACCGGTGTTACCTGCCTTACCAGTATTGATACGGCAAAGGCATTGATTTCCAGTCTGGAAGTGGCACATTCCAATGAACTGAATCTTGTGAATATTGCTGAAATATAAATTTAACACAAAAAGCATTGCCAGAAAAAGGTAATGCTTTTTTTATTTATTGTTTGACGATTTTTGTCAAAGTATTTATAATAAAATTAATTATGTAATTATGATTTAAGGAGTGTAAATAATGAGTGTTCAAAAAAAATTAAGGAGATTCTTTGCGGCATTCTGCATATTTCTGATGATGATACCGGTTCTTGAAAGCTTCATGCAGTCATCCGCCGTTACCGTCCAGGCAGCGACACAGAGCGGTAAAATAAACGGGGATCTGGTAAATGTCCGTGTGGGGGCAGGAACCAATAATGATTATCTTAGGAATCCTTCCGGAAACAAGATTCAGTTAAATACCAATCAGGAAGTAACGATTCTTGGGAGTGCCAATGCAAGTGATGGTTCGCTCTGGTATCAGGTCAGCTTTTATTATGGCGGTGCATCTTATACCGGTTATGTACATAGTGAATTTGTAAATCTCATTAATAATGTGGAATATGTTTCGGATGCGGATTTTGAAAGCTATCTCAATGCACAGGGATTTCCGGAAAGTTATAAGGATGCCTTAAGAAATCTGCATGCGCAGTACCCAAAGTGGACATTCGTTGCGGATCATCTTAATTATGACTGGAACACGGCAGTTGAAAATGAAAGTCTGGTAGGAAGAAGCCTTGTACATAGTTCGTCCATCAGTTCATGGAAATCATCCGAGCCAAGCGCTTATGATTTTTCCACGGGAAGATGGTATGGCTTTGACGGAGCTTCCTGGGTGGCTGCATCCAAAGAATTAGTGGCTTATTGTATGGATCCGCGCAATTTCCTTGACAGCAGTTCCATTTTTCAGTTTGAAAAGCTGGCATATGACGGAAATGTGCATACACTTACCGGTGTGGAAAGTGTTGTGGCATCCACGTTTATGGCAAATAACACGATTTCGAATGACGCTGACGGAACCATGACGTATGCACAGGCTATTCTTAATGCGGCATCCGTTACCGGTGTGAGCCCGTATCATCTGGCATCCAGAATTATTCAGGAAATTGGTACCAGTGGTGGTTCACAGAGTATATCCGGTGCTGTTTCAGGGTATGAGGGATTATATAATTATTATAATCAGGGTGCGTATGCACATGACGGAAGAACTGCCATCATTAACGGGCTGATATATGCAAGGGATAATGGCTGGACAAGCCGTTATAAGGCTATTGTCGGCGGAGCTGAATATATCGGAAAGAATTACATTAATGTGGGACAGAATACATTGTATTATGAAAAGTTTGATTTTGTGGGTACTCCTTACACACATCAGTATATGACAAATATTCTGGCACCATCCAGTGAGGCCGCCAATGTGGCAAAAGGTTATACGGAGGAAATGCGTAAAAATCTGAATCTGGTATTTGTGATTCCGGTATTTAATAATATGCCTGAGGCAGCATGTGCAAAGCCTGCCGGTGACGGAAGTCCGAATAATATTCTGAACAGTCTGACTGTGGAGGGATATAATTTAACACCAACTTATAGTAAATATGTTTATGAATATGACGTGATTGTGGGGAAGGACGTTGCAGCAATTAATGTAGGGGCAGCTGCACTGGACAATTCCGCAAAGGTAGAAGGCACGGGACAGATTAGTCTGGCTGAAGGCAATAACACAATTACTATTAAGGTAACAGCAGCAAACGGTGATGTGAGAAATTATATTTTAAATGTATACAGAGGTGATGTACCTGTATTGCCGCCAAGCGGTAACACCGGTACGGAAAATTCACAGACACCGTCGAATGGAAATGGCAGTGGTAATACTGAAACAACATCCTATACCATTACAACAAATTACAAATTGGATGAAACAAAGAAGTACATTACAGGTATTGAGCCGGGAAGTATGGCTGTTGATGTATTAAATGCCATTAAGACCAGTGAAGGTGAGGCATACATCCTGAATGCAGACGGAACAATTAATGCAGGAACCGTGGCAACTGGTAATCAGTTGTTATGTGTGGATAAGAATGGAAAAGAAGTCAGGAGATATATAATTGTAATCTATGGCGATGTAGATGGAAACGGTTCTATTGATATTCTGGATACATTGTATGTAAAACGTCATGTAATGCTCATTGATGTATTATCCGGCGCTTATCTTGAAGCGGCAGATGCAGACCGTATGAATGATGGGGTATCCGTACTGGATTTATTATATATTAAGAGACATGTTGTAGGAATTTCAAAGATTACACAATAAGGGGATAGTGTCATGAAAAAACGTATTTTTGCATTTTTAATGGTATTGTTTGTTCTGCTGATACCGAATACAAAAGTATATGCAGCAGCGGTAAATGTTAATATTACAGGGGGAGCAACCACTGTCGGAGGAGAAACGGAGGTTACCGTTACCCTTTCAAACCAGACAGAGGAAATCGGTGTATTGCAATTATGCATTACATATGATCCGGCAGTAGTTGAAGCGGTATCCGGTTTTGATGGCGGAGGCGGTGGAAAGATTTTTATCACTTCTACCGAGATTAAATCCAGCTACACCATTAAGTTTAAAGGAACTGCGGCAGGAACTTCAACAATTGCCGTGAGTCAGACAGACAGCAAGGTGTATGCATTGAAAAAGGATGCCAATAATCAGGATCAGTTGATGGAAGTTTATGCCGGAACCGGCTCGGTTGAGGTCAAAGGTACGGCAAACCAGTCCAAGAATAATAATCTGTCAGCCCTGACAGTAAGCCCTGGTACATTAACACCGGCATTTTCCAAGGATGTAACAACGTATAACATAACTCTTACGGAAAGTTGCAGTCGTCTTACGGTCAGTGCAACTCCGGAGGATTCCAAGGCCAGGATTTCTGTATGGGGTGCGGCAATGGATCCGGGTGATAATACAACCAAGATTACCGTGACGGCAGAAAATGGAGATACCAAGGTTTATACTATTTACACGAAAGTACCGGAGGCACCGAAAGTAGAGGAAAAACCAATCATAATTGATATTGACGGTGCATTATATAATGTAATCAGCAATTTTGATGAAGAGCTTCTGCCGGAAGGGTATGAAGCAGTGGATTATACCTATAAGGGTAAAAAGATTGTTGTGGGCAAGGGAATTTCCAATGGAAAGATAATTTTCTGTGTATCGGATGCATCAGTGGAAAAAGCAGATCAGCAGTTTGTAGTTTATGATGAACAGACAGGAAGCTTTTCCAATCTTTTGATGATTACGACAAAAGGTAGTTCTTATACGGTGGTGGAATCGCTTGATGCATTAAATTCCGTGACAATACCGGAAGGATTTGTGGAAAGTGAATATACCCTGAATAACGTAAAGTATAAAGTGTGGGTAGATGCCAATAATGAATCAGCACAATATTTTATTATTTATTGTACCAATGTCAATGGCGAAAGCGGATGGTATCAGTATGATATTTTGGAAGGAACAATGCAGAGGGCATTTCTGAATGGATTTACTTTTGGTTCCGCTGATACCACCAAACCGGAAACTATTGAGACACAACCACAGACGACAGAGGAACCGGATAATGAGAAAAACGGGGAATTACAGGCGGAATATGACAATTATGTAAAGAAAACCCGTCTGGCACTTGGATTAATGGCATTTCTTCTTGTGGCAGTGGTAATCATAGTAGTGATTTTTACCGTAAAATCATTCCATGATTCTCATGAGGAATATGACGAAGAAGAGGAAGAAGCCTATGAGGAAGACGACAGGGAATCAAAGGAAACGCGTAGTAAGAAAACGAAAAATGACGATGATGATGATTTTACGTTTATAGGATAAGGTGAATAAGTTGCAAATGTGGAAAAGAATCCCGCGGGCGGGGTTCTTTTTTGCGTGAAGGGGGGTTAAATTTGGGGTTTGTGGGGCTGAAGTGTCGGGTTCTCCTGCCGGATGTGGGTAGACTGTGGAGGGCTGTCATAGAGAACACGGGAGGGTATGCGGGTTTCGAATTGTGTCTTTTCTAACACAATACATT
>JAQXXN010000230.1 GCA_029226085.1 Thermoflexaceae bacterium
TGCTATGGCATATAAGAGAAATCCTATGAGAAGTGAGCGTATTGCTTCTCTTTCCAGATATGTGATGATTGATGCCCTGAATCCGGCTATCACTTCTGCTACCCAGTGGTTTGAGAGAACCCTGGATGATTCCGCTAACAAGCGTCTTTCCATCGCAGAGGGATTCCTGACCATTGACGGTATTCTGGACCTGTGTCTCAACGTCGTAGATGGTCTGGTGGTTTATCCGAAGGTAATTGAGAAGAGACTGCGCAGCGAGCTTCCGTTCATGGCAACCGAGAACATCATGATGGATGCAGTTAAGGCCGGTGGTGACCGTCAGGAACTTCATGAGAAAATCAGACAGCTTTCCATGGAAGCCGGAAAGAATGTTAAGGAAAAGGGACTTGACAAGAATCTGCTGGATTTGATTGCGGCAGATCCATCCTTTAACCTGACCAAGGAAGAACTGGAAAAGACCATGGATCCAAGTAAGTATGTGGGACGCTCCAAGGAGCAGGTTGAAGAGTTCCTTTCCGAGGTTGTGAATCCGATTCTTGAAGCATCCAGGGAAGATTTGGGTATGACGGCTACAATTAATGTGTAATTTATAGAAGGAAGATGAAAGAGCCTGCGGCATATTACATCCGGGGCTCTTTTTTCATTGAGAAGTCAGGAATGAAAAGGGTATAATGAAATTTATAGGAATTTATTTGATTTGTATTAATGCCGCCACATTTTTGATTTATGGAATTGACAAATATAAGGCTGTTAAGAATAGGTGGCGGATATCGGAAGCAACGCTAATTATCGTGGCAATAATTGGTGGAAGTATCGGAGCTTTAGCAGGAATGAAGGTCTTCCATCATAAGACTAAGAAAAAGAAGTTTTCCTTAGGAGTGCCTGTGATTTTGATAATACAGTTTCTTATGGCTGTGGGAATTTATTATCTGGGAGGAAGATAAAATGGCAGATTTGTTTAGCGAGCAGCAGTATGTGGTAGAAAGGATTGACGGAGATTATGCGTATCTTAAGAATCTTATGAGCCCGGCGGATGAATTAAAATGTGTGGCAAGAGCGCTTTTACCGGAGGAAATTGGGGAAGGTACGAGACTTCGGTATGAGATGATGAGTTATGAGATTATGTAAGGAAAGGGCGACAGATAAGATGTTTGTTTGAAAACATGAAAAGATGGATGTACAAATGAAATGCCGCCCTCTCACAAAAGTCTTCAGGAATTGGTTTTTACAAATAGTTTACGAAAGATATGATAGAAAAAATATGTTATTTTATTTCTTAAACATTCAACAATACTTCCTAAAACAAAAAGTAAACAAATTACGCATATATAAGTTATAAAAACATGATTTTTTGTTATAATGGTCAGATAGTAATAAGAAATATTACATATATTATATAAACTGTTTTCATGAAATAAATAAATACCAAACACATTTCCGGCAATAATATTGATTGCTTTGCATTGAATTTCTAAATGAAGGAATAAATAAAATAAGCATATTGCTAAAATTACTGTAAGAAAGCAATCACGTTCCCGTAACCATAATATCCAGAAAAAATAATTTTGTGGACTAAAAATAAAAGTTATCAGACTAATGAATAAAATACATAAGAAACCTGTTAAAAGAAACAGTCCTGCTTTTTTTTCCAATATATTGTTCTTATTTTTCTTTAAATATCCCACTACAAAATAAAGCCATGAATAAAACAAAATTTCGTATGCCCACCCACTGCTGTCAAAGCTGCAATAGAATACAAGTAAAGAAGAAAAGATTACAAGTTTTTTATATTGATTAATATCCATATTTTCAATTAATTTATTATATATTGGACTTATCAGGCAAATAAAAATATAAATTGTAACATACCAATATCTTCTTGACCATAATGGTTCTAGAAAACCATTTACTTCCAGTGAGAAAATATACTTAATTATATTTTCATTTCCAATATTAGCATTATGTATTATACTTAAGAGCAAAAAAAGAAAAGAATATTCAAACGTTTGAATTATAACAGTGACAATTTTATTTTTCTTGCAACTTTTTTCAATAATAAACCAGAATGAAATAATTAAAAAACAATTTACTCCTAAAATTCCCCAGTTACCAATAAAATCACAAACAAATTGTGTTATGGCATCGGTTTCATGGATATTTCTGACAGCATGATAAGCAATTATCATAAATATGCTAATGATTCGTAATAATTCTAAATTACTTTTTCTTATATTTGTCATTTTGTATACCTGTCTCCTATTTTATCTTTAAAGGTTAAATCTTATCAAATAATCTCTTTTATTGTTATTTACTATATAATGGTTTTGTTGTCAAGGAAAAAGGCTAAGTATTACTGGAAAGGACGAATAGAAGAAAATATTAAAATGGCGGTAGCAGAAGCTACCGCCTTGATTACTATCTTGCTAACCAGCCACCATCGACAGCGACAGTGAAGCCGTTTACATAGTCGGATGCCTTGGATGCAAGCCATACTACGGTTCCCTGCATATCAGCCGGTGTACCCCAACGACCTGCCGGAATACGATCGAGGATCTCAGTACTTCTATTTTCGTCGTTACGAAGCTGTTCGGTATTATTGGTTGCCATATAACCCGGAGCGATGGCGTTTACCTGAATGTTGTATTTAGCCCATTCATTGGCAAGGGCTCTGGTAAGACCTAAAATGGCACTCTTACTTGCAGTGTAAGCCGGAACACGGATGCCGCCCTGGTAGGATAACATGGACGCTACATTGATAATCTTTCCGCCTTCTCCCTGCTTGATTAACTGCTTTGCCACAGCCTGTGATAAGAAGAATACTTCCTTCTGGTTTACTGCGTATACAGCGTCCCAGTCTGCCATTGTATAGTTAATTGCATCTTCTCTCTTGATGATACCGGCATTGTTTACGAGAATATCAATTCGCCCGTATGCCTTTAATGTCTGACTGATAATGTCATCGATAACTTCTGTGGAAGAAAGATCGGCAATTACTGCTGTAAATTCTCCGTTGATTTCCTTAATGAGTGCGGCAGTCTCATCACAGGAACGTCTTGCAACACCTACAACCTTTGCGCCTGCTTCTGCAAGTCCCACACACATACCTTGTCCAAGACCGGTGTTGGCACCTGTAACAATGGCAACCTTCCCGTCTAATTTAAACATGTCTAATACCATAAATTGTTCTCCTCCTGTTTATGAATAATTTTAATTAAAACCAATAAATTTGTTGGCAATCTTGTAACCTGTCTTGGTTACTTTCCGTCCGCCTTTTCCCGGAATGTTTACGCAGCATCCGAGAATTCCGCAACGTAACTGAACCCATAGTTTTGGATTTTTTACATATACATAACGCCACAGTTCTTTCTTTTTCTGGAAATTCTCATCGGTCTCGGAAAGAATCAGCATCACGGACGAAATAACCATCATGATTTTCAGGTAATTTAACATATAGCGGCGGCAGTGCTTATTCTCTATTTTTGTGGCACAGTAATAATCAAGCATGAGATAATTAACACGAAGCTGCTGGTCGACCCTGCTGATCATAACCTTCTCGTTGACAGACTGGTCGCTTCGGCCAATATAGTAGCGGTAAAAGTTCACATCCACATAGTACATGGTCTTAACATACGGAAGCGGATGGAAAACAAATATGTTGTCCACATAGAAAGTATGCTTTGGTAATTCCAGTGCACAATCCTTCAAAAGCTGCGTTCTGTAAATGACAGAATGCATCAGGATATACTGGGCAATGCGGAAATGCTTTACTTCATCCCATGTAAAGAGTTCTTCCACAGGAAGGGCATTACGGTAGCTTATGACCTTCTTACGCTTTGCACCTTCTTTTTCGTAGACATAATTGGATATGAGTAAATCCAGTTCGGTTCCGTTTGCAATCATGTACTTCATTGTGGAAAGGAGTTTTTTATAGGCAGTTTCATTTACCCAGTCATCACTGTCAACGACCTTAAAGAATACTCCCGTGGCATTACGGATGCCGGTATTGACAGCCTCACCGTGTCCGCCGTTTTCCTGATGGATGGCTTTGATGATGGAAGGATATCTGGCTGCATAATCATCTGCAATGGCAGCTGTATTATCTTTTGTAGAACCGTCATCAACAATAAGAATTTCTACATCTTCTCCGCCCACAAGCAGAGAATTAATACATTTTTCCATATATGCCGCAGAATTGTAGCATGGTATGGCAATGGATAATATTTTCATAATCGTATATCATGGCAGGATTATCAAAATCCGCTGTTTAACCTCCATAAGTTTTTTAGCTTCCTGCAATATTAAATTTTCCATAGCTATTATATTACAATTATAAGTCCATTCTATGAGTGAGGTCAAATAAAAAGAATGTTAAATTAAAAACACACATTTTTTACTTGACGAAAATCTTACAGAATAGTATATTTAATAAGCAAATTAATAGTACAGAAAATAATAAAAAGGCTAGGGGCACTGGCAGTAACATGCCGGTTGAGATTGTACCCTCATTACTTGATCGGGTTAATACCTGCGTAAGGAAGCATGAAAATACAACAGAAGCGTCTTTTATTAAGAACTTTTGTTATATTCAGTATGATGGTAGCCCCTCCTTTTAAGAAATTTAAGGAGGATTTTTTTATGTCAGATTTTTTTGCATTTCCAACAGTAAACAGCTGGGAAGAGGATGTGTTTCAGCTCACAACCACAGGAATTGTGGCAGTTGTTGTCCTGATGGCAGCATGTATTGTGCTGGCACTGGTTTTACAGCCAAAGAATAAGAAAGGGAAAAAGTTTTCAACAAAGCAGCTTACCTTTTCTGCGATGGCAATGGCACTTGCCATGGTTCTGTCCATGATTAAGCTTTTTGAAATGCCGATGGGAGGCTCTGTTACAGTATGCAGCATGGTTTTTATTACTCTGGTGGGATATGTCTATGGCGCTAAGGCGGGAATCATGACAGGCTTTGCATACGGACTCTTGCAGTTTGTGGTGGATCCTGTATTTTATTCGATTCCACAGCTTATTGTGGATTATCCTCTGGCATTTGGAGCATTGGGATTATCCGGATTGTTAAGAAATAAAGAATGGGGTCTTCAGACAGGTTATGTACTGGGACTTTTAGGAAGGCTGTTTTTTGCATGGCTGTCCGGAGTGCTGTTCTTTGCAGCTTATGCGCAGGGCAGTGGAATGGGACCGGTAATGTATTCTCTGGCTTATAATGGTTCTTACATAGCAGTGGAAGGTGTTATTACTCTGATTCTGATTTCTCTGCCGCCGGTAAATAAGGCAATTATCAGCGTGAAGAGAAGCCTCATGGAATAAAAGGACAAATAAAAGGAAAGCCATCTGCGGCATGATATCGTATCAGTCTGCAGATGGCTTCTTTTAGTTTATATCTTAATGAATGATAACTGCAAGGTTCCCGATGGAATCGGATATTTTCACAAATTCGTCTATATCCCTTTCAACTTCGCCAATTAACGGGTCATTTATGATAAAAACATGGTCTTTTGGGCGGTATCCCTTAATCAGTACGCAGTGTTCACTGGTATACCATTGATAGGTCTTATTGTCATATTCCATGAAATGATTCTGAAGCTGCGGTTCTTCCATGTACATTGTGGTCCACATGATTACCGGAAGTCCGTCATCAATGCAGTCGAATATTTCCTGACAGGTAATTCCTGTCGCATCTTCGGCTCTAAGATCCATGTGGCAGTCTTTCAGATATTTATTGGCACATCTGACGATAACGGGAGGAAAACAGCCGCCGCCATCCTCTTTCCTTGGGTCACCCATGAAACCGTGGGTAAAATCATCGACTGACAGGGTAAGATAGTCATCAATGAGAATTTCGGTATCAACTGTTTCACCGGTAATGTAACTTAATACCATGGTTAAGGAGATAAGTTCACATCCTGTGGGATAATCCGGCATTTGCAGCAAGGCATCAATATCCAGTATGTGTTTTGCAGTAAATGCGGTAAAATCATAATCATCCGCTTTTGCCGTCTGTGGAGGAGTCTCCGTAACAGGCGTAAAAGAAGCAGAAGGCTGTTCAATTATGACCTTCTTTGAATGGTCATGAAAGGAATAACCGATATATATGACTGTGATAATGATTGCAAGCAGGACGAGAACCTTGCGATACATTGGGCTTAAACCTCCTGGTGTTTTGCTAGGTCAATCTGGGATATGGTTCCGCTGCCGCCGCTTTCACGGAGAAAAATTCCTGTGCTGCGGATAACTGCATCCAGATTATTATTGGGGTCTGTCATGCTAAACGGTGTTCGCGTGTTTCCTAGGTAAATGGCGCCTACATCGGCATCTTTTAAGGAAATCAGCCGGTCGTTTCCGTCTTCATCCTTTGTCCAGATCTTTAGATGTTCAAAGATGGCATCTGCTTCATCAATCCACCCGTTTCCGTCTTCATCATATTGGGAAAGGTCATAAAAACCGTTTCCGCTTCTGGTTCCGAATAATTCACTTCCGTCATTAATGATACCGTCATTATTCTTGTCATAAGCAAGAAAACCGTTTCCTGCACCAAGGGATGATATTTCATCTTCTTTTCCGTCACAGTCTATGTCAAAAAAGAAAGTCTGGTCACTGACAGAGACAGGACTGGAATCCAGATTGATTACCAGAGGGTCAGTCAAAACCTGCTCGTACTGGGTAAATGCGGAAGAATGGTATTCTTCCTTGAAAGCACGGGACATGGTAAACGATACGTTGAATTCCAATGTTCTTCCGTCTGCCGTGATTGCGGTTCCTGTAGAGGAAAAGGAAGTTGTTTCACTTTCTTCCATTGTGTAGGAAGTGTCCGTTATCTGGTTCCAGATGGTGCCAAGGCCAGTCTGGGTCTGATTCAGGAAAACATTCTGCACCGTGTTATCATTTAGATAATTATAATCGTTTGAGTTGTTTCGTGTTAAACCTCTTGCTTTATACAGCATGTCCAGAAGACTTCGGAGTGTTTTTGACATGGATTCTTCAAGAAAGCCAAGTTCTGACGGATGCTGAACACCGCTGATTGAAGAAGAAACATTACCGTAGTCGCCGGTGGAATCTGACCGGATGGTTTGCGGATTTCTTGCAAAATAGTTGTAATTGTTATACACGGACTCTTCGTCATGACTTCTGGAAAAAGTCTGTGTTGTGGTGGATATGGTTGACGGATTTGCCAACTGCCACCTGGTGGTTGTTGTTTGTCCTTTTACGTTTCTGTGGTAACTCCTTTGGGATGCCATGGAAACATTACTGGATGAAATAACCATTTTCTTTGCCCCTTTCTTTTGGATGAGGCTAACAGAAACCAGGGGAATTAGGCAACCCCCTGATACAAAGTATATCGGACGGGACAGGGGAAAAGTTGAGAAAAAGATAGTCTTCTCTTGTATTTTTCCCCTGTATACAGTACAATAATAATTGTATTGCATCCTTTGTCCGGTGTGTGTGTCCTGACACACCGGAAATTTTGGGAGCGACAACAGGAGGATAAAGATGAATACAAGTAAGAAGACGTTTCGCATGGTCTTGACAGCGCTTTTTATGGCGATTGTCATCATTATGGCATTTGTGCCGAATCTTGGGTATATTAACCTTGTGGTTATTAAGGCAACCCTTATTCATGTTCCGGTCATAATCGGATCCATCGTTCTTGGACCGCAAATGGGAGCTGTACTGGGGGCAACATTTGGTCTGACAAGCCTTATTAACAATTCCATTAATCCAAGTCTTTTGTCATTTGCATTTTCACCGTTTTATTCCGTGGGTGAAGTGGGCGGTAATTTTTTCAGTATTATTATCTGCTTCGTACCGAGAATACTGGTAGGTGTGGTTCCGTATTATGTGTATAAGGGACTTATGGCGCTTATGAAGAATTTTAAGGGAAAGAAGCTTGTGGCATTACCGGCTGCCGGTGTGGCAGGTGCTTTAACCAATACACTTCTGGTAATGAACATGATTTTTTTCTTTTTTAAAGATGAATTTGCAACGGCAAAGTCTATTGCTGTGGAAGCGGTATATGATGTCATTCTTGGAATTATTGCGGCAAACGGAATTCCGGAAGCAATTGTTGCGGCAGTGCTGGGAACAGCGGTAAGTCTGGTGCTTCTTCGCATGATGCCGAAAGAAAACTAACATAACCGGTAACGGTAAAACTGCCATCAGTATGGGAAGCGTGGATATGGGACAGTCTGCATTTGCCGGCTGATGGCATTTTTTGATGGAGGATATAAAATGATTCTTGCCATAGACATGGGAAACAGCAATATTGTAATCGGCTGTATAGATGATGAAAAAACGTATTTTGTGGAGCGTCTTTCCACGGATAAATCCAAAACTGCACTGGAATATGCAATGGGATTCAAGACGGTTCTGGAACTATATTCCATAGATATTAAGAAAATTGACGGAGCGATTATTTCGTCCGTTGTACCGCCGCTTATTAATGCCATTGTCAGTGCGGTGGAAAAAATCATCGGAAAAACCCCGATGGTTGTGGGCCCGGGACTTAAGACGGGACTTAACATTAAAATGGATAACCCAAAGACTGTGGGAAGTGATTTGATTGTGGATGCGGTTGCGGGAATCCGGGAGTATGGTGCACCACTTATTATTATTGATATGGGAACGGCAACAACCATGTCTGTTGTGGATAAGGATTCCAACTATGTGGGTGGTATTATTGCACCGGGGGTAAGGCTTTCCATGGAGGCACTGGCGTCCAATGCGGCACAGCTTTACAAGGTCAGTCTGGAACGTCCTCAGAAAACCATTGGAAAGAATACCATAGACTGTATGAAGAGCGGACTGGTTCTGGGTGCAGCGACCATGATGGATGGGCTGATTGACCGTATGGAAGAAGAACTTGGTTATAAGACAACCGTTGTTGCAACAGGGGGACTTGCAAAGGTGGTAATTCCATTGTGCAGACATGAGATTATCGTGGAGGATGATCTTTTATTAAAGGGATTGAAAATCATTTATGATAAGAATGTAGAAAATAAATAACACAAATCAAAGGAGTGATGTAGGATGCTGGCCGGAAAAAATGTGGTGCTTGCAGTGACAGGCAGTATAGCAGCGTATAAGATTGCCAATCTTGCAAGCATGCTGAAAAAATTAAATGCGAATGTAACCGTGCTGATGACGGAGAATGCCACTAATTTTATTAATCCCATAACATTTGAGACTCTGACCGGAAATAAATGTCTCATTGATACGTTTGACAGAAATTTCCAGTACAGCGTGGAACATGTTTCTCTGGCAAAAATGGCGGATGTGGTGCTGGTCGCACCGGCCTCTGCCAATGTAATCGGAAAGATTGCAAATGGAATTGCGGATGACATGCTTACGACCACGGTGATGGCATGTACCTGCAGGAAAATCATTGCCCCTGCAATGAATACGCAGATGTACCGGAATCCCATCGTTCAGGATAATATGGAAAAATTAAAACGGTTCGGTTATGAGGTAATAACGCCGGATACCGGATTTCTTGCCTGCGGTGATGTGGGCGTGGGAAAAATGCCGTCAGAAAATGTCCTGATGCAGTATATCTTACGGGAATGTGCACATAAAAAGGATATGGAGGGCATGAAGGTGCTGGTAACAGCCGGACCTACCATGGAAAAAATTGACCCGGTGCGCTTTATCAGCAATCATTCTTCTGGAAAAATGGGATATGCACTGGCCAGAAACTGTATGCTTCGCGGTGCCAGCGTGACATTGGTTACGGGAAAGACCAGTCTGGAGCCGCCGATGTTTGTCAATGTGGTCAATGTGGTTTCGGCAAAGGATATGTATGATGCCGTGATGGAGTATTTTGACGACCAGGATATTGTGATTAAAGCGGCAGCCGTTGCGGATTACCGCCCGAAAAATCCGGCGGAAGAAAAAGTGAAGAAAAAAGACGGCGGATTATCCATTGAGCTGGAGCGCACGGATGATATTTTAAAGACACTGGGTGAACGTAAGACTAAGCAGTTTTTATGCGGATTTTCCATGGAAACACAGAACATGGTGGAGAATTCCAGGGAAAAATTAAAGAAAAAGCATCTGGACATGATTGTTGCCAATAATCTTAAGGCAAAGGGAGCCGGATTCGGAACGGATACCAATATTGTGACTATTATCACTGCGAATGAGACAAGAGAACTGGAAATCATGTCAAAGGATGAAGTGGCAGAGGTTCTGGTGGACTGTATCCTGGAAAAGAAAAATAAATGATTTTAATAAATCTTAATCTGATTTTAATCTTTCTTACCTTTTAGATTAATTTGTAAGATGTAAGATATCCTCAACAAGTTAAGGATACGGTTATTGAAATCGTATCAAATTGAACAGGGAAGAACCCAGGAGGAAAAGATTATGGAACATTTAGAAATGGTAGAAAAATTAAAGGCAAAAACGGGTGTGACTTACGAAGAGGCAAAGGGAGCTCTTGAGGCATGTCAGTGGGATATGCTGGATGCGATTGTTTATCTGGAAAAGCTTGGTAAGGTGAAAGAACCGGTTACGGCAAGCTATTCTACCCAGTATGAGCAGTCGGAGCAGTTTGAAAAGGCGGCATCGGCACATTCTAAGAAATCTACTTTTGCAGAGAATGTGAATAAATTCTTTAGCTGGTGTGGGGATTTGATTAGGAAAGGGAATGAGAACTTTTTCAATATCGATAAGGATGGAGAAAAGTTTGTAACCATGCCGATTACGATTTTTGTACTTTTGTTATTATTTGCATTCTGGATCGTTGTTCCGCTTCTGATTGTGGGATTATTTTTCGGATTTAAGTATTCGTTTTCCGGAAAGGTAGCGGAAGGCATTGATTTAAATGGGGCGATGAATAAGGCTTCTGAAGTGGCTGAGAATCTTAAGAAGGATTTTGAAAATAAGAATCAGAACCAGTAAGATGAGAGAATGACAGTTGATGTGGGAGAGAGCATAGCATGAATATTTTAATTGTGGAAGATGAGGAAAAGATTGCCAGATTCG
>JAQXXN010000231.1 GCA_029226085.1 Thermoflexaceae bacterium
TTCAAAGAGTACAAGAATTATATCGCAGCCATAACTTGTTGTGGTAAGACAATGGAGAATGAACATGAATGAACCAAGAGAATATAAAACAGGCGAACTAATCAGGCGTTTCGTGCCGTATTATAAGAAATACACAAAAACTCTCTGTATGGATTTATTCTGTGCATCCTTAACAACGATTTGTGAGCTGGTACTGCCGCTAATCATCCGTTATATTACCAATGAGGGATTAAGGGATCTTGCTGCACTTTCGGTAAGGACAATCGGTGCTCTGGGAATGTTATATCTTCTGCTTCGGATTGTAGACTGGATTGCAGGTTACTATATGGCAGACATGGGACATGTCATGGGTGCAAAAATTGAAACAGACATGAGAAGGGATGCTTACGGGCATCTTCAGAAGCTTTCCGATACCTATTATAACAATACCAAGGTTGGACAAATCATGGGGCGTATTACCAATGATCTGTTTGATGTGACAGAATTTGCCCATCATTGTCCGGAAGAATTTTTTATTGCAATCATCAAAACAATAATATCTTTCGTGATTCTTGCAAGAATTAATCTGCTTCTGACGGTAATGATTTTTGTGTGCATCCCTGTCATGGCGGTGGTCTGCATGCTGTTAAATTTCCGCATGCGCCGTGCATTCAGCAGACAGCGTTACCAGATTGGCGAATTAAATGCACGTATTGAAGACAGCCTTTTGGGGCAGAAGGTTGTAAAAGCATTTACCAATGAAGAAATTGAAAACCAGAAATTTGAAGAGGATAACGGAGCTTTTCTTTCCATAAAAAAAGAAACGTACCGCTACATGGCGGCATTTCAGACCTCTGTGAAAGTATTTGACGGACTGATGTATTTGATGGTTATTGTTGCAGGAGGAATCTTCATGATAAAAGAAATGATTCTTCCGGGAGATCTGGTGGCGTATATGATGTATGTGTCCACGCTGATTGCAACCATCCGCCGGATTATTGAATTCGCAGAACAGTTCCAGAGGGGAATGACAGGAATAGAGCGCTTCCTTCAGATTATGGATGCAGACATTGAGATATTTGATGAACCGGGTGCCGTGGAGCTTACGAATCCGCAGGGAAACATTACTTTTGAAAATGTAAGCTTCGAATATCCGGATGACCATAATATTGTATTTTCCAATCTGAATCTTTCCATTTGCCACGGGGAAAAGGTGGCGCTTGTGGGACCGTCCGGAGGCGGTAAGACAACACTCTGCAATCTGATTCCACGTTTTTATGATGTGACGGAGGGAAGAATTCTTTTAGATGGCAGGGATATAAAGAGCTATACATTAAAGAGCCTTCGTGGCAATATCGGTATTGTCCAGCAGGATGTATATTTTTTTTCGGGAACGATTTTTGAAAATATTGCATACGGTAAGCCGGGCGCCACAAGAGATGAGGTCATGGAGGCGGCAAAAGAAGCAAATGCCCATGATTTTATCATAGAATTAAAGGACGGCTATGATACCTATGTGGGAGAACGCGGTGTTAAGCTTTCGGGAGGACAGAAGCAAAGAATCAGTATTGCACGAGTATTTCTGAAAAACCCTCCGATTATCATTCTGGATGAGGCAACCAGCGCACTGGATAATGAGAGTGAGTTTGCAGTTGCAAAGTCTCTTTCAAGACTTTCTGAGGGGAGAACCACGCTTACCATTGCACACAGGCTTTCAAGCATACGGCATTCGGACAGGATTCTGGTACTGACGGATGAGGGAATTGTGGAGGAAGGAAATCATGAGAGTCTGCTTTTGAAGAAAGGAATTTATTATCAGTTTTATATGACGGCAAATGAGGTCAAGTGATGCGGAGGGATGGATTTTGAAGGTGAATAATCAGGCGGAACGGCTGGAATGTGTAAAAAAGGTTAAGAGGGTTGTTGTAAATGTGAATGAGGTAGATAAAGCCATGATGCACAGCATGACGGATGAAGGTAAGATGGATGTTGTATGCGAGCATTTCATGGACCTGGTGGTAAATGAGAGGCTGGCGGCGAAGTTAGTATGTACACCGTCAAATCTTACTGAGCTGGTGATTGGAAGACTGGTGACAGAAGGGATGATTGCCGGGACAGAGGATGTGGAGAGCGTCTATGTGTGTGAATCCGGAAATACGGCAAAGGTTTTTTTGAGTAAGGATATTGTTTTTAACTATTCCATGGAAAATGAGCCGACCTGCTGCACAGGAAACCAGATTTTGCTTAAGAATGCACAGACGGGTGATTTTAAGAGGCTTTCTAAGGCAGAATGGAAACCGGAGTGGATTTTCGGGCTTGCCAATGAATTTGCGGGAGGGTCAAAGATTCATAAGGCAACAAAGGGAACGCACGGATGTTATCTGAGCGTGAAGGGGGAAGTAGTGTTTACATGTGAGGATATCGGAAGACATAATGCACTGGATAAGGCGGTGGGATTTGCTGCCATAAAGGGATATGATCCTGCGGAATGCATTTTGTTTACCACGGGACGGGTGCCGACAGACATGGTAAAAAAGGCTGTTGCGGCAAAGATTCCGGTGCTGGTATCCAAGGCAGTGCCTACGGATGCGGCGGTTGAAATGGCGAAGGCTTATAACCTGACATTGATTTGCAGGGCATGGCCGGACCGGTATGAAATTTTTAATGAGGCAGAATGAAAATGAAAGTGATTACGTTTGAAGAACTGGAAAAAATTGACGGTGAGAAAGTGGTATTAGACATTCGGGAGGAAGAGGATTTTCGCAAAGAATCTTATCCGGATGCTATCAGTGTTCCGCTGATTTCAATCATGA
>JAQXXN010000232.1 GCA_029226085.1 Thermoflexaceae bacterium
GATTGACCTTGCAGAAGACCGTGACCTTTTCCGTGCTATGATGGAAAAACTGGAAATCCCGATGCCGGAATCCGGAATGGCTACTACTGTTGAGGAAGCTTTGGAAATCGCGAAAAAAATCGGCTATCCGGTAATGGTTCGTCCTTCCTATGTATTGGGCGGACGAGGCATGGAAGTTGTATATGATGATGAGAGCATGACAGGCTATATGAATGCCGCTGTCGGTGTCACACCGGATCGTCCGATTCTGATTGACCGTTTCTTAAATCACGCCCTCGAATGTGAAGCAGATGCCATCAGCGATGGCACCCATGCATTTGTACCTGCTGTCATGGAGCATATTGAACTTGCAGGTGTTCACTCCGGTGACTCCGCCTGCATCATTCCTTCCGTTCACATCTCCGAGGAAAATGTGAAAACCATCAAGGAATACACACGGAAAATTGCGGAAGAAATGCACGTTAAAGGTCTCATGAACATGCAGTATGCCATTGAAAACGGCAAGGTATATGTTCTGGAAGCAAATCCAAGAGCCTCCCGTACCGTACCGCTTGTTTCCAAGGTATGTAACATCCGAATGGTACCACTGGCAACAGAAATCATTACATCGGAACTTACCGGAAAGCCATCCCCTGTTCCTTCCTTAAGGGAGCAGTGCATTCCAAATTACGGTGTAAAAGAGGCAGTATTCCCATTCAACATGTTTCCTGAGGTCGACCCGATTCTTGGGCCGGAGATGCGTTCCACAGGTGAGGTATTAGGACTTTCCAAGTCTTATGGCGAAGCATTTTTTAAGGCTCAGGAAGCAACCCAGACCAGACTTCCGTTAGAGGGCACCGTGCTTATTTCCGTAAACAGAAAAGACAAGGCGGAAGTTGCCGAAGTTGCCAAAATGTTTTTTGAGGATGGTTTCCGCATCCTTGCTACCGGAGGAACCTACGACATCATTACCGCTGCAGGAATACCTGCTGAGAAGGTCAATAAACTGTATGAAGGCCGTCCGAATGTCCTTGACATGATTACAAACGGCGATATCCAGCTGGTTGTTAATTCACCTGTCGGAAAAGACAGTGTTCATGATGACAGTTATCTCCGTAAGGCAGCCATCAAGGCTAAGGTTTCATACATGACTACCATTGCCGCAGCAAGAGCTGCTGCAGAAGGTATCCGTTATGTAAAGGAACACGGTAACAGCAGTCTTAAGTCTCTTCAGGAGCTTCACAGTGAGATACATGACCTGTAATTTCGTAATATAATGATAGCAGAAACGGCAGATACCATATCATTTGGCTCTGCCGTTTCTGTTATATAAAATATACTTTCAAGGATAATCACTTTTCAAACTTTGCAATCTCCTTAAGATGCTCCGGAATCTCAATATGCTGCGGACAATTCCTTACGCACTGACGACATCCGATACAATCTGAAGACTTACCTCTTTCATAAATAATCCGGTTATGATACATCGTTGAAAAATTTCCATTAATGGCATAATTATTATACAGTCCGAAAAGTCCAGGTATCGGAATGTTCTTTGGGCACACTTCCATGCAGTATCCACAGGAAGTACATGGGACTTTTACACTTTCGTGAATGATTTCAACTACCTTTGAAAGAAGTTCTTGCTCTTCTTCATTCAGCGGTTTTACGTCACTCATGATTCTGGTATTGTCAATCACCTGCTCCAAGTTACTCATTCCGCTTAAGACCATCATGACGCCTTCAAGGGATGCTGCAAACCGGAGTGCATAAGATGCCGGTGAAGCATCCGGATTATATGCACGCAGTAATTCTTCTGCTTTTCCTGGAAGATTGGCAAGTGTTCCACCTTTTACTGGTTCCATTACCACGATTGGTTTCTGATGCTTTCTTGCAGTTTCATAACACTTCTTTGACTGGATAATCTTGTTTTCCCAATCCAGATAATTAATCTGAAGCTGGACAAAATCCACCTCCGGATGCTCCGTCAGAATCCGGTCAAGCGTATCTGCATCATCATGGAAGGAAAAACCAAGTTTTTTAATTTTCCCCTCTTCCTTCTTCTGCAGTGCAAATTCAAAGCCTCCAAATGCCTTGGTCTTTGCATAACGATCCTTTCCCATATTATGCATGAGGTAATAATCAAAATATCCTACACCTGTCCGCTCTAGCTGCATGTCGAAATACATCGGATATTCCTCTTTCGCCTTCACAAGTACTGTCGGCATCTTATCCGCAAAAACATACTCGCTTCTATGGTGTCTGTCCACAAGTGCGGCTTTCATTGCAGCCTCTGACTTCTGTTCATGGTATGGAAACGCCGTGTCAAAATATGTAAATCCTGCATCTAAAAATTCATCCACCATCTGATTTAAAAGTTCCTGATTAATGGAAGACTTATCTTCCGGATTGAATAGCGGAAGCCGCATGGCTCCAAAGCCTAATTTTCTCATGATAAACCTCATTTTCTTTCAAATAATCCTACTGTATCCATATTTATTTCATATGTTGAGGATAACATTTATCATGGTCTGCGTCAAATCATATTTCTCCCGCCATTTCAAAGCCCTTCTTTGCCGCAATGACTGCAATAATCTCATTGATGACCGCTGCTGCCGCAATGGTTCCTTTTACAATAACTGCAAGCTCCGGCTTACCGGCCTGTAGTACAGAGCATACAATCCCGGTAAATACCAGGGAAACTCCCGAATGAGGAAGTAAGGTAAAGCCAAGGTATTTCTGAACCGTCTTTGGCATTTTCATAAGCTTTGCACCACATCTTGCACCAAAATATTTTCCGCATGCCCTGGCAGCGATATAGATGAATGTATAGAATCCTGCCCCCATAATCAAATTATAATCCAGTGGTGCTCCCAGATCCACAATAGCACCCAGAAGACAGATTCCTAAAACCGGATGAAAATAATCCGTTACCTTCTCAAGTTTTTCTTCCGACAACATGTTGGAGAAAGCCGCCGAAAATGCAACACCCATCAGCATATAATTAAGAGTAATCCCGGTAAAGACTTTAGTATTCAGCCAGTAACCAACCGCTACCGTAACGGTAATTCCCATAATCAGAACTGCAAGGGATGCTTTCTTTCCACTGGTTCTTTTTAGCAGAATTCCTGCAATCAGGCCAATTACTGCTCCCACAAGAACCGGAAGCAGAATCATGACCGGTATCATGATAAGTGAAACTGCCCCTCCAGATACCGTTCTTGCAACAAAGGAATTAACCGTAAAGAATACTGCAATCCCCACAATATCATCCAGAACTGCCATTGGCAGTAGTGTATCCGTCACAGGTCCCTTCGTATGAAACTCACTGACAATGGACAATGCCGGTGCCGGTGCTGTTACCAGTGCAATTCCTCCAAAGACAAATGCCAGATACACCGGAATACCGGTACATTGAAAAATAATTCCAAAGACCATTGAAACAAATGCAAAGGTTCCTAATGACTGCGTCAGTGTAGTGACAACTAACGCTTTCCCGTAATTTTTAATTCTGTTCCATACAAGTTCTGTTCCCAGCATCAGACCAAATGCACACTGCATCCATGTAATAATCAGTTTATACCATGATGCACCAAGAACTTCTTTGGGAAGAAGCCCGATGGCATTGGGCCCAAGCAGCATACCTGCAATCAACCATCCAAGAATTGCCGGAAGCTTTATCTTGCTGACCGCTTTTCCTGCTAAAAAAGCAATTAAAAGTACCACTATCCAGCATACTATATTCTTTAACATTTTTCATTTCCTCCTTCTGCAATACCATATAACATAAAATCAAATATTTTATGAATGTTTCTTTCATGCAATGCCAGCTGTTCCTGAAGCGACATTGTGCCATTTAATTGATGAGAAAAATTAATATTATAAATCTTTTGTATTTCCGAAAAATAATTGAGTGCATCTTCTTTTGACACCCCATCCCGGAGTGTATGCCTTGAAAGTTCTTTCTCGCACACTGCCAAGTTCAATTCATCAAATTTTATAAAAATTTCCCGTATGGAGCCGGTTAAATGCTGCGGGGGATTTGTCCGCGCCTCCAAAAACACATATGCCTCCTGTTGATTTTCCTTAAAAAAACGCATTCTCATACTCATGTACTCCACAAAGCTTTCTTCCGCCTTATTGTCATGGATGAAAGTAATAAGATTTTCACAGCTTTTTTTCACACATTCCAGATAGAGAGCATCTTTATCCTTAAAATTATGGTAGATTAATCCCTTATTGATTCCCGACTTACAAATATTATTGATAGTGCCTGCCGCATAACCATTCGTCCCAAATTCTTCCATCGCTGCAGCATAAATTTTATTTCGGGTTATTTCTGTCTTTTCTTCCTGTTTCAATCATAACACCTCTTATAAAATAAAAATTGACTGTACGGTCAATTTTATATCTTATCCACCGTACAGTCAATATCTTTTTCCAAATATTTATTTTTCTACCGTTTCTCAGCAAGACTCCTCATCAAAAATCCCATGACTGCCTTTTCATATGTTTCATAATCTGTCATGGCACTGTTCGCATGATCTGCACCTTCAATGAGCACTTTTTCTTTTCTTCCTGCACAGTTTTCATATAATTCTTCACACATGGAAAGAGGTACGATGGAATCCTGCCTGCCATGAAGAAACAATACCGGAATTTTTATTTTTTTTATGGCATTTAAAGCCGTTGTTTCTTCCAAATCAAAGTGTCCAAATAGATGTGCACTTAAATTAACCAGCCGATAAACCGGCTTAACAGGAAGCCTCATCTTTCTTATGGTTTCTTTTATGATGGCAGCAGGCTCCGAATATCCACAGTCTGACACAATGGCTCTTACATTTTCCGGGAAACCAAGCTCAGAAGCCATCAGCACCGAAGCTGCACCCATGGAGACTCCTGCAAGAAAAATGTCCGTATTTTTCCCGAAACGCTTTGCGGCATATTCTGCCCACAATTTGCAGTCCTGTCTTTCTTTCACTCCGAATGTGATAATACTGCTCTCACTCTTTCCATGCGCCCTTTCATCCACCATCAGAATATTCATTCCGTTATCCTTACAAATTTTAAAAAACCCATATCCGTCCCACGCAGATACGCCATGATACCCATGGAAGAAAATCATGAGCGGCGCATCTTTTTTCAAATGATAGAATTGCCCATATAATCTGCGTCCATCCGATGACTGAATACTAACTTCCTCATGGGGAGTCCTTTCCATTTCATCCACTACTTCCAACATCTTATCCCTGTACGCTTTGTAAAGATTGCTTTCCGGAATATGATGAGCATTTGGTCGTTTCTTAAACGGATGGCTGAAGACAAAACGATATAGTCCATATTCTGCCACAAAAAATACCATAATCAAAACCAGCACAATCACAAAAATATCCATTACTTTCTGCTCTCCTTGCTAAGTTTCTTATTCTCATACATATAGGCATCCGCTTCTTCTACCACTTTTAGAATATCATTTCCTCTTCCAAAAGCCAGACCAACCGCACTGGATATCTTTACCTTATTCCGTTCATTATCTGCTTCCAGCTTTTCTTTTACTGCCTTTACAATACTTTCCGCTTCATTCTGCGCCGGATTATCGATAATCATCAGAAACTCATCTCCTCCGATTCTGTATACATAACATCTGTCACTGGAATGTCCGTACAAGATGGAGGATAATTTTTCTATTACCTTATCTCCCATGGCATGTCCATATTTATCATTAATTAGCTTTAAGTTATTCAAATCCCAGAATACTACTGCGACCCGTTCTATCTTTGGATAATACTCCTTTACCATTTCTTCATATTTGTTTTTATTGAAAACCCTGGTCTTGGTATCCGTTTCCTTCAAATATGTAAGCTGTGCAATACGTAAGGCATCCTCATTGCTGCTGACAACCGTATACTGCATCATGATGGAAAATACCAGCAGAATAATACTTCTTGGAAATACTTCAAACACAATGATAATAAATACCGGATTGGCATTAAACGGAATATTCAGTGCGCTCTCCGTTATAATTTCCAAATACCAGCTTCTGATATGCTGGCTCTGAAGAAGCAGATTCAGGTCACAGATTCCATAATAAAAGCTTACCAGGGAACTTATCAGCATGGTAACCGTATTCACTGCATACACAAACCATATCGTACTGCTCCTCCTGTACTGTATGGCAAATAACAACGGCACTACATACAAAAGTACTGCATGATAGGATAAAAAGGATATAATAACTGCCGAAGCAATGCATATCAATGACAGAAAAAGGTACTTAAGCCACGGTTTTGACAAATCTCCTTTAAGATAAAAATATAATGGCGGTATAAACAGCACACAGGTTGATACAAAGGCTATGGTAATAAGTTTCTTATCCACCTCAAAAAAGCCTGTTACCGTAAGCAGCCAGATAAATGCGACACCCACCAGAAACCACAGGAATCCTTTTAACGTATGCTTATTAGATTTGATTTCCTGATGAATCAATTCCTTTGTATACTGTTCCTTAAAATCTTCCATAATATCTGCTCTCCCATGGCAAAATCTTTTTCCTAACCTAATCCTATGTTATAATATTTTGGTAAAGTTTGCAAATACTTTGGAAATGTAAATGGATATATCAAGGATACATCCTGCCGGTATAATAATCCTAAAAAAGAAAGGCTCCCACCATGAACAGATTACTTTTAGTAGAAGATGATTTCCAAATACGTGAAATAATAGAAGACTATTTTTCATCCAAAAGCGATGAGTTTGAAATAACAAGTGCCATTGATGGCTTTTCCGGTCTGGATTACATCAAAAATTACGAATTTGATCTGGTCATGCTGGATGTAATGCTTCCTCACATTGATGGATTTACAATCTGCCGTGAAATCAGAAAGAACTCCGATGTACCGATTCTTTTTCTGACCGCACGCACCAGGGAAGAAGATGTTTTGTATGGATATGAATTAGGATGTGACGATTATATCGGAAAACCATTTTCACTTTCCAGATTGCATGCCAAAGTCAATGCACTTTTAAATCGCTCCAGGGGTACCGTTGTAAATGACTCCGTTGTCTGTGGAAAAATTCGTATTAACAAACGTACTCTCGAAGTTTTTGCAGATGGGCAGTCCATTTATCTTGCTCCGAAAGAATTTGCCCTCTTAAACTACCTGATTGTGCATAAAAACTGGGTGATAAGCAGAGAAACGCTCATTACGAATCTCTGGAAGGATGACGACATTGTTGACCGTGTTGTTGATAATCACATAAAAAAGCTGAGAAAAGCATTAGGTCCTGCAGGGAACCAGATTAAAACCGTAATTTCCAAAGGTTATAAAATTACGGATTAATTCAAGGTTTAGGAGGAACTGTCATATGAAATTAAAACGAAGAGAAGACACGAAATCTTATCAAAAAAGAAAAACCTTTCCGGAGATTTTTACTAAAAATCTTCTAGTCGGCATTGTTATCGTCTTGCTTCTAAGCACACTTAGTATATTGGTTTGTTTCAAATATCAGGAACTTTTATTTTACAGGGAACGAAATGATGATTTTACCAGAGTTTCCTCCCTTATACGGAAACAAATTGCAGAAAATCCATTAAGCGACAAAACCAGTAGCATTGCATACAACCTCTGCTATTGTGCCGCATACTGCCAGAATCATTCCATCAATTCCTATATTGCCATTAAAGACTGTGAAACCGAAGAATACATCCTTGATTCAACCTTTAAAGGTTTTCTTGTTACCGATGCCATAAACGGGGAGTACGCCTTGTATTATTGCGATACCTTAGATTGGAAAGAGTATTTTATGAAATTTTGTCCCGAAAATATCCATTATTTCTATACAAGATTGGGGAATTACGTCTATACACAATACTCTGTTGTGGATGCCTACATTAAGGACAACAAATTTATTCCCGGAAAAATAAAAGCAACGGTTTACTCATCTCCATATTCCAATCTGGAAAATTCCACCATATTAGAGGAAAACATAATTGACTTAACACCGGATAATACCAACGGATACACCTACATACAAATAGAAGAAGAAAAGCGTAATCTCCTTATAATTAGCGGAAATGAACTAACTTCTTTCGAGTCAGCAAAACAGCTGGCTACTTCCAGTGCATCTAGTCAATATGGTTTGGCCGGAAACCAAAAATATTATTACTCACAGCTTGCTTCCTTTACCGATTCAACCGGTCATAAATATGAACTGCTCGCTTACTATGAGCACAAATACAGCCTTTGGAAACTGAATTCCATTAATTTTACCATTCTGATAACCATTTATCTTATCATCATGCTGGTTGTGGTCTGGATTCTTTCCACCTTAACCAACAATAAAAATAAATACTTTTACATGACAGAGGATTACCGCATCAACCTGATTAACAATCTTGCCCACGACCTTAAAAGCCCATTAATGGCAATGGGCGGTTATGCTGAAAATCTGAAAGAGAATGTTCATACGGAAAAACGTGAATACTATGTTGATGCAATCATCGATAATGTCAGCTACATGAATACAATTATCGCAGACACACTGGAATTATCGAAGTCAGAATGCAGGGAAATTCTTCTAAAAAAAGAACCTGTTGATTTATGTGCGCTTTCCAAATCAATTATGGAAAACTATACTGCCATCATTGATGAAAAAAAGATTACTGTCACAATAACCGGAAGTTACACCATTGATGCGGATGTCAAAGAAATTTCGCGTGCACTGGACAACTTAATATCGAACTCCGTCAAATATACGAAAAGCAATGGCGAAGTCCATATTACCGGAACCCAGAAGAATTTCACCATAACAAATGATTCATCGGAAGAAATGCCAGAAAACATGGAACAATTATGGGAGGCCTTTGTAAAGGGAAATGAAAGCCGTTCCAATCGCCAGGGAAGTGGTCTTGGACTGACAATCACAAAAAATATCCTGGATATGCATGGACTTTGTGCGGTATTGAAATATAAAGATGGGAAATTTATCGTTGAGATTGATTAAATTTCATTATCCGCCATTTTGCAATGCTCTCTGCAATGGAGAATTTTTATGTTGTAAAAAAAGAGTAAGAAATAAAATGCACCCCAGATGTCAGATTATCTGACATTTGAGGTGCATTTCTTACAGTATCTCTTTCAGTCTGTCTGTCAGTCCTATGTATTCTTCCAATGCCTCTTCATGATGTGACCGGATATAATTGTCATCTCCTTCTTTTGCTGCCATTTCCAGTGCTTTTGCCTCCTCAGACAAATGAACTGCACCTATTGTAAGAGAAGTGCTCTTTAGTGCATGCACAAGGGTTCCATAATTATTCCAATCCTCCTCAGCAAAGAATTGATTTAGCTTTGACACTTTATCTGCTTTCAAATATTCTTTCAGCATTTCCACATAAAAATCTTCCTCATTCATGCAGTATGACAGTCCAGTCTTCACATCCAGACCTTCCAGTTTTAAAAGCTGCTGCATCTGTCCTGTTTCTGACTCATCCTTGCGCTCTTTTGACTCTTCCTGCTCCATATCTTTCGAATTCTTTACTTCGTCATTTCTGCAAATAAGTTCTCCAGGCAGATACTTAAGAAGCATCTCCAATAATGCCGTCTCCTGAATTGGCTTTGTCAGATAGTCCGTAAAGCCCGCCTTCATATATTCTTCTTTTGCTCCCACGATAGCATTTGCTGTCAGCATGATAACCGGTGTGTCCTTATTCAGATTGTCCGTAAGCGCCTTCATGTTCTGCAGCGTCTCAATACCATCCATTTCCGGCATCATATGATCCAAAAAGATCATATCATACTGCTTTAATTTGACAAATGCCAGACATTCCCTGCCACTAACAGCTGTATCAATCTGTATTTTTGTTTCTTTCAGAAGACCTTCTACTACCTTTAGATTCATCTCCACATCATCCACAATCAGAATCTTTGTCTCCGGTGCCAAAAAAGAAAGCGTATTGTCATCTGACGTCCTCAGATATTGCTGATAACGTTTGCTAAAATCCCCCATTGGCTTAGCATCTACTATTTTCTGTGGTATCCTGGCAGTAAAGCAAGATCCTTTTCCGTAAGTACTATCCACGAAAATCTCCCCACCCATTAAATCTACCAGACTTTTCGTAAGGTTCAGCCCCAGACCCGTTCCTTCAATATTACGATTGCGTTTTTCTTCTATCCGGGTAAATGATTCAAAAAGCTTTCCTAAATCTTCTTCCTTAATTCCAATTCCTGTATCAGAAACGGAGATGACAAGCACAATCTGTTCTTTCGAGACTTCTTCGTAATCCAGACAAAATGTAACTTTTCCCTCTTTCGTATATTTCACGGCATTAGACAGGAAATTGTTGATAATCTGTCTAATCCGGACTTCATCTCCATATAACCAGGAAGGAAGATTTTCATTAATCTGTATTACAAATTCAACCGGCTTATTTTCCATTTTTACTTTTGTTAAGTTATAACAGTCATTTAATATGGAAAACAATTGATACTTTATCGGAATAATTTCCAGTTTGCCGGACTCAATCTTTGATATATCCAGGATATCATTGATAATAGAAAGCAGTGATTGCCCTGCGCTCTGGATATTTTTTGCATATTCCCTTAAATTCTCGTCTTTACATTCTTTTAAAAGCATGCTATCCATACCAAGAATTCCATTGATTGGCGTACGGATTTCATGAGACATATTAGCAAGGAACTGGCTCTTTGCTTCGTTTGCACGAACAAGCTCCTGCAGCATATTTTTTTCCTTTGTAAGGTCATACACAAAACAGACGATGCAGTAAGGATCATCATGGAAGTCTCTTGCAACAGAAAAATTCAGCGAACAACTGATTTCTCCATTTGTGGATACCAGCTCCGCCACTCCTTTGTTATTCTGTAAAATCGTAGAAAGCAGCTTAACGACTTGCTCTTCCGTACTCTGAAACAATCCGGAAAATTTCTGATTTTCAATCTTTTCAATTCCTAAAAGCTTCTGCCCGTAATGATTCGCCAAAACAAGCTGGAAGTGTTCATCAAAAATCAATATGGCGGTGTTTGCAGACTCGTAAATATATTGACTTAAGTTTCCCACTGTAATACTAAACGCATTAAACTTGGTAGCCCAAAACCACGTAATCATATAGGTTAGAAACATCCCATAAGCAGAACTCGGAAAAGAAGGCTTTCCTAACACCGGCAGAATCGTATCCGGAATGCAGGAAAACAAGATAGCCAGATTAGAGAGAATAACAGCCCTGACATAATAAGCCTCACGTGTCGTTTTTTCCTTACGCACCCAGATAACGGCAATGCCAATCATTGTTATCGCAACAAATACTAAAAACGAACTATGTATGGTTCTTCCAATGCTATTTGTTGCATAATAGCACATTCTTCCGTCTATCCGCACAAAAGGATGAGGGTCAGGTATGAAAAAAAGCAAATCTATGACAGCAAAAACTCCAAATACAGCTGCATAAGTGCGAAACAGCCACTTAGGAAGCCGGATCATATAAGCAACCATCAGCGCTTCTGTCATCATAAAACCCGCAACGCCTACCACTCCGACTGCCCGGAAGATAGCCGCTTCTTCTACGGTTTCCGTAAATCCCATAATACCATAGCCACCGCTCCATAAGGTGCCAAAAAATCCCATTACAAGCATGAAATACCGCAGACTTCCGGCATTCTTTTCCCGTACAAAATAACTAATTCCACAAATTGCAATAATTGTACTACATACCACAGCAAGGCAATTAATAAACAGTCCCATTATGTTTCCTCCACAGAGTAAAGTTTCTATTTCAATATTCTACATAATCATCTAATCGCTCTTTCTTTATAAGATATCACTTATGCAGACAACCATGCAATACATTTATAAAATTTATTTTAATTAAAATTCAGCACACAGGTCATCTCAAACCACTGTTCTCCACCCCAGGAAGATTTTGCTATTCCATTATTACAAAATCCCATTTTCTCATACATCTTTACTTTCGAATCCAAACATGTCAAAATAATTGTTTTCCTGCCTCTTTCACTTTCTCTGCGAAGATACTGAAACATGATTTCTTTTGCCAGACCCTGTCCACGATATTCCGGAAGTACATCCAGTCCCAGAAGCATTATATTTCTTCCTTCCGGATGATACAGATTTGCGTTTGTAAAAAACTCATCTCTGAACGAATCCTCATTGGTAGAAAGTCCGTTTAAAAATCCTGCAATTCTTCCCGTTACTCTGTCAACAGCAACCAGAAACAAGTCCGGTGCCATGGCAACCCTCTCTTTCATCATTGCCTCCGAGCATGCTTCATTCGGTGGAAAACATATTTGTTCAATTAATACAGCCTGATCGGCTTCTTCCGGAAGAATGTTTCGGAATATGAAGCGTTCATTCAGATTTTTATGGGAAAGTCCGTATTCTTTCAGAAATTCCATGGCTTTTTTATGTGCTTCTTCAATGTTCATGTTGATAATGCTCCTTTTTATTCGGCACAATTTCCAGCCAATATCCATCCGGATCCGTAATAAAATAAATTCCCATAGCCGGATTTTCAAAACAAATACATCCCATTTCTTCATGAAGTTTATGCGCTGCTTCATAGTCATCCGTTCGAAAAGCAAGATGGAATTCGCATTCTCCCAGATCATAAGGCTGTGGATGTTCTTCCAGCCAGGTCAGTTCCAGTTCAAAAGCACTCTC
>JAQXXN010000233.1 GCA_029226085.1 Thermoflexaceae bacterium
CAGAGGCAATCCGCCAGGACGGCGGATTGAGTCTGCTTTGCCCATGGATGGGCATTTGCAGACGACTCGTCACCGGTCAGCAAATAAAATGTATTGTGTTAGAAAAGACACAATTCGAAACCCGCATACCCTCCCGTGTTCTCTATGACAGCCTATCCACAGTCTACCCACATCCGGCAGGAGAACCCGACACTTCAGCCCCGCAAACCCCAATTTACACCCCACTAATCCATGCAAACCGCATTCCGTGCCGAATACATCTGAAGCAAATCACAAGCCGTATTATACCTGTCTCCGATACAGAATTCCTTGGACCAGGTCATGTAATATGCCCATGGTATGCGCTCTGATTCAATAAGACCGGCATCCGGAATATAACCGACTTCCGCAAGGGCAGCAACCTTATGAGGACTGGTATTGCGGACTAATTCCAGATATTCTTTCTTATAAGCGGTTCGTTTTTTATGGGTCAGGTATACGTCACGGGAGACGATGTCCACATATTCATCACCGGGGTATCCCTCATGGTTTGGAGAATTCCATACCCATAATAAATTATCAAGATGAAGCTCATCAACATAGTAATGAAACATTAATTTGTAAAGTTCCCTGCCGACTTCATCGCCTTTTGCACCCCACCAGAACCAGGTGCCGTCTGCTTCATGAAATGGTCTCCACAAAACTGGGATATTCTCTTCCTGAAAACGCCTAAGCAGTGATGCAAGCTGCTTCATGTCATGGAAAAATGCTTTTCTCTCGGGGGTATCTTCCATAAGAATACGTGAAGCATCAAAATCTGTATTTTTCGAATAAAAACTCTTGTCATGACCGCCTATTGGAGAGAACCAGTGGAAAGTCAGCGTGACAATTCCGTTTGTTTCCTTTGCCCATCTTATGGCAGTATCAATGGTTCCCTTATTTTCTTCAACTTCCGTAAGGCATTCGCTGGAAGCATCTTTATAATTAATGTTTGGTGAGTAAGCCAACAGTTCAAATCCCTGCAATTTCGGTCTTTTTCCTGTAATCTCGTGGATATATTGGATTTCTTCCATGGGATTGGTCTGGGTGTGCTGTCCGGTAATAATGCTGTTTTGTGAAGTCTGGTTTAAGTAATTTAACAGACTGCGTGCTTTAATGGAAGCGTTGGGATTCACCGGTGTGCTTTTTTGTTCTTCTTTTCGAAGACGTTGTATCATTTCTATGCACATTCTGCCATTGTGATAAGGGCATTTCCATGGACTGACCACGGGAAGCAGGGCACCTTCCGGAGAATCCTTTTCCTGAAACCATTCTCCGTCTGCTCTGGAATCCACGATTTCATGCTGTATATAGTTCCATATGTTTTCTGATGCTGTCAGAAAGTCTGTTTCATACGGTGCTCTTTCAAAAGCATTGTAAAAACCGATTACGGATTCTGCCTGTACCCACCAGATTTTCTTTGTATTGACAATACCACGTTCATTTTCACTGTTAAGGGCGCATTTTTCAAAATCATAGGCAGTACAGTATATTTTGTGGGTTAGTACATCAATTAATTTGCTGATATTGGAAAAAAGTCTCTTTGGGCAGTTCTTTGGACCGAGAATTTCAAGTCCGCGGCTTAAAAGCCAGGAGGCTTCAATATCGTGGCCGTAGGAGTGTAAGTCGATTATGGAATTGTAATCATCATCAAAGAAAACCTCCAGCCGTTCCTTATCTTTATTATATATTTTTTCATAAAAAATCCGAAGTATGGAAAGGATGGATTTCTTTACCTTTTTGTTTTCATCCACACGGTATAATTCACAGTATGCTTCAAACACATGTAAAAGGGTATTCATGGTACGGGTTGCAAGAACACCGTTTTCCGAAAGCTTGTCATTTTCCACAAGATGCTCATAGGTACGGTCAAAGGCTTCCAGATAGCCACATTCCGCTTTGCATTTGCTTTCCAGAAGATTGTAGAGTTCATATGCAAGCTTAAGGGCATCCTGATTGTGCGAGGCTGCATAATAGGAGGATAGGGCATAAATGGCAAATGCCTGGTTATAGGTGTGCTTGGTAGAATCCGTCACATCACCCTTATAAGACAGCATCCAGTAAATTCCACCATATTCAGAATCAAGACCATGCTGCAGGATGAATTGGTATGCGTAGTCAGCCATTTTAAGGAAATTATCATCTTTAAAGAGGAGATATGCGTTGGAATAAAACCATAAAATCCTGCTGTGCAGAATCATTCCCTTGTCCGCTTCTTTATGGGTCACAAGATTGATATCCTTTTCACCATAAAATCCACCATTTTTATCATCCCTCATCTGATTCCAGAAAGGAATGATTTTTGTTTTTAAATGATTTTCAAATTCAGATGCTTTCATGTCGGAGCCTCCTTTTAAATATTGTATTTATTATAATTTGTTTTAAGGAAAATGCATAGGAAAAATAGCAAATGGATTAATAATTTAGAAAATAATACCAGGAGAAGAGGAATTGACTTTTTGTAAAATGATAGTATAATACAAAGTTAGCAAAGGCTAACACCTGCTCTGCAAAAAAAAGTTTGCACAAACTAACAGTGGGGAAACTATGAATGAAAGCACAAGGCAGGAGTGGAAGAAATAGGATTTGCATAAATACATAAATATTTAGGAAATGAGGAGTTGTGGCATGAAGAAAATGATTAACGGAATATGTGTAGGTTTTGGTTTTTTATCGGTGGGGCTGGGAGTTTTAGGCATTGTACTTCCACTTCTTCCAACAACGCCGTTTTTATTGCTGGCGGCGGCTTTATTTGCAAGAGGTTCCCAAAAGTTCCATGACTGGTTTACGGAAACCTCAATTTATAAGCGTTATATAGAGGATGCAGTAAAGAAAAAGGAGATGACAGCGCAGGCAAAGAGAAATTCTCTTCTTACCATCAGTTTCCTTTTGCTTATCGGATTTATTTTTTCACCGTTATGGTATGCCAAGGCATTGATTGCGGTAATTTGGACCGGACATCTGTATTATTATCTGTTCCGTATCAAAACAATAAAAGAAATAAAAATCAAAGTGGGAGAAATTCAGGATGAGTGCTGAAAACATGAATCATAAAGCAGATATTGAAAAGAAAAGGCAGAACGAAGAGAAAACATTGCGGTTAATGATACAGATTTACTGCCACGGACATCATGGAAAGCAAAGAGAACAGAAAGAGGCGTTGTGTGAAGAATGCTGGCAGCTGATGGATTATGCCAAAATGCGGATTCAAAAATGTCCGTTCATGGAAACAAAAACATTTTGCAGTGCTTGTAAGGTTCACTGCTACATACCGCAGAAGAGAGAAAAAATACGTGAGGTGATGCGCTACTCGGGGCCAAGAATGTTACTTTATCATCCCATTCTTGCCATCAAACATGCGGCGGTAACACTTAAAGAAAAGCAAAAGGAGCAAGGTGATGTTTCATAAACGGTTATTAAAAGAATTTAAGAGTAATAGAAAAATGATTGCAGGTATGGTAATAAGCCAGTGGATAATGCTTCTTTCCAATGTTGTACTGATGCTTTCCGTGGCAGATTACATATCCGTCATACTTACCATGGCTGTTGCTAAAAATAGTATATATTTACTGCTGGTTCTTATTGCAGTAATCATTATCCGGGGAATCCTGTCTTACTGGAACACGAAGCTTTCTTTTGAAACCTCAAGGCAGTTAAAACAAAAGCTTCGCGGCATGATATATGAAAAACTGATGTGTCTTGGCGATAGATACCGGGATTTCATGAAAACCTCCGAAATTGTGCAGATAAGTACAGAAGGTGTGGAGCAGCTGGAAATATATTTTGGTAAATATGTACCACAGTTTTTTTACAGCATGATTGCACCGGTTACGTTATTTATCATTGTGGGGACAATGAGTCTTAAGGCAGCGGTTGTATTATTTCTTTGTGTACCCCTTATCCCCGCGGCGATTGTTGCAGTTCAGAAGTTTGCAAAGAAAATGCTTGCAAGATACTGGGGCACATATACGGAACTGGGAGATTCTTTTTTAGAGTGCCTTCAGGGGCTGACCACATTAAAGATTTATCAGGCAGATGAACGATATGCAGAGAAAATGGATGAGGAGTCGGAAAAGTTCCGGAAGGTAACCATGCGGGTTCTGATTATGCAGTTAAATTCCATCAGCATCATGGACCTTGTGGCATATGGCGGAGCGGGAATCGGAATAATTCTTGGTATATTAGAGTTTCAAAGCGGAAACGTCAGTCTGTCACAGTGCTTTTTCATGATTATGATTTCTGCGGAATTTTTTCTGCCGATGCGTCTTCTGGGTTCGTTTTTTCACATTGCAATGAATGGCAATGCGGCAGCGGATAAAATTTTTTGTTTATTGGATATGGAAGAACCAAAACAAGGCAGCTGTACGGAAGTATCGGAACTTTTGACAAACGACATTACTTTTGAAAATGTAGCATTTTCTTATGACAAAAGTAAAAAAGTCCTGAATGATGTAAGCATTCATGCATCCACGGGAATAACGGCACTGGTGGGTGAGTCCGGATGTGGAAAGAGTACCATGATTTCCCTGATGATGGGTGAAAACGTGCCGGAGGAAGGAAAAATATGGATTGGTGGCAGGAAGGTGTCCGATATTGCTTCGGATGTCCTGCGGAAGAAAATAACGAGAGTCTCTCATGACAGTTATCTCTTTGCAGGAACCGTGGGCGAAAATCTTATGATGGGAAATCCTGACGCATCAGAGATGGAAATGCATGAAGCGCTGAAAAGAGTGAACATGGAAGAGTTTGTACAGGCAAATGGCGGACTTTCCATGGAATTAAAGGAAAAGGCATCGAATCTTTCCGGAGGCCAGAGACAGCGGTTAGGGCTGGCAAGGGCACTGCTTCATGATACGGATATTTATATTTTTGATGAAGCTGCATCCAATGTGGATGTGGAAAGTGAGAATGATATTATGTCGGTTATTCATGAACTATCCGGTAAAAAGACGGTTATTCTGGTGTCACACAGACTGGCTAATGTAGTGAATGCAGATAAGATCTATGTGCTTAGAAACGGGCAGGTGAAAGAATCCGGAAAACATGAAGAATTATGCGGACAGAATGGGTATTATAACAAATTATACTCTGCCCAGGCAGAACTGGAGAGATACAGAAAGGGAGGAAATTTCTCATGAATAGTGGAAAAAACAGGAGCGCTTTCGGTGTAATGGGAGGACTGATTGGAATGGTATGTCCCATGCTTCCTGTTATGCTTGTGGCAATCCTTATGGGATGCATTGGCAATCTGATGGCATCGTTTATCACAATTCTTGGCGCTGTGGGAATTGGCACGGCACTGGGATTTTTTACAGAGATCAGTATGGGGACAATTTTTTTCTTAATTCTACTATTTGCAGTATGCCGTGGAATTTTAAGATATACGGAACAGGCATGTAATCATTATATTGCATTTAAACTGCTGGCACGAATCCGCCATAAAGTTTTTGCTGCCTTAAGAAAGCTGGCACCGGCAAAGCTTGATGGAAGTGAGAAAGGAAATCTTATTTCAATTATTACCAGTGATATTGAATTGTTAGAGGTGTTCTATGCACATACGATTTCGCCCATAGCCATAGCAATCATTACTTCGCTTGTGATGTGTGTGTTTATCGGAAGTTTTCATCCACTGTCAGGCATGATTGCGGGAATTTTCTATTGCCTTGTGGGAGCGGTGATTCCGGTAATCAATAGTCATCTGGGACAGACACATGGAAGAATGTACAGAAAAATGTATGGAAAGCTAAATACGACGGTTCTGGATAATCTTTACGGATTAAATGAGATTTTACAGTATCAGCAGCAGCAAACACGGATGGACAGAATGAACCGCTATACAGAGGAATTAGAAGACGAAAATCTTATCTTGAAAAAACAGGAAGCTGTCCAGAAGATTCTGACAGACAGTGTAATTCTTGTTGGGGGAATTGTAATGCTGGTGGTTTCAGGCAGTTTATTTTTTCACGGAGAGCTGAGTCAGGGCGGCGTGTTAATCTGTACGGTGGCTATGATGAGTTCTTTTGGACCGGCTGCGGCTCTTTCAGCTTTATCCAATAACTTAAACCAGACACTGGCAAGCGGAAACCGTGTACTGAATCTTTTGGAAGAAAAGCCGGTGGTAAATGAAATTTCAAACGGTATCAGCGTACCGGATGGAGATATTCATATCAATCATGTTTCCTTTGCCTATGCGGACGAGAAGGAAACAGAAGGTGTATTACAGGATTTTTCGGCGCATTTTGAAAAAAATAAGATTCACGGAATTCTTGGAAAGAGTGGCTGCGGCAAATCTACTCTGTTAAAGCTGCTTATGCGTTTTTATGAAACCGATAAGGGGGCTGTGGAATATGGTGGGAAAAATGTAAATGAAATTGATACATGCAGTCTTCGAAAGCATATCGCCTATGTGACACAGGATACGTTTCTTTTTGGGGACACCATTGAAAATAATATTAAGATTGCAAAGGAAGATGCCACAAGAGAAGAGGTCATTGAGGCGGCGAAAAAAGCATCGGTTCATGAATTCATCTGTTCACTTCCGGAAGGATATGACACGAAGCTGAGTGAACTGGGGGAATCGGTATCAGGCGGTGAAAGACAGAGAATTGGTGTGGCAAGAGCCTTCCTTCACCAGTCAGGGATTATTCTCCTGGATGAACCGACCAGTAACATCGACAGCCTGAATGAAGGAATCATATTGAAGAGTCTGAATCTGGAGAAAAAAGATAAGACGATTATTCTGGTTTCCCACAGAAAATCGACTATGGGAATTGCAGATGATGTGATTGCCATGTAATTTTATTTGTCAGTTATTTACTTGTAAATAAAAGATATCAGTGATAGTATATCTGGTGGATTAAAGAGATAGGCTGATATAAGGAGTAAATACAAAATGAAACAGCAGGAACAGGACTTGACACAGGGTTCTTTGGGCAGACAGATTCTGGCATTCAGTTTTCCACTGATGCTTTCTAATATATTGCAGGTTTTATTTAATATGGCAGATATCGCCGTGGTGGGGCGGTTTGCCGGTTCCACCGCACTGGGGGCGGTGGGATCGACAACCACACTGGTTACGTTATTTACCAGTTTCCTCATCGGAATGTCTGGTGGAATCAATGTGCTGGTGGCACTTCATATCGGTGCCAGAAACCCAAAAGAAGTAAAGGAAACTGTACATTCTGCGGCATTGGTAAGTGTGATTACAGGATTTTTACTCATGTTCATTGGAACATTTTTTGCAAAAGGAATTCTGGAAATACTGCGGACGAAACCGGAATTAATAGATGGTGCATCCTTGTATCTTCGAATTTATTTTCTGGGAATGCCAGCTCTTGCCATGTACAATTACGGAAATGCTGTTCTGAGTGCGGCAGGAGATACCAGACGCCCATTGCGGTATTTATCCGTTGCAGGTGTGGTAAACATTGTGTTAAATCTGTTTTTTGTCATCGTGTGCGGCATGGAAGTAGAAGGGGTTGCCGTTGCCAGTGTTCTTTCTCAGTATATATCTGCCATTCTTATCGTGCGGGCATTGCTGCAAAGTAAAGAGGTGTATGCATTGCATCCTTACGCAATCCGTTTTAATCAGGAGAAGGTTAAGGCAATTCTTGCACTTGGACTTCCCTCCGGACTTCAGA
>JAQXXN010000234.1 GCA_029226085.1 Thermoflexaceae bacterium
CTTATCAATCAGTTATTATGATATTGGATATACTGCGGGTGAGATGGCATATGAAATTTTAGAAGAGGGAAAGGAGCCGGGAAGCCTTGATGTCCGTTATGCGGAAAATGTAACAAAGAAATATAATCAGGAGAACTGTGAAATATTAGGAATTACAGTTCCGGATGATTATGAAGCACTCAGGTGAAATCATTAGGCGGGTTGGGGAAACATGTTGATGAAGAAAATGGATGGCAAATTGAATAGAATGGACTTCAAACATAGAAAAAGATTTACATATGGTTTCATAAGTGTAATATTTATTGTTTTATTAATCGTGCTTCTCCTTAATGTTTTACTGATTAATAGTATGACTGTGAAACAGATTGAGACCATCGGACAAAACCGGGTGGAGATTATTACCGGAGATTTGAAGTCCATGCTTACGGAAGCAGAATCCATGACTTCTGTTTTGGCAAAAAATGTGGAGAAATACATTGAGCAGGGTGCTTCTCTTGAAGAACTGACTGTTTATTTTGGAGAACAGAGCATGTTGCAGAATCAGCTATCGGAAGGGATATGTATGAATGCCTTTCTGGTATGTGATGATTATATCATTCTTCCGGGTTATGATCTGCCGGAGGATTTTAATGTTGAGGAACGTATCTGGTATTCTGAAACATTAAAGCTGAATCCTGGAGAAATCTATTTTACTCCGCCCTATATCGATTTGGTTACGGGAGATATGTGTTTTACAGTATCGGAACTGCTTTCTGACAGGGAAACCATAGTTGCACTGGATTTCAGTCTGTCCAGAATACAGCAATCCATTGAAAATATTCAGGGCGATGAGAATAGCGAGACACTGATTGTAGATGCTGAGGGAATGATTGTTGGGTATGCAAATCCGGATTATATTGGAAAGAAACTTTCAGAAGTATTGCCGGATTATGAGAAAGTTTTTCAGCATATTACATTACAAGGTCAGGAACAGTTATCTTTTGACAGTAAGATTAATGGAAAGAAAAATAAAATATTTTCCAGCTGTACACAGAATAACTGGTATTTAATTCTGGCTGTACAGGAATGGGAATTGTATAAGGAAAGCTATTGGCAGTTAATAAGAAATTCAATTTTGAATCTTTTGCTGGTAGTAATCGTTGTCGTGTTGTATATTCGTGCACAGAAAAATCGTATCCGGGCGGAAAAGGCTCTTTCGGTCAAAGATAATTTTTTGTCAAATTTATCTACAGAACTTAGGACACCTTTGAAACAGATTCTTAATTCCAGCAATAGAGAATTCTTAAATATGAGTTCCGATTTAAATGACAATATGGATAAAGTTCAGGAATCAGCTTTGCAATTGTCTAATATGCTGGATAATCTTTTTTCTTATTGTGGTCTTGCAAAGACGAATGAAAATTCCACCGATAAGGCATCAAAATCCAACAAGGCAGAAGCAGAGTCCCGGATTGGCAAGAAAGTCCGGTGGCAGGTTACCGGTGTGCTCATTGTGGCAATGCTTCTGGTTATGTTTTTCTGTGACAGAATGATTATGGATTTGGGCGAAACGCGTATGTCTGAAGAGGTAAGCGGCTACAATTCCAAACTAATTGAATGGATGCAGGACAGAAAGACGATATTGGAAATGTTTTGTTATTCCATAGCTTCCCAGCCTGAATTATTGGAAAATCGGTCGAAGGCAGCTGCTTATTTAAACAGTGTAGCCCAGAACTATTCTGAAATATCTCTTGTATATATTGGAAATCCTGATGCCTCATGGAAAGTTATCATGAATAATGGCTGGGTGCCGGGTGAAGATTACATCTTACAGGCTTATCCATGGTATGCGGATACCATGAGTGATAGTGATGGATTTTTGATTTCAAATCCTTATTATGATACACAGGAGAAAGTTTATTGTCTGACTTTTACAAAAAGGTTATATGATAAGGATGGCACTTTCTTAGGTGTGCTTGCGATTGATTTTAAGCTGGATAAGCTGACAGAGGCTATGCAGAAGACTTATTCAGAGGATGGATATGCATTTCTGATCAATAATAATGGAATCATCATCAATCATCCGAATGAAAAATATCAGCTTTCCGGAAGCAGTTCGATGAATGTGCAGAAATTAAATTATGTGGATGCTTATTTTCAAAATTCGAAAATAAATATACTGAAGGATTATGACGGAAAATATAAAGCATGTCTTTCTATACATGACGAATTTTCATCTTTTACCATAATGGTGGTAAAAGACTGGTGGTCTATCTTTGGAAAAATCATTTACTATAAAGCAGCATTCTTATTGATGTTTGGCTTTTGTATTTTTGCTGTAAGATATCTGATTCAGAGGCTGCTTATCTGGCAACAGGAAGTTAATGTGCGTCTGAAGGACTCAGCGGATGCAGCAGTACAGGCTACGCAGGCAAAATCCCAGTTCCTTGCCCGGATGAGTCATGAAATTCGTACTCCGATTAATGCGGTTCTTGGTATGAATGAAATGATTCTTCGGGAGAATGAAGATGAAGACATTCGTGAATATGCGGAAAATATTCAGAGTGCCGGAAAAACTTTGCTGGCGCTGATTAACAGCATTCTTGATTTTTCAAAGATTGAAGACGGAAAAATGGAGATTGTTCCGGTAAAGTATGATACATCAGATCTTATTAATGATCTCATCAACATGATTTCGGATAAAGCGGAAAAGAAGGATTTATTACTGGAATTACAGATTGATGAAAAGCTGCCATGTTCACTGTATGGAGATGATGTAAGAATAAGACAGATTATTGTTAACCTTTTGACGAATGCAGTAAAATATACAAGGGAAGGTAAAGTGACCCTGGTGCTCCAAAGACAAGACCTGACCGATGAAACAGGAGATATTATGCTCCACGTGGAAGTTATTGATACCGGCATCGGTATTCGGCAGGAAGACAGGGATAAACTATTTGAGTCCTTCCAGAGACTGGATATGGAAAAGAATCACAATGTGGAAGGAACAGGATTGGGAATCTCTATCGTGCAGAGCCTTCTTAAAATGATGGGAAGCTCTTTGGAGGTAGAAAGTGAGTACGGAAAGGGTTCCAGATTTTATTTTGATATAAAACAGAAGATTGTGGATGAAACTCCGATTGGAAGCAATACCATAAAAAGGGATAAAACAAAAAAAGATGATAAAGAGTATCTCTATGCTCCTGATGCAGATATTTTAGTTGTTGATGATAATCAGATGAATCTGAAGGTGGCAATGGGTCTGTTAAAACGAAGCGGCATCAGAGTCGATACGGCGACAAGTGGCATGGAATGTATCCGAAAGGTTGAAAAAAAGCAGTACGATATCATTTTAATGGATCATATGATGCCGGAGATGGATGGTATTGAGACAATGAAGGCGTTAAGAACAAGTGACTTCCTGCCGGTTAATACTAAAATTATAGTGATGACTGCAAATGCAATCAGCGGTGCGAAGGAGGAATATCTGGCGGAAGGATTTGATGATTATCTTTCAAAGCCAATCACAGGTGAGGAATTGGAGAAGGTATTGGCAGAGTATTTGCCTAAGGAAAAGCAAACAGCGAAAAAGCAGAATGCAAAAGAACTTAGAAAAGAGGAGAAAACAGAGGAACTTTTAACGGACGATACTTTTACACAAGAGGAGTTAAAACAATTTTCCATGCAGATACCGGAATTGGAAGTTGCGGTGGGACTGGAATATTGTGCCCGAAGTAAGATGTTTTATATGGAGATGCTGAAGGAATTTGCAAGTGGAAAAAAAGACCAGGAATTAACCGAATTCTTACAGAAAGAGGATTGGGATAATTATCGAATTACCGTACATGCCCTAAAGAGTAATGCAAAAACCTTGGGGGCAATGGAACTTTCTGAAAAAGCACGATTGCAGGAAATGGCGGCAAAAGAAAAACGTATTGAGGAAGTGCTGGCTAATCACCAGGCATTGGCAGAGCATTATAAAGAGCTGCAAAGTCGTATTCGAAAATTGTTGGAGCAATAGTATAAGCAAAGGATGGATTGATACTGTATCCGGCGGTAGTGGTGAAATTTTAGACGAAACAGGAGGGACACAATGAGAGAAAAAAATATCGATTTAGAATTTCAGACAATTTTTCACGTGACTTTTGTTACTGTATTATCTATATTGGGGATACTTTTGATGTTTGTTATGGTATTTACCCATGGAATGCTCTGGAAGGTTTTGTGTCCCGTGGCTGGTGTATTACTTCTTTCCTGCTGGCTGGTTCATTTTTTTCAGGTAGGAACCGCAAATGCGAGAGTATGGTTTTATACGGTTGTTGTATTTTTGGGGGTTCTATACTATGGTGGACATAGTAAGGCATTGACCGATGTACCTATTGTAAAGGTTCCACCTTTCAGGCGAGAATACAGCAGCGTATAAAAAATCATGAACCAATGGGGGACTTTGCGAACCGGTATCATGAGCAAATGGAGAGTGAAAAACTTGACACGGAGATGGTTTATGCGCCGGATGCAAGAGTGCTGGTGGTAGATGATGTGCCGATGAACCTTCTGGTTGCCAAAGGTCTGCTCAAATATACTTCTATTGCGGTAGATACTGCAGAAAGTGGTATGAATGCCCTTGAAAAGATACGAAATGAAAAGTATGATTTGATTTTCATGGATCATCTGATGCCGGTTATGGATGGAGTGGAATACTTTCATCGCATAAAGGAAATGAAAAATCACCCGAATATTACCACTCCGGTGGTGATTCTGACAGCGAACGCAATCCTTGGAGCAAGGGAGGAATACATGCAGTCAGGCTTTACGGATTATCTGTCAAAGCCAATTCAGGAAAAGGAATTGAATGCCATTCTCTTAAAATATCTGCCACAGGAAAAACTTTCGCTTCGCCGGATTGGGAAAACGGACATAACGGTGGAAGCAGATCCGGTTGAAGAGCCGGAACAGACAACGGAGGAAAAAAACGGGCAGGGACTTGATGGGATTGCCGGTCTGGATATAGCTACAGGTCTTACTTATTGTATGAATGATATGGATTTCTATAAGGAAATGATAGAGGAATATCTAAAAAATGATAAACGTCCTGCCATGGAGGAATTTTTTACACAGGAGGATTGGGGTAATTATACCCGATTATATGATGAACTTGCGAAAAACGCAGGTATATAGGCAAAAGATTATTCCAAATTCTTACCATGAAAGAAGGAAAAAATTACACTTCCATCAACTGTATCAGGACGTCTGTGCCTTCCGCACATTCTCTCTGGATGCCATTGAACTCCCATGATGGGAAACTTTTTGTGACGGATTCCTTCTACCACAGAATCTTCGGCAGAATACTGAATTACTTCAAGCGGTTCGCCGATGACTTTGCAGCCCTGATGATGAGCACTGTTTACCGTAAACTCTTCACCATATAACTGGTATAGAAAAGAATCTCTGACTGCGATGGTTTTATGAATCTGATCTTGGTTGGTATATTGATGGACGGAAGCGGTAGGAAGATTCTGTATGATTGTTCCGCCAA
Source organism: Thermoflexaceae bacterium (assembly GCA_029226085.1). Classification (GTDB taxonomy): domain Bacteria; phylum Bacillota; class Clostridia; order Lachnospirales; family Lachnospiraceae; genus MGBC120314. The sequence continues at coordinate 5,516 of JAQXXN010000234.1, forward strand.
ATTCCACATTGATAAGCTGCATTCCCTTGCAGATTCCGAGAATAGGCTTCCTGGCACTGATAAACTGTCTTAGCATGGTAAATTGTGCTGCATCCAGACCTTTATCGATATTTCGTGAGCCCTGATTGGTTTCATGAAAATATTCGGGGTCAATGTCGCCGCCTCCCGGTAAAAGCAGACCGTCAAAGCCATCCGTATTAAAAATGGCAAGGGAATTTACCGGAGTTAGTCCGGAAAGCTCCAGAGCCTCCTTATAATTCATGAAGTTTTGTGGTTTACAGGGAACGATAATGTTCATGGCAGCCTCCAGCTGGGTTTGCTTATATTTTATGGTATTCAGGGAGGAAAATTTTGTGACTTTGTAATTTCTTCCCACCGGATGCATATAATAACTTAAGCTTAAAGTAGAAGTATGTGAAATCCGATGAAAACAGACAATGAATATCTGAAAAAGGCAGTACGTCTTCACCGGGAAAATCCGGTTGTGGATGCGCATCTTGATTTGCCCGGGGAAATCTTACATAGAATTAGTAGTGGGGAACGAAACATTATTAAAAATTATTATCTTGGAAATTGGAAACGGGCAGGAATCAACCTCATTCTTGCAGCAATTTTTATTGAAGATGCAATGCTTCCGGAAATGGGGCTTCGGAATGCAATGAATCAGATTGCGTTTCTGAAAGAAGAAATTGCTTCCACGGATGATGTGATGCTGGTTAAAAATAAAAAAGATTTGGAAAAGGCAGTATCAAAAAATAAAATTGGTATTATCCTATATGCAGAAGGACTTGACTTTATCGGGAAAGATAAAAGTCTGATCCGGGTATTATATGACCTGGGTGTACGAGGAGCGTCCCTTACATGGAGCAGAAATAATCTGCTGGGAACTGGATGCTGCAAGGCATCGGAATCTGTTCAGAAATATGGCGGGCTGACTTCTTTTGGCATGGAAGTGGTAGAAGAACTGGAACGGCAGGGGATGTTTATTGATGTCAGTCATTTAAATGATGACGGATTTAAAGAGTTATGCATCGTTGCAAGGAGACCATTTATTGCCACCCATTCCTGCAGCCGGGAAGTGTATTTTCATTACCGGAACTTAACGGATGAGCAGTTAAAGAAACTGGCAAAGCAGGGCGGAATCGTTGGAATGAACGGCTGCAGGATGATTGTGGGAGTAAGCGAGGGAGAAAATCCGATTCTGAAAATGTGCGAACACATTGAGCATGAGGTGAAAATCATGGGAGCAGAGCATGTAGGGTATGGATTTGATTTTTGTGATTCCTATGACTGTGCCAGGTTTCGAAGAACGGAGACAGAGCATCCGGATGACTGTCTTGGAAATCATTCGGGAATTCCGATTCTTACGGCGTCTCTTTTAGTGAGAGGAATGGATGAGAAGGATGTGATCCGGATTATTGGGAAGAATTTTGTGGATTATTTTAAGAGAAATCTGCCGGAGGGGTAGTGGGAACGCTTCGCACTTTGTTTTCTAAACAGAATGCGAAGCGCTTGACTTTTCGGGAAGGTTTGTGATAAGGTGGATAAATGGCTTATGACAGGGAAAGAAAGAGAGAAAAGGAAAAATGGAAATGGATTTATTAAATATTGATAACGATATCATTGATGAAAGAATTATCCGCGCTGTAAAGGAGATGGGGTTTGAACAGTTTTCACCAATTCAGCAGCAGGCGATTCCGGAAATACTGAAAGGCCTGGACGTGATTGGACAGGCACAGACGGGTACCGGAAAGACAGCGGCGTTTGGAATTACGATTCTGGAGCTTATAAATCCGGACAGCCAGAAGCTTCAGGCACTGGTACTTTGTCCGACAAGAGAGCTTGCCATCCAGGCGGCAGAGGAAATTCGTAAATTTGCCAAATATCTGCACGGTATTAAGGTTCTGCCAATTTATGGCGGTCAGGACATGGGAAGACAGATTAAGGCGTTAAAGGGCTGTCCACAGATTATTGTGGGAACACCGGGCAGAGTCATGGACCACATGAGAAGGAAGACGATTCGCCTGGATGACCTTTCCATGGTAGTTCTGGATGAAGCGGATGAAATGCTGAACATGGGATTTCGTGAGGATATGGAAACGATTCTTTCCCAGATTCCAAATGAGCATCAGACTGTTTTATTTTCCGCAACCATGCCGCAGTCTATTTTAAATATTACAGGTGAGTTCCAGAAAAATCCGGTTTTAATCAAGACCGTGAAAAAGGAGCTGACCGTTCCGCTCATTAAACAGTATTACTATGAAGTGCGCAGGGAGAATAAAAAGGAAGTGGTGGCAAGGCTTCTGGATTATTATAATCCGAAGCTTACACTGATTTTCTGCAATACAAAGCGCATGGTAGAGGAACTCTCCGAGGATTTAAAGGGCAGGGGATACATGGCAGAAGGAATTCACGGAGACTTGTCCCAGAATCAGAGAGACCGTGTCATGGAATCCTTCCGTAATGGAAATACAGATATTCTGATTGCAACGGATGTGGCGGCGAGAGGAATTGATGTGGATGATGTGGAAGCAGTCATTAATTATGATGTGCCACAGGATAATGAATATTATGTTCACCGAATCGGAAGGACAGGCCGTGCCGGAAGAAAGGGACGTGCATTTACACTGGTAGTTGGCAGGGAAATTTATAAAATCCGCGATATCGAGGCAACCTGCAAGACTTCCATGAAGGCAAGGATGGTTCCAAGTGTGGCAGATATTACGCAGGCGAAATCTCAGAAGATTTTAAAGGATGTTCTTGACGTCATGCGTTCTGCTGACTTAAGCAAATCAACTGCCATCATTGAAGCAAAGATGGAAGAAGAGGATTGTACTGCAATCGAGCTTGCTGCCGCATTCTTAAAGGCACAGCTGGGAGAGGAAAAGGAAGAAATCCCGGTGGTTACCCATGAAAGAGGTAGACGTGACAAGCGGGGCAGGAAAAGCGACTTTGGACGCAGAAAAGAAAAGCCAAAGGATAAGCCGAAAGATAAAGAGAGGAACAAAGAGAGAACGAAAGAAAAGTCCAGGGAGAAGATTAAGGAGAAACCGGTCAAGAAGGAGAAAGAGAAGAAAGTCAAGCTCCGCATGGATGGAAGCGTTATGGAAGAACGTCCAAAAAGGCGTTTTGGGAAGAAATACTAATTCGATTCAGTATAGTTTTGCTCAATAAATAATGGACTGTCTCATAAAAATAGTGGACGGTCCATTTTTAATATGTTATAATGTGTCCATCTTTAAAGGAATCAATTTTCTGGTGAGTTCTCACCTTCTAATTCCAAATTTGAAGAAAACTATATTTTAGCGGGGTAAATGCTTATGAAAAATGATTTATTGCCATCTAAATTTTCGTGTAATGAGGAGGTGATTAGACATCTGAAAAATGCCACCGGCGTCTATCGCGAGTTTCTTGTAATGAATGACGAGTGGAAACAGAGGTTTATGGATTTTTGTACAGGAAAGAAAACGCTTCCGATTCTGTATGATGATTTTTTTAAAGTAATCTTCAAACCTGATATTCATCCGGAACGCTTGTCAAGCCTTATATCAAGTATGGTTGGAGAGGAATTGCGTGTAAAAAAGATTCTTCCGCTGGAGGATTGGTGTATGGATGGAGAAAGTATGGTGGTAATGGATATTCTGGTGGAAACTCAGGATTGTTCCCTTGCCAATGTTGAGGTGCAAAAGATACCGTACCTTTTTCCGGGAGAACGAATTTCATGTTATTCTTCTGATATGGTGATGCGTCAGTATAGCAGGATTAAAGGCGAAAAGGGGAAGAAGTTTTCATATAAAGACTTAAAGAAAGTTTATACTATCGTCATATATGAGAAGACGGAGGGTTGTTTTCATAAAATACCGGAATGTTATGTACACCGTGGAAAAGTCAAATTCAATACCGGACTTGAGTTGGAACTTTTACAGGAATACTGTCTGGTTGCACTTGACGTGTTTCAAAATATTTCATATCATAAAGACAAAGATATATTAACAGGCTGGCTGTCGTTTTTGACAACGGAAAGCATAGAGGATGCAGAAAGACTGATAGTAGATTATCCATGGCTTTTGGAGATATACCGGGAGATTGCATCCTATCGGGAAAAGCCGGAGGAGGTGCTTAGTATGTTTTCAAGGATGCTACATGAATTGGATCGTAATACAATGCAGTATATGATTGATGAACAGAAAAAAGAAATAGAAGAACGCGATAAACAGATAGAAGAACGCGATAAACAGATAGAAGAAGCTTTGCAGGAAGTGGAGAGGTTAAAGAAAAAGTTAGAGGAAAAGCAATAGTAATAATAAAATAACCCGCTTAAAGCGGGTTGTTTTTATAATATTCATTGCAGTTTTCCATGTTCCTTTTCGTGTTCCATGATAGCCTGGCGGATAAGATACAGTACTTCGCCATTAATGGAACGTCCGTCAAAATCAGCAAGACTCTTTAATTTCGCATGTGTTTCCGAATCAATGCGTAATCCTAAATGTTTATCTTTTTCCATAATTATCTCCAATATAATAAGTTTTATTTAAGTTCATTTTAAGTATATTTTATGCTAAAATATTAAAATGAACTTAATTTAAGTACACTTTTTGCAAAAATAAAATAAGCGTGGAATAGTCTGCTTTTATAATTTAGATAATGATTATAAAGCAATTTGGTAAATAGTCAAGAAGTATTTTGAAATGATTTTCAGATAAAAGGGTAACTTTAATAGACCTACGGCTTATTTCTCAAAAAAAGACGTAAGTTAGGAATTCGATATGGATTACCTACTCTTTTCCGGAGAG
>JAQXXN010000235.1 GCA_029226085.1 Thermoflexaceae bacterium
ATTAGATAATAATAACTTTCCTGCTTGTACTACCACTTCTGCTGCTTTAGTAGAAATTGAACCTGGCGGCATGAGAGAAATCCACTGGCATTCAAATGCAGATGAGCTTCAATATTACATCCAAGGTAAAGCTAGAATGACTGTTTTTAAACCTGGTCCAAAGGCGAGAACATTTAATTATCAAGCTGGTGATGTTGGCTATGTTCCTGTTGGTAATTTCCATTATGTACAAAACATCGGTAATGAGAAAGTTATATTTTTAGAAATATTTAGAAGTAATCATTTTGCTGATATTTCATTAGCCCAATGGATAGCAATGACTCCAAGAGAAGTAGTTAAATCCGCTCTTAATCTTTCTGATGAGTTTTTAGATAATGTAAGGAAAGAAAGTACTCCAGTGGTTAAATATCCTGGTTTTGAAATGCCCTCTGCAAATAGTACACCACAAAATGTAAAATATTTTAAAGATTTTAATTATAAGGTAAAAAATCCACCTTGTAATGCTGCTAAAGAACATTAATTTTTATATCAAACAAAGAGAAGATTTATTTCTTCTCTTTGTTAATTGGGAGAATGGGATATAAAACCTATTTACCCGCATTTTTAGCCATCATGCAAATATACCCTGAACAAGTATCATATAAAGAATCGTACTGACAGCAATACTTAACAGAGTATTTCGTTTCCACAGATGCAGAAGAACTGCGGTAATAATACATGAAATCTCAGGGATTCCGTGGTTTCCTGATGTAAGGTTCACAAAACGGATGCAGTATACAAGCAGCATGCTCATGACCGCAGGAGGCAGAACACTGCCAAGATATTTTACCCATGCAGGCGGTTCGCTTCCTTTATCGAATAAAAAGAAGGGCAGGAAACGGATTAATGCAGTTACTGCCGCCATAATCAGAATGATACATACGGCATGAAAGATGAAAGTCATTGTAGTACATCCTCCTTTCCCGGATTGTCTGAATTTTTCCGCAGGCAGAGCAGTATGGTGGAAAGAACCAGTAGAGCAGGAATTAGAAAATTGTCTGCACCGAAAATCATCAGGGACAAGATGGTTATTCCAAAACCAAGCATTGCCGGCAGATGGTCGGAATGGGCTTTCCATTGTTCTACCACAAGGACGGCAAATAAAGCTGTCATGGAAAAATCAATTCCGGTTGTGTCAAAAGGAAGAAAGCTGCCTACAGCGGCACCGGTTACACTTCCCAGAATCCAGTAACAGTGATTCATGAATGTGACCGCAGTGTAAAAATCCTTTTTGTCCACACCTTCCGGTACTTTAGTGGCAGTTAAAAGAGCATATGTTTCATCAGTCAGTCCAAAAATCAGATACCATTTGCGCCTGCCGGTATTCCGGTAGCGGGTAATCATGGAAAGACCATAGAAGAAATGACGAAAATTAAGTAGAAATGTTAATAATGCAACATGGCTTAATGCAGCACCTGCTGCCAGAAGTTCCACACATAAAAACTGGGCAGAACCGGCATATATGAGTAAGCTCATACCGAATGCCCAGAGAGGACCATAGCCTGCTGACTGAAGCAGAATGCCAAAGGCAATACCAAGTGACAGATAACCTGTCAGAACCGGAATTGTCTGTGGAAACGCCTGTCGAAATGCGTTTTTCAACTTTTGTACCTTCTTTCTTTTTTATTGAGGCATATTTTAGCATAAGATATCATAAGATGCAATCATGCAAAAGTACTGGCGGAAAACAAAAACCGCCAGTACAAAAAAGGTGTAAAAAGTGTAGCATAAGAGAATCAGTATAATTCTGCAATTCTTGAAAGCCTTACATACATGTCTGAGATTTTGTACCATGTCGGATAGTCCACGACTCCGGTCTGAGGCATGTTGAAAATTCTCTGGAAAGTTCTTACGGCTTCGGCGGTACGGTTCCCATAAATTCCGTCAACGGTCAGGTATGGGATGGCATTATAATTTTCACGGATACGGTTTAACTGCTCCTGTAACTGCGCTACTTTCTGCCCACGGGAACCAATGGTAAGGTCTTCTCCGGGCCAGGAAGACGGGATGCCCGATATTTCTTCAGCAGTATTAATATACATGTTATCACCATAATAATACCTTAATATTTCAATGGCGGAATAATCCTGGTCGCCAAGAGACTTGGAACCCCACTGGCTCAGCCAGTTCGGGCAGGTTACACGTTTGCCGTCACAATACTGTGTCAGAATCGGTTGTTTTACGTTCGGGCGGGATAAGTAATTAATAAACATTTCATCGACGATTTGGGAAATGCTCTCAAAAACATTCCTGCCGTAGACCCATTTATGGTCAAATGCCGTAGAAGAGGTGATGGTAAAGTTGTATCCCTGATTCCGGTACCACTCGGTATATACCCTGTTCATGGTAAAAGACATGATGGCAAGAATATTTGCGCGGAGTGTTGCATCCGGCCATGTGGAATAGATTTCACAGCTGGCAACATTTTTGATATAATCCCGGTATCTTACATAATAATTTCCTGCGGTTGTGTCAGTTGGGGCACCATCATGTACAACTACATATTCCGGCACGACCACACGGCTGAGCACGACCTCACCGGGTTCGTTTACCGGCTTTATTTCCGCTTCCGGAATTTTAGGAGGAAAATTACCAAAAAGGGTGTTTGCCGGGATGACAATATTGGTTTCGGATGCATCAGGTGCAATCGGGGTCAGCCGAATCTGCTGGAGGGAAAGTTCACCGGACAGGATGTCTGAGCCGGATACACTGAAAGGTTCAAAGCCCGGAGCCGATACGGTAACCGTATATTCGGAAAACGGCTGGTTGACAGAAGGCTCCATGCTGTATTCCAGGGGCGGCGCGGCAAGTGCTATCTGTTCGGTCTGACCGGAGCTGTTGGTGGTCAGCTGCTCAATGGTACTTTGTGGTTCTCCCGTATAGGAAATAGTGACAGTGGCATTTTCAACAGGAGTATTGTTGGCAGCGGAAGTTACATCTACTTCCATGTAACCGGTGTCGATATTGTTTGATGTATTTATTGATTCCATAAAAATATCCAGATACTTTTTTATCAGTATATGTAAAAGTTTCAGGGAATGTGCAAAAATTGAAAAATGCGTCCTGCATGCTCATTTATTTATTGACTAAAACCGTTCATTGTTGTAGTATTTATGTGTTTAGTTTTATTCTATATTTTAAGGAGAGAAAGAAAATGAGAAAGATTTTAGCTTTAACATCAGCTATGGTTCTTGCAGTTGGAATGCTCGCAGGATGCGGTTCCAAGCAGACAGCCGGTACAGATGCAGCAAAGACATCCGATTCTTATGTAATTGGTATCTGTCAGTTAGTTCAGCATGAGGCACTGGATGCAGCAACACAGGGATTTAAGGATGCATTAACTGCTGAATTTGGTGACAAGGTTACATTTGATGAGCAGAATGCACAGGGTGATTCCAATACCTGTTCTACAATTATCAATGGTTTTGTTTCCAAGAATGTTGACCTGATTCTTGCAAATGCAACTCCGGCACTTCAGGCAGCAGCGGCAGGAACAAACTCGATTCCGGTGCTTGGTACTTCCATCACAGAATACGGTGTTGCACTTGGTATTGAAGGATTTACAGGTACAGTTGGTGGAAATATTTCCGGTACATCAGACCTTGCTCCTTTAGATGGACAGGCTGATATGGTAAAGGAATTATTCCCAGATGCTAAGACTGTTGGTCTTCTTTACTGCTCAGCAGAAGCAAATTCACAGTATCAGGTTGATACTGTTAAGACATTCCTTGAAGGAAATGGATATACATGTACATATTATGCATTCTCAGATTCCAATGACCTTTCTTCTGTTACGACAAAGGCAGCTTCTGAGTGTGATGTCATTTATGTTCCAACCGACAATACGGTTGCTTCCAATGCAGAAATCATTAACAATATCTGTCTTCCGGCAGGTGTTCCGGTTGTTGCAGGTGAAGAAGGCATCTGTAAGGGATGTGGTGTTGCAACATTATCCATCAGCTACTACGACCTTGGTACAGCTACGGGTGAGATGGCAGTTAAGATTCTTAAGGGTGAAGCAGATATCGCTTCCATGCCGATTGAGTATGCACCAAACTTTGTTAAGAAATATAACAAGGATATTTGTGACCAGTTAAAGATTACAATTCCGGAAGGATATGAAGCAATTCAGTAATCCGGTAATAAAACAAAACGGTAACGTGTAATATTGGGCGGGAATACGCCTTAAGCAGTATTCCCGCCATTTATTAATTCCGTATGTTCTGAATATAAATTTTAGAAATTAGGTGTTTGTATGATATGCATACACACAGACACCTAATTTCTAAAAAAGAATAAATAATCAGGAGGAAATAACGTGTCGCTCAATATACTAACTCTTTTAAATGCACTGCCGGGTGCTTTTGCCCAGGGACTTATCTGGGGTATCATGGCAATAGGTGTATACATAACATATCGTATACTCGATGTCGCCGATCTTACGGTGGATGGTTCCTTATGTACAGGTGGAGCCGTATGTATCATGATGATGCTAAGTGGACATGATGTGTGGATTTCCATGCTGGTCGCAACAGTGGCAGGAATGCTTACAGGACTTGCAACAGGACTGTTCCATACATTTCTTGGAATTCCTGCAATTTTAGCCGGTATTCTTACCCAGCTTTCCCTATGGTCTGTGAATTTAAAAATCATGGGAAAGGCCAATCAGGCAATTAATGTGGATAAATATGATTTGATTGTTTCCCTTCGATTTATTAAAAACGTACCGGTTACGAAGAACACTCTTTTAGTTGTGGCAATTTTTATTGTGGTTATTATTGGTATTCTGTACTGGTGTTTTGGAACGGAGCTTGGTTCTGCACTCCGTGCACCCGGATGTAACGGCAACATGGCAAGGGCTCAGGGTATCAACACGGATTTTAACAAGGTTCTTGGTCTGATGATTTCCAATGGACTTGTGGCTTTATCAGGAGCATTGCTTGCACAGTATCAGGGATTTGCCGATATTAACATGGGACGTGGTGCCATTGTTATCGGACTGGCAGCAGTAATTATCGGAGAAGCATTATTTAAGAAGATTTTTCATAATTTTGGATTGAAGCTTCTGAGCATTGCAATTGGTTCCATTCTTTATTATCTGGTTTACCAGACGGTTATCTGGCTTGGCGTGGATACGGATTTACTGAAGCTTCTGTCTGCACTGGTAGTAGCGGTATTCCTTGGCTTTCCACATTTAAAGAGCAAGTATTTTACGAAGCCTGTTAAGAGAGGAGGAGATATAAATGCTTGAGATTAAGAACATTTATAAGACCTTTAATCCGGGAACACAGAATGAAAAGCATGCATTAAACGGTGTTTCCCTGACCTTAAACGACGGTGATTTTGTTACGGTTATCGGTGGAAACGGAGCAGGAAAATCTACTACGTTAAATGCCATTGCAGGTGTCTGGCCGGTTGATTCGGGAAGTATTCTCATTGACGGAATAGATATTACGAAGCTGTCTGAGCATAAGAGAGCAAAGTATCTGGGCAGGGTTTTTCAGGATCCGATGACAGGAACGGCGGCAACCATGTCCATCGTGGAAAATATGGCAATTGCAGCGCGGAGAGGCAAAGCAAGAGGTCTTGGATGGGGAGTAACCCGGGAAGAAAAAGAGCAGTATATGGATATGCTGAAAAAGATTGATCTTGGTCTGGAAGATCGTCTGACGAGCAAGGTGGGATTATTATCCGGTGGACAGAGACAGGCCCTTACCCTTCTTATGGCAACGATTCAGAAACCAAAGCTTCTTCTTCTGGATGAGCATACGGCTGCCCTTGATCCAAAGACGGCCAAGAAGGTATTGGCACTTACTGAGGAAGTCATTTCAGAGCATAATCTTACGGCCATCATGATTACACATAACATGAAGGATGCCATTCAGTATGGTAACCGTCTGGTCATGATGCATGAAGGCAGGATTATTTATGATGTGGCAGGAGAAGAAAAGAAGAATCTTAAGGTATCGGATCTTCTTGTTAAGTTTGAGCAGGCAAGCGGTGGAGAATTTGCCAACGACCGTATGATGTTATCCTGATTTTTTTATTCCTTACGAATAATTTAAAAACAACCTCCATACATTTTTAATATAAGAATGTATGGAGGTTGTTTTATGCGGAGGGCTGGAGCGTTATTACTTTGTTTGTTAATGATGATAGGGTTCGTGACAGATGTGTACATAGATGTGGTGCAGGGAGCAGAAAACATAAAAGAAATCGTAATACCGGATGGAGCCACGGAAGGGGATGTGGCTGCCAATGTTTCTGCCACCGAAGGCCCGGCAGTTTCCTCACCTTCGGTAATTTTAATGGAAGCATCCACGGGTACCGTTATTTATGAAAAAAACAGTGATGAAAGGTTACGCCCTGCCAGTGTTACCAAAATCATGACGCTTCTTTTAATTTTTGATGCTCTGGAATCGGGAAAAATCAGTCTGGAGGATGAGGTAAGTGTCTCGGAGCATGCGGCATCCATGGGAGGAAGCCAGGTATTTTTAGAACAGGGAGAAACACAGACTGTCAATACCATGATAAAATGCATCGCAGTGGCAAGTGCCAATGATGCATCAGTTGCCATGGCAGAATTCGTGTGGGGGAGTGAAGAAGAATTTGTAAAGAAAATGAATGAACGTGCAAAAGGGCTTGGAATGAATAATACCAATTTTGTCAACTGCTGTGGTCTGGATGCGGATGAACATCTTACCACGGCAAGGGACATTGCTCTCATGAGCCGTGAACTGATTACAAAGTATCCGCAGATTCATGACTATTCCACAATCTGGATGGATACCATCACTCATACCACAAGACGCGGGGAAAGTGAATTCGGCCTTACCAATACCAATAAGCTGATGAAACAGTATGAATGGGCAACGGGGCTTAAGACCGGCTCCACAAGCCTTGCAAAATGTTGTCTTTCGGCAACTGCCAACCGGAACGGAATTGAGCTGATTGCGGTTGTCATGGCAGCACAGACCAGCAAGGACCGTTTTGCGGACGCAATCACGCTGTTAAATTACGGATACGGTGTATGCAGTCTTTATAAGGATGAGAATCCTCCAATCATTCCGCAGATTGAAGTTAAGGGAGGAATTAAAGGAACCATAAGCGGAATTTCTGCAAAAGAGTTTTCCTGTCTTTTCATGGACGGAGAAAATCTGTCGGAAATTACAAGCAGTGTGGAACTGCTTCCGGAGGTGAAGGCACCGGTTAATCAGGGCGATGTCCTTGGGCAGATTGTGTATACTCTGGATGGAAAAAATATCGGAAGTGTGGATATTGTGGCGGCAGAAAACGTAAGAAAGGCAGATTATCTGGATAATCTGGTAAAGGCGCTGGCAATGTGGGGAGATATGCTCTAGGAAATATGTGGAGAAATTTATATGTAGAAATGATATAATACTCTTAAATGGAAATGCCGTAAGGGAAGGTAATAAGAGTATGAAACACGAGAAAATGATAGAGGACTTTGTAAAACAAAATGAGAAGGAGCTGATTACATTACTGGAAACACTGGTATTGATACCAGCTCCTTCTCATAAGGAAATAAAAAGAGCAGATTTTTGCAGAAAATGGCTTGATGTACAAGGAATTAATAATGTGAAAATGGATGATGCAGGAAATGTGATTTATGAATATCATGTACAGAAAGGAACACATAACCTGATGTTCATGGCACATCTGGATACTGTTTTTCCAGAGGAAACACCTTTATCCATAAAGCATGAAAACGGACGGATAAGCTGTCCGGGGATTAGTGATGATACGGTAAATGCAGTAATTTTGCTTTTGATGATGAAGTATCTGCATGAATACAGTCCTGAGCTTTCTAAGGGGCTGATTCTTTCTGTTAATGTCTGTGAGGAAGGATTAGGTAATCTGAAAGGCAGCAGGGCATTGATTGAGGAATATGAGGACAGGCTTTTTGGAGTGGTAAGCTTTGATTTGTACCGTGATTGTATCTATACGGAGTGCATAGGCTCCATAAGATATAAGGTAAAGGCAGTAACAAAGGGCGGACATTCTTTTGGTGATTTTGGAAAAACCAATGCGATAGAAAGAATGTCAAAATTCATTCAGGAATTATATGCTTTTAAAATTCCGGAAGGAACCACAACTACATATAATGTGGGAACGATACAGGGAGGAACCAGTGTGAATACCATAGCACCGTCTGCAGAAATACTGTTTGAGTATCGTTCTGATAGTGAAGAAATGTTATTAAAATGTGAAGATTTTTTCCATGATATTATCAGGCGCATGCAGACGGAGGAAGTACGTTTTTCATATGAAATTGTAGGAAAACGTCCATGCATGCATAATGTTGATCGTAACATGGTTCTTAGGATGGCAGAAACATGCCAAAGGGCGGCTTTAAATGTAACAGGAATAAAGCCGGTATTTGCAAAAGCATCAACAGATTGTAATATTCCACTATCCAAAGGAATTCCGGCAATCTGCCTTGGGTTGTGCGAGGGAGGAGGAGCCCATACATTACAGGAGTGGCTTAAGGAAAGCACTGTTTTGGAGGGACTTGTTCTCGGTCTTAATGTTTTATATGGATTGGAAGAATTATAAAGGATTGTGATGGTAACACGAAGAATGTGTGTCACAATTAGAAAGAATTGTCAAAAATTTGTTGATACAATAGAAGTGAAAAAAAAGTTGACTTTTCTCATATTCCATATTATCCTATCATTAATAAGTAAGTCTCATATCCGGCTTAGCCGGTTCTCTCGATTCTTAAATTCAGATAATTCAAAATGGGTCCTTACTATTATCAACAATTAATATAATAGAGTGAAGAAGGATTTGTTGAATGAATCAAAGAAGGATTTCTATGTTCTGGGTGCGTTTTACATTTCTTTATTCACGGAAAGAAGGTACATGGGAGCACCAAACGCAGCATTTAATACATGTATGAAAAGAAAAGAATATTTTGCAGACTGTTTTAACATATGGGCCGGAAGAAAAATTATAAAACCAGAGAAACTTTTTGAAATCAATCCGGTCATTTCAGGTGTAAATTTAGACGGTAAAGGAACTTATGAGAAAAGAAATGATGTTAAAATGTCATACGGTGAAGATAAGGAGCATATTCGTGCTGTTTTATGCATTGAAAATCAGACGACTGTTAACCCTGCAATGGCAGTAAGAAATTATATTTATGATGCTTATGGCTATGATGATCAGTTGAGGCAGATAAGAAGAGTACACCGAATGCAAAAAGCTATTTCAGGAGATGAGTATGTTGCAGGGTTTTCACGAAAAGATAAGCTTGTGCCGCATGTTACTTTATGTGTGTATTCCGGTGATAAGCCTTGGGATGTGGGGAAGAATTTAAAAGACTTCATGGCCGTGGAAAACATCCCATATACAGAAAGAGAAATAATCAGTCCGATGATAGCGGATTCAAGACTCTGTATTCTGGACATACGGAGATTACCGGAGAAAGCAGTCAAAGAAATGGATACGGAGCTGAAACATCTTTTTGGGATATTAAAGTGTTCCAAAAGCAGATATAAGATGGAAGTATATGTAAAGAAGAACATGGAAGAGTTATGTGACATGGATGAGGATATATATAATGCCATAGCATCAATGACCAATATTCATATGCTGGATGAGGTAAAAAGTATTGTCAAAAATGAGAACGGAGGGATTAATATGTGTAAAGCTTTTAATGACTGGTCACGGAAAGAACGATATCAGGGAAGAAAGGCTGGAAGGGTAGAGGACATTCTGGAACTTTTGGAAGATTACGGAACGGTTCCGGAAGCGGTTCGAAACAGAATATTAAAGGAAAGAAATCTGGAAATATTGAAAAAATGGCTTAAGCTTGCTGCAAGAACCCATTCCATTGAAGAGTTTTGCAAGGGAATGGAAATGAATTATTGACAAAATCCTTATTTATGCTAAAATAAACCATAGTTTCATAAAATAGCGATGAAGGTGTATAGTAGATACTTATTATTCCATCAGAGACCAGGTGTCACCGGCTGAGAGCACCCGGGGTAACAATAAGGATTGAAGTTCCCACCGGAGCTGTGTTGCAGAACGAATTAAGTATTAACATGCTGGTTTCAGTAGGCAACACCGGCTGGTGTACGTTAAGCACGACAATAAGAGCCTGTATGGGATGCTTTAGGCATTTCCCGGTTACAGGAATCAGGGTGGTACCGCGAAGCGTAAGCTCCGTCCCTTGACATTTTTTGTTGAGGGACTTTTTTATTGGAAAAATCCCTCGAAAATCAAATCACAAGGAGAAATGTATGATGAAAGAAAAGTTGCAGAGCATCAGGGAAAAGGCCCTGGCTCAGATTAACAGCTCGGATTCCCTTGAAAAGCTCAATGAAATCCGTGTTGCATACCTTGGAAAGAAAGGTGAACTGACAGAAGTATTAAAGGGCATGAAGGATGTTGCCGCAGAAGAAAGACCGGTTGTCGGCCAGCTTGTGAATGACACAAGAACTGCCATTGAGGAAATGTTAGAAGCAACCAGAAACAAGATGGCTAAGAAGATGCGTGAAGTCCAGATGGAACGTGAAGTCATAGACGTAACACTTCCGGCTAAGAAGAACCTTATCGGTCACAGCCATCCGAACACCGTGGCACTGGAAACCGTGGAAAACATATTTGTAGGCATGGGTTATGAAGTGGTGGAAGGTCCGGAAGTTGAGTATGATTACTACAACTTTGAGGCACTGAATATTCCGGCCAACCATCCGGCAAAGGACGAACAGGATACTTTTTACATTAACAGTGAAATTCTTCTTCGTACACAGACTTCTTCCACGCAGATTCATGAGATGGAAAAGGGCAGACTGCCAATCCGCATGATTGCTCCGGGACGTGTTTACCGTTCTGACGAAGTGGACGCAACGCATTCACCATGTTTCCATCAGGTAGAAGGCCTTGTGGTTGACAAGAACATTACCTTTGCAGATCTTAAGGGAACACTGGCAGAGTTTGCAAGGGAATTATTCGGACCGGAAACCAAGGTTAAATTCCGTCCGCATCACTTCCCGTTCACGGAGCCGAGTGCCGAAATGGACGTTACCTGTTTTAAGTGCGGCGGCAAGGGCTGCAGGATGTGTAAGGGCTCCGGCTGGATTGAAATCTTAGGCTGCGGCATGGTTCATCCAAACGTATTAAGAAAGTGTAACATTGATCCGGAAGAATATACAGGATTTGCATTTGGTGTTGGTCTTGAAAGAATTGCATTATTAAAGTATGAAATTGATGACATGAGATTGTTATATGAAAATGATGCAAGATTCTTAAAGCAGTTCTAATCAGGGAGGGAAAGAAAATGAATACAGCATTATCATGGATAAAAGCATATGTTCCTGATCTGGATTGCACCGCACAGGAATATACAGACGCAATGACATTGACAGGAACCAAGGTGGAAGGCTTTGAAAAGCTGGACGCAGACCTTGAAAAAATCGTAATCGGACAGGTAACCAAGGTGGAAAAGCATCCGGATGCGGAGAAACTTGTAATCTGCCAGGTAAATATCGGTTCCGAGTCCATTCAGATTGTAACCGGTGCACCGAATGTATTTGAAGGCGCAAAAGTACCGGTTGTATTAGACGGCGGAAGAGTTGCCGGAGGACATGACGGCTCTAAGACACCGGGCGGTATTAAGATTAAGAAGGGGAAGCTTCGTGGAGTGGAATCCAACGGAATGATGTGCTCTATTGAAGAATTGGGTTCATCAAGGGATTTTTATCCGGATGCACCGGAAAACGGACTTTATATTTTGCCGGAAGATGCAC
>JAQXXN010000236.1 GCA_029226085.1 Thermoflexaceae bacterium
AAAATAGAGTATAAATATCGTAGAGGCGGGAAAACGCTTTGTACATTCTACGCAAAGAAGGATGTTGTTAATCTTCTGATAATTTATGGTAAAGCTGAGAGAGAAAAGTTTGAGGAAATAAAAGAATCTATCTCAAAGCCGTTGCAGGATATCTATGAAAAGACAGAATCATTACACGATGGCAAGTGGCTGTGGATGCCGCTTGATGACAAGGTTATGATTGAGGATATAATTGTAATGCTAAAATAAAGAGAAGACCTAATCGAAAGGTAAAGATGTGAAAATGAAGATTGAAAAAGTAACAATTGAAGACGCGGAGGAGCTGCTAAAAATATATGCTCCATATGTAAAAGAAACTGCAATATCATTTGAATATACTGTTCCTACGATAAAAGAATTTGAGAATAGAATTGTACAGTTTTCAAATAAGTATCCATATATAAAAGCCGTTGAAGCTGGCGAAATTGTTGGATATGCATATGCGAACAGTTTTAAGGGAAGAAAAGCTTATGACTGGTCTGTTGAAACAACCGTATATGTAAAGAATGATTGTAAGAGAATGGGAATTGGAAGCGCATTGTATAAGCAATTGGAAAAGTCATTGAAAGCAATGGGAATACTGAATATGAATGCTTGTATTGCCAGTCCAACGAAAGCGGATGAATTTCTGAATGATGATAGTTTTCATTTTCACAGTGCAATGGGTTTTTCAGTAGTAGGACGATTTCATAATAGCGGCTATAAGTTTCATCGGTGGTTCGATATGATTTGGATGGAAAAAATGATTGGAGTACATGATGAACAACCACCAGAGGTACAATTTGGAAGTTGGGATATTGAATAAAAATAGTTATTAAGAAGGAGCATAATTCAATCTTCTAAAAGAGGAGCAATTGGATTATATGGGTTTAACAGATGAGAATTATAGAAAGCTGTGCGGAGTGTTTATACGATAAGCAGAAGCATTTAACCGAAGATGAGAGATATCTGAAAGAAATAAAAGATATCATAGACAACAGAGGTGAAGATGATACCTCGCCATATCTTGTTTACCGGTTTAATAAGGTCTATCAAAAATATTTTGGGCGGCAGACTCCTTATCAGGAAATTAAGAAAAAGTATAATGATTTGGTGCTGTCGATGGAGGATTCTGTCAGGAATCGAATAGAAGCGTCTGAGGATCCGCTTGCAAAGGCTTTGCTATATGCGCGTGTTGGAAATTACATAGATTTTGGTGCAATGAATCATGTGGATGAAGAGACATTTCTTTCTCTTTTGGATAGGGTAGAATGGAATGATAAGGACTTAGATGTGATACAATCTTTTGTAGATCAATGCAAACGTGCACGCAATTTCTTGCTGATAGCAGATAATTGTGGAGAGATTGTATTGGACAAGCTTTTCCTTGAACAACTACACAAGAGCTTTCCGGATCTTGAAATAAATATACTGGTTCGAGGTGGCGAAGTGCTGAATGATGCTACGGAAGAAGATGCGGAGTATGTGGGAATAAATGAGTTGGCAAGAATCATTTCAAATGGTCTGCCAATTGCCGGAACTGTTTATGATATGCTTCCTGATGGTGCAAAAGAAGTAGTAAATCAGGCGGATGTAATCCTTGCAAAGGGGCAGGGAAATTATGAATCACTCAGCAAACAAGGCAGGCACATATTTTATTCGTTCTTGTGTAAATGTGAATTGTTTACAAGTAGGTTTGGAGTTCCGAAACTGACTGGTATTTTCGTGGAAGAATGGGATTAATAGCAAAGAGGCGTATTATCAGGAATGGTAATGCGCCTTTTTATGCTGTTTAGTGAAATGTTTATCTTGACAACGAGAACGGTCGTTAGCTACAATGTAGAAAACGACCGTTCGCATTTGGAGGATAGATGATGAAGGATGTGTCAACAAAAGAAAGAATACTGTATGCCGCACTTGATCTTATTGCAGAGAAGGGTTATGACGGAGTTGGTGTAGATTTGATTGCAGAGAATGCCGGACTGAAAGGACCTTCTCTTTATAGACATTATAAAGGGAAAGAAGACATTTTTAATTCTCTGATTGATTTGGTGATTTTCCATTATGAAGAGGGGTTTGGTTTAAGGAAGAAACCGGAAGATTTCCCTCAAAGCATGGATGAGTTAATTGAGAATGCTATGGAAAAAATCAACTTCACGATGCACGATGATGTCGTTCGAAAAACCAGACGAATTCTGGCAATGGAGCAGTTTCGCAGTAAGCGGATGGCAGAGCTTACAACTCACTATCATCTGGAAAATTTGCAGCAAATGTATGCAGGTATCTTTGCAGAATTGATGGAAAAGGGAATATTAAAGAAGGATGATTCGGAATTACTTGCATTGGAGTTTGTTTCACCGGTTTCTCTACTCATTCATATATATGACAGACAACCGGAGAGAGAAGAAGAGGTACTGGATACAATCAGAAAGCATTTTGAACACTTTGCGAAGGTGTATGCAGAGAAAAAGTAAAGGTTTGAAAAAAGGAGAAAAATACATGGAAAAGAAATGAGGAAAATGATGTTAAAGAGAGCCGAATATAGAGATGCCTTAAAAATTGAAAATTATTATAAGTATGTTATTGATAATACTGAAAACATGGATAAATATGGTCGATGGATATACGGACAGCATCCAACAGACGAAATGGTAGAAGGGTATATCATTAACGGGAGTATGTATTTTGCTGAAGAAGATGGAATAATTACTGCGGCAGTAGCAGTAACATTTTTTCAGGATGAGGATTATCATTCTGTGCAATGGAATGTGGAGGCTAAAGATGATGAGGTTGCAGTTATTCATATTTTATGTATTAATCCAAAGAAGCAAAGATGTGGTCTTGCAAAGAAAATTGTGAATGAAATCATAGATTTGGCGAAAATAAAACGAATGAAGGCGGTTCGATTAGATGCATTATGTTGTAATACACCAGCTCACAGATTGTATGAAGACTTAGGATTTATAAATTGTGGAATTCAGAATTGGTATGCAAGTAATACAGGATTCATTGATTTTTATTTATATGAGCTTGTATTGGAGTAATACAATCACAAGTTGTCAAGACAAAGATCGGAGAGAGACGTATATGAAAAAGAAGAAAAGAAAAGTGATAATGGTGTTTTTAACACTAATTTTATTTCCTTTTATTTTTGTCATTTTATTAATGATATTTGGGAATGGAAAACTTGTTCTGCCAGTTGAAAAAAAAGAGGTCTTTGAATTGTCTATAGGTGATGCATCATATGCGCAGAAACTGACTGTGAAAGATGGTATCATTGTCAATGAACAAGAACAACAGGTAGTATTGCAAGGACTAATGGTACCGGAAGTCAGAAGATTAGATC
>JAQXXN010000237.1 GCA_029226085.1 Thermoflexaceae bacterium
GCCCCTCATAAGAGAGCCGTGCTCCATCCGTACCTCCACGAATTGGAACGACCTTCGGACTGACTTTGCATTTTTCAAAAGCTTCTGCTGCCCTTTCTATAATATCCATTCGCGGTTCAATCTTTTCCTTCATGTTGTAATAAGAATCTTTCATCTCACAGACAACGGTATCCCTGCCATATTTTATATTTAAAAATTCCACGGATTTTGTGAAAAGCTCTTTTCTTTTTTCGAACTTTTGCCGGTCATGGTCTCTTATAATGTAATGCAGCTTTGCAGTTTCCTCATTTCCTTCCATTGCACACAGATGGTAAAATCCCTCGTACCCTTCCGTATGTGCCGGTATTTCCGCCTGCGGAAGCATTCCATTAAACTCCATGGCAATCAGTGACGCATTCTTCATCTTATTCTTGGCATCACCCGGATGAATGTTTACTCCATGCACGATGATATCTGCACCTGCCGCATTGAAATTTTCATACTCCAGTTCTCCCAGTGCTCCGCCGTCCACGGTATATGCATATTCTGCACCGAACTTTTTAATGTCAAAATAATCTGCACCTCTTCCGATTTCCTCATCCGGCGTAAAGGCCACACAGATTCTTCCATGAGGCACTCCACTCTTTATGATTTCCTCAAGAGCTGTAAGGATTTCGGCAATACCTGCTTTATCGTCTGCACCAAGGAGCGTTGTTCCATCCGTCACAATCAGGTCTTCTCCCTTGTAATTCAGAAGATTCGGAAAATCACTTACAGACATTACAATATTTTTTTCGGAATTTAATAGAATATCGTTTCCGTCATAATTTTTTATAATCTGCGGCCGGACGCCTGTTCCGCAAAAAGATGGTGCTGTATCCATGTGGGAAATCAATCCGATTGGTGCTCTCATTTCCAGTCCCTTTGTTGCTTCACACCAGCCGTACACATAACCCTTTTCATCCATATGGCAGCCTGTAAGCCCAATCTGCTTCATTTCTTCCACAAGGACAGTTGCCAGTTCTTTTTGTTTCTCCGTACTCGGACAATTATTACAATTTTCATCGGACTGCGTATCCATGGTAATATAATTAAAAAAGCGTTCTAAAACAGTCATATTTTTCCCTCCAGATTTCAGCGTACAGGATATTGGGGTACGAAGCGAAGACCTTAAGCCTTGAGTTTAGGGGACGCTTCGGTACAGAAAAAGAAAAGCCTCAGGTTCCCACCCAAGGCTTTCTTTTCCAGTGCGGAAGATGGGACTTGAACCCACACGATGTAAACCACCACTAGAACCTGAATCTAGCTCGTCTGCCAATTCCGACACTTCCGCATAACAAAATATATTTTACATATTTTGTGTTGGAATGTCAACAATTATATTAATATTTTTATTTCAAAATATTCATAAAATTTCATGCCTTCCTATTCTGCATGTTTCTGGCTACGGATAAATTCCAGAAATTCTTTCTCCGGAACAGGCTTTGAAAAATAATATCCCTGTATGAAACTAATTCCAAGCTGGTTCATGGTTTCATATTGGTCTTTTGTTTCAATTCCTTCCGAAACAATCTGAAGCTTCATTCCATGAATCATGTGCATTGCGGCATCCATGACATAACGTGCCTTGTTGTTCTCGAAATATGCATTAGTCATCTCACGGTCAAATTTTACAATAGAAACCGGCATGTCAACGATATAATTCAGATTAGATTGTCCTGTTCCAAAATCATCCAGAGAGAATTTTACGCCATAATTCATAAGACATTTCATGTTATCCAGTAGAATTTTCTTTGCACTTAAGGAAGCGGATTCCGTAATTTCCAGATTTATCATGTCCGGATTCACATGGTATTTTTCCATGATTTTAATATAGTTTTCGGCAAGATGCTCATCTGCACACTGTACCACAGATAAGTTCACTTCAATATAATGAATGCCATACTGTTCTATTTGATTTTCCTTTACAAACCGACATACTTTTTCGAATACAATCTCACCAAGTCTTAAAATCATGCCGGTTTTTTCGGCAATATCAATAAAACGTCCCGGCGGAATAATGTTCCCCTTTTCATCCCGGATTCGTACCAGTGCCTCGGCAGATGTAAATCTCTGCTCTTTTGTTGAAAAAATTGGCTGGTAAAAAACCTCAACCAGATCATTTTCCATGGCATTAATCATCTGCCTGCGAACGGTTTTCTCCTGATACATTTTTATTATCATGGCATCATCCACAGTTGTCAGCATGGTATCAAAATTGTTTTGATTTTGTTCCCATGCATAATGTAATAAATAGAATAAATCTTCTCCCTTGCTAAGTTTCAAGGCATTGGAAATATATAAAAGATGTGGTCTCATGGAACACTGTTTTTCTTGCGGACATTTATTTTTTAAATAATCCTGAATCTGTGACAGACATTCCTCTGCTCTATTAACATCTTCCAGTATCAGAATGATTTCCTCTTCTGAATTCTTAAATGCTTTTGCATTTGGAATCTGTAACAAAAAGCGGGACAATTTCAAAAGATATGTTTCATCTTCGCTTGTTTCCATATTCTGCTCCAGTAAATGCTCCAGTAAAATTGAAATCACGGAAAAAGAGGTTCCTTCAGCATAAAGCTGGCGAATGTAAAGGCCAAGTGCATTCTGGTTAAAAAGATTAGTTTTCCGGTCAATATTGGTTTCCGGATTTTCCAGTTTCAGGTACATAATCATGATACCTACACATTCCGCATATCCCACAAGCAGCAGATTATTGTTAATAAACTGGATTACTGCAGCAATAATCCATAGAAGCATCCAGATACAGACTGCTTCCCGCCGGATTGGATTAATGTGATTTTTACATAAAAACATAATAAGAATAATGGTAAAAAGAAAGATTACCGTAAACACATATGTAGTTATGATGCTCGGTCCATAAGTATACAGCAGATTTTCTTCCGGTTTGTAAAGATAATAAATCGGAAGGACATATATCAGTACAATTCCGGCAAATGCCAGAATTGAAAATATCCTTGTTATGACATGGTAATACCCGGAAGAAAGATAAATATCTTCACAGACATAGAGAAAACAGCATAATGCCAGAAAAAGTATGGATGCAGGATAAGTCTTGCAGATAATGTCTGTCAGCCAGTGAGGAAGCTTTGCCATGTATGTGATTGCCACAATGGACAACACATCCAGGGAAATACACAAAAGTGACGCCCAGAATGTCCTTACAAATGCTTTTTCCGTATTCAGATGTACTTTTCTCTGACGAATATAATAATAGAAAAGAACTAAAAGTAAAACTATTCCGCAGCATTGGGTCTGTATATTCAAATCAATTCCTCCAAATCCCATCTTTTTCTTTCCGTGATAATTATATAACAGGAACTGTTATGGCGCAATAAAATCATGAAATTCTATTAATGAAATAAAATTTTAATATTTTAAATTTTTTTGTTGACTTTTCTTTTTATAAATGATATCATAACCATTGTTGAGCAGTCGTGGCGGAATTGGCATACGCGCTAGACTAAGGATCTAGTCCATATTGCTTGGGTGCGGGTTCAAGTCCCGCCGACTGCACTATATAATTTACCCCGGAAGTAAAACTTCCGGGGTTTTCTTTTTTAATCTTTCTTCAGACCGTTTTATTTTCCCTCTTCAGCATTTCTGCTTTTGAAAATGCACATCCGCAGAAATTCTGACGATACAGGTCATATTCTTTCGATAATTCAATGGAACGCTTATACCCTTCCCGCTTCTTAAAATCCGAAACCAGATAACTAATACCCATCTCTTTTGCAAGCCTTTCCCCTATCTCATTGAGTTTTTCTGCATTTTTCAACGGACTGATGCTAAGCGTAGTGGTAAAATAATCAAAGCCAAGCTCACGACATCTATGCGCAGTATTTGAAAGACGCAGTTCATAACACAAAAAACAGCGTTCTCCGCCTTCCGGACACTGCTCCAGTCCTTTTGCAACTGCAAAAAAATCTTCCGGCTTATATTCTCCTTCCAGAAAACTAACCGGATATTTTACGGGCATGGATTGAATCAGTTTCTTCTGCTCCCGGACACGTTTTAAATACTCCTCCTGTTCCGAAATGTTAGGGTTATAATAATATACCGTAATCCTAAAATACTGTGATAGATACTCAATACAATAGCTGCTGCATGGCGCACAGCAGCTATGTAAAAGCAATGTAGGAACAATTCCTTCTTCCTGATTCTTTTCTATAATTTTATCCAGTTCTTTCTTATAATTTCTCTTATTCATAGAAGCACCCATACTTTTCTTACATAATATTATCTTGTCACATCTTTCAGCCATTTATAAGAACGATAACGCCAGATGCATAACGGCACCTTAATAATTTCATCACACATAACAATCATATAAACGGCAGTCAGATTCCATTTTAAAATAAATGCCGCAACAAAGCCCAAAATAATGGAACCGCACCACATCGTGGATACATCCAGAATCAGACCGAATCTGGTATCTCCTCCTGCCCGGAATATTCCCACTACCATTGTCGTATTAAATGCCTGTGCAATTACATAATACGCCATAATAAAAAGCATAATTCCCATATAGCGCACGGATTCCTCTGACACCGAAACGAAATTCATGGCAAAAGGCCGTATCATAAGCACAACCGCCGAACCGGCACATCCCAGGGCAATGCTAAGATTCTTAAAACGGCGTCCGTACTCTTTTGCCTGTTCCATATTTCCTTCTCCGATACTTTTTCCGATGAGAATTGCCGTTGCATTTGCCAGACCAAAACAGACAACCATCGCCAGCTGGCGGATTACCTGGGTAACAGAATTTGCCGCAGTGACTGCGCTTCCCAGATGCCCCAGTATTGCCGCATTGGCAGATGTTCCAAGTCCCCAGAACAGTTCATTCATGACAACCGGCAGGGAAAATGACAGAAAATCCTTCACAAGCCATTTTTCCGTTTTCAGCCAATACCGGAAACGAAATTGAACCACCTTGTTTCTTCTGGCATTATAATAAATTACCATGCAAAGCTCCATACATCTTGCCAGAACCGTCCCAAGTGCCGCACCACGTACTCCCATGGCAGGGCATCCAAATAATCCGAAAATAAATATTGCATTGAGTATAATATTGGCAAGAAAAGAAACAAAATATACAATTGTCGAAACGGTCACCCTCTCAATACTTCGCATAACATTCAGATATACCATGGTAACAGATGCCGGAACATAGGACAGACACACAATTCTAAGATACATTGCCCCCTGCCGGATTACCTCTGGGTCTGATGAAAAAATCCGCATCAGATATTGTGGAAACACAAATGCTGCCACAGTAAAAACAAGGCTGACCGTTATGGAAATTCTAAGCGCCAGCCCTAATATTTTTTCAATTGTATCTGTATCCTGCTTCCCCCAGTACTGTGACGTCAGCACAGATGCCCCAGAAGTAAGCCCGAAAAATATTAATGTCATGATAAAATAAATCTGGCCGCCCAGTGATGCTCCGGAAAGTACCTTCTCCCCTACTTTTCCAAGCATCACCACGTCCGATGACGTCACTCCCACATTAATAAGATTCTGTAACGCCATCGGAAGCACCAGAATAAATACTTTTTTATAAAATTCTTTCATATTCATATAATCATTTCCTGATTTTCATCAATCCACTATTCTATCCCAAAAATTTCTCTTCAAAATCCTTTGCCGGTATCGGCTTGCTGAAATAATATCCCTGGATGCTGTCTGCCTGAAGATTCCTCAGTAACTCATACTGCTCCCTGCTTTCAATACCTTCCACGCACAATTTAACACCAATCTGGCGTGACAGATCCACAATGAGCTTTACAAATGCTTTTTCATAATCATCTGTCAGAATTTCATCCACGAAGGATTTATCAATCTTAATCACATCAAAATCCAGCTGTTTAATATAATTTAAAGAAGAATATCCTGTACCGAAATCATCCAGTGCAATCTTTACTCCTATTTTCTTTAATCCGCTGATGATGGCAGTTACCCTTTCCATGTCATTAATCGCCAGATTTTCCGTAATTTCCAGGGTAATGTTCGCCGGATTCACCCCTGTTGACAATATCAGCTCGCTGATATGCTTAACGACATTCTGCTGTAAAAGCTGAACCACGGACAGATTCACATTTACCCGAAAATCCGGGTTATATTTTTCATTCCATTCCTTACACTGCCGGCATGCCGTTTCCAGCACAAAATCACCGATATCGGTAATCAGTCCCAGGTATTCCGCCAGAGGAATAAATTCTCCAGGTCCGATGAATCCCAGTGACTTGCTGTCCCATCGTACAAGAGACTCACAGCCTGTACATAAATTCGTACAGGTGTCAATAATCGGCTGATAAAATACCACAAATTCCTCACAACTAGCTTCCACAGCCTGTCTCATGCTGCTTTCCACTTCCAGTCTTCTGTAAGAGGAATCATTGGCCTGCTCACTGTAATAGGCATAACAGTTCTTTCCGGAACGCTTTGCTTCATACATCGCAATATCTGCCTTTTTAATCAGGCTGTTCACATCGGTTCCGTTCTCCGGAAAAATAACAACTCCCATGCTCATGGTACAATAACATTCGGAATCAATCAGATACCAAGGTTTATTAAATGACGTTGTTATATTAGTCAGAATTTTTTTAAGAAGTCCCAGATTCTCCGGTGTCACAATGGCAACAAACTCATCTCCGCCCATCCGGTAGCAATGGTTTCGAAGTCCCGGTATTCCCTGAAGAATGGTACCGATTTCCTTAAGGAGGGCATCTCCATAATCATGTCCCAGACTGTCATTGATATTTTTAAAATTATCCATGTCAATAAAAAGGACCGCACCCTTCTGATTGTTCTTTATCGCCTGTTCCACGGTCTTTTTCAAATCAATCTCGCATTTCATTCGGTTATAAAGACCCGTAAGGAAATCATTCTGTGCCTGGAAGGCATTTCTTGTGCTGTTCTTTTTCTTAAGCGTTACATCATTGGAAGAAATCAGGACAACTTCCCTTCCATCAATCCACTGTAACCTTGAAAAACTCACATCAAACCATAACCCTGACTCTGCATCAAAAAATTCCACCGGTCTTTTTGGAACCAGATATTCTTTCCCCGACATAATACTCTTCATTGCATCAGAAAGGACACGGATATTTTCTTCCGAAAACTCCGCCACTGTATTCTTAAACAGAACGGTATTCTGCTCCACGTCACAGACCAGTATTCCGGAACCGATGTTGGTAAGAATGGATTGCAGAACACTGTTGGTTGAAATCATGGAACGATCTGTAACTTTCTTCTGTGCTATAGCCTGCAAAATCAGAGAAACATTCTCCACGTATTCCAGTTCTGTATCTGTAAATTTCCTTGTACACTTTTCCAGTATCAGAAGATGCAGTACTGCCGCATTATTGATATAAATTGGTGCAATAATACCGCATGCTGCTCCGAATAATTGTAAGTCTTTTGCGTATTCTTCTGTATCTTCCACATAAACCAGACTGTTCCCACATATCTTAAGTTCCGGGACATCAATTGTTGTCAGGTCCTCATACAGCTCGTCCCTGTCATACTTTATGATCACATTATAATTTTTTTGCTGAAAATTCTTCTGCAAAATATAAGCATGTGAGGTGTTCAGATATTCTTCCATGTATTTTAAAATATCTACTGCAATTTCATAAAATGTCCTTTCATCATCCATGCACTGTATGATTTTCATTATTTGATTTTTGCTCTGCAGGTTTGCTAACACGTTCACACCTCCTATATTTATCCACAGTTATATTATTATACTTCATTTTTAAAGAAAAAGAAATACATAGATTTGAACTTTATGGTATTTTTATATTTTGAATGATTGTCTATTTTCTCCGTATATGCTAGAATATACAAGAGTCAGAAAGGATTGAGACCATGGATTATATTAAATTTTCTTCAACATACAAGGCAGACGGTGCCCAATATGAAAAAATTGTTTTCTGGAACCGTTTTCTTCGGAATAAGACAGAACTAATCATAACCCTGCTTCCTGCCATAATTAGTATTGCCGCCTTTGCCTGCGGATACCGTTCCACTTTTTTAATGATTGTATACTGTATTTTTCTGGTATACCCATTTATTGTATACCGCCAGTTTAAGAGTACTGTCAAGTATCATCTTACCCACAGAGACAGTTCCGAAAGTGCACCTTGTGAATTCACTTTAATGGATAGTGGAATCTTATGCGAATTTACCGGCAGTGAAGATAAGAAAATCTTCAAATGGGAGGATTTTACCACCGTTTATGATAAACTTGGTTATTATATGTTTTTCCAAAAAGGAGACATGCTTGTAATGCTGAACCAGACCGATTTTCCTTCCGGTTCTTCAGATGCCGTAAGAGATTATATCAATCAGCACATCGACCATAATAAATGCATCATGAAATAAAAAATGCAGCCTTAATTTTCAGCTGCATTTTTCTATGCTAATATTCAATTTCCTGTAAAAACAATCCACAGGTATCTGCTATCTTCTCCGGTGCTTCCACAGAATTCACATCCAGATAGGTTTTGATTACTTCCGGCTCAAGTTCGCTACTTCCAACAGCAAGAATTGTTCCAAAGATCAGTCTTGCCATGTTATGAAGGAAATCATTTGCCTTTATGGAAAGCTGGATTTCCGTACCGTCATCTATAACTCCTGCATCAAAAACCGTCTTTACCGTGGATTTATTTTTCTTGACGGACGAGAATTTCTTAAAATCATGCTCTCCCTTCAGGTATCCCAAAGCTTCCTCCATCCGTTCCACATCCGGCCTCTTAAATGCATTATACTTGTATTTTCTCTCAAACACATCCGGCACTTCATTTACATCAATCCTGTATATAAAGGTCTTTGACTTGGCATTTAAAGCAGCATGGAACCGTTCCGGCATTTCCCGTACATCCGTAACTGCAATGTCCCTTGGAAGATAACGGTTCAGATAATGCAGAATTTCCTTACAGCTCATCTGTGTATCACATTTAAAGCTTGCTGTCTGTCCGTATGCATGAACGCCCTTTTCCGTACGCATTCCGCCAAAAAGGGTTATTTCCATGCCGGACATTTTCTCTAATACTTCTGTTATTTTATTCTCGATGGTATTGGTAGATTCATCTTTTCCAAGACGCTGCCATCCGTCATACCTTCCACCATCATATTCAATCGTTAATTTAAAATTTCTCATAATCATCCAATCTCTTTTATGAATATAATTGCCGGCTCAAAAAAGCCGGCAATAAATCTTACGTCATATATGGAATCAAATCAACCACGGATATGATATCCAGTTCCTTTCCGTTTACCAGGAGAGTAAGTATACAGAAATTACCGTTTGCGGTAATCTGGCAGTTCTCACAGCACATCGGCACAACCACATCCATGTCCATGCCTTCTTCCTCCAGAAATGCTGCATACTTACCATTTGCCAGATTAACAAATTCACACATTGCATCATAGGCATCCTCATTAATGACATCAAACTGTTCTTCTGCAACACATCCTGCCAGATACAGCATTGCCTCAATATTTCCGCTGAGTCCCAGCATCACATCCGTATCACCGTGTGCCATCTGACACACAAAATAATCGGCTTTGTATTCCCTTGCCGTATAAATTTTTTTAAGGATTATATTCTCCCGCACAAAAAATCTGATACAGTCATATGCCAGTACAAAATGCTTCACATTTCGGTAATGTCCAATCTTTGAGAGAGCTTCCCTGAAAAAGCTTCCGTCAATATCATTTTTGTTGAATGCTTCATCCCGCAAAAGTACTTCCTCCCTGTCCGGTCATGAAATCTTACTCATCCACACTGTAATTTGGAGCTTCCTTGGTAATATGAATGTCATGTGGATGACTTTCCTTCAGTGATGCAGCAGAAATCTTTACAAATCTGCCATTTTCCTTTAATGCTTCAATATTCGGTGTGCCACAGTAACCCATACCGGAACGGATACCTCCTACCAGCTGGAATACAGTATCTTCCACTGTTCCCTTGTATGCCACACGTCCTTCTACGCCTTCCGGAACCAGCTTCTTGGCATCTGTCTGGAAATATCTGTCCTTCGAACCATTTTCCATGGCTGCAATGGAACCCATTCCGCGATATACCTTATACTTTCTGCCCTGGAATAATTCAAATGTTCCCGGACTCTCATCACATCCTGCAAAGATACTTCCCATCATGCAGACATTGGCACCTGCTGCAATTGCCTTTACCATGTCTCCGGAATACTTAATACCACCGTCCGCAATAACCGGAATTCCATATTCCCTGGCTACACTATATGCATCCATGATTGCCGTTACCTGCGGAACGCCGATACCTGCAATAATTCTTGTGGTACAGATGGAACCCGGTCCGATACCAACCTTAACAGCATCCACACCGGCTTCAATTAATGCACGTGCAGCCTCGCCTGTTGCAATATTACCTGCAATCACCTGAAGCTGTGGAAATGCTTCCTTAATCTCTCTTACTGTATTGATGATGTTCTTGGAATGTCCGTGTGCGGAATCCACAACAATCACATCCACCTTAGCTTCAACCAGCGCCTTTACACGCTCCATTACATTCTTGGTAATACCTACTGCCGCACCACAGAGAAGTCTTCCCTGCTCGTCCTTGGCAGACATCGGATACTTAATCTGCTTCTCAATATCCTTTATTGTAATAAGTCCTCTTAAATTAAAGTCATCATCCACGATAGGAAGCTTTTCCTTACGTGCCTTGGCAAGAATTTCCTTGGCTTCTTCCAGTGTAATGCCAACCTTAGCCGTAACAAGACCTTCGCTGGTCATACATTCGCGAATCTTCTTGGAATAATCCTTTTCGAACTTTAAATCACGGTTTGTAATGATACCTACTAACTTTCTGCCTTCCGTAATCGGGACTCCGGAAATACGAAACTTTGCCATAAGATTATTGGCATCTTCCAACGTATGCTCCGGGGAAAGATAAAACGGATCGGTAATGACGCCGTTTTCGGATCTCTTTACCTTATCTACCTCTTCTGCCTGAGCCTCAATTGACATGTTTTTATGAATAATACCGATTCCACCCTGACGAGCCATGGCAATTGCCATTCTGTGTTCCGTAACCGTATCCATTCCGGCACTCATCATAGGAATGTTTAATTTAATTTTCTTTGTCAGATACGTTGATAAATCAATCATGTTTGGTGTTACTTCCGAATAGGACGGCACTAAAAGCACATCATCAAAAGTAATGCCTTCACCAATAATCTTACCCATTTTCTTTTCTCTCCTTTTCGTATTTTATTTATTTTTTGATAAATTTTATATACTTTATCAGATATAAATTCAAAAGTCAATTACATAATGACTTTTCTTGGCGAAATGTAATTAATTTCCTTTAACATACTGTCATTTGGCTCAAACAAAAGTCTGACCATCTCATTGTTATTCATCACATAAGCCACATAAACTCTGGCATCCGGCATATTCGACGTATAATCAAAGGTTTTGTATTTTCCCTGTTCCAGACGCATTGCTTCCTGAGAACCAACCGGTGCAGCAAGCTCCAGTCTCTTAAAATCAAATGAATTCAGTCTCTTTCTTTTGGACTTTGCAATAATCTTGTCCACATCCAGTTCTCCGTCCACATAAGTGTACTCATATTCATAATTATAACCACGGAAAATAAAAATTGTAAAAATAATCACTGCCGCAGTCAGAAATACCCCGACATACGGAATCAGAATTAATATGCAGGATATCACGCATAAAACTACCAAAAGTACTTTAACTGCCCCTGTCCCCTTCGGCGGTTTACAAGGCACAATCTGTTCAATGTAATTCTCACTCATGAAAGTATCTCCTTTTGCTGTATCTCCTAATATTTAGCTAATGTGATAATTATACCATACTCGTCCGGAAAATTAAATTACATTTTCATGAAGATTTTATGTTTTCTGTCTCAACCTCAAACAAATCTTCCAGCTCCTTTACATTACCCGTTTTTAACATCTTAATCTTCCAATGCTCCTGCATATTGGTTACAATTACCGGCGTTGCATCCGATACCGCATTGGCCCGGATATGATTACGGTCAAACAGAAGCAGTGTCTGTCCCTTTCTGATTTTTTCTCCGTCCGAAACCAGTGCCTCAAATCCTCGTCCCCCAAACTTTACCGTATCGATTCCCACATGAATTAAAAGCTCTATGCCCTGTTCACTGCGAAGACCGATTGCATGTCTGGTGTCAAAAACCATTTCCACCGTACCGTCAAAAGGTGCCAGAATCGAAGAACCCGATGGATAGATTACCATTCCGTCACCCATGAGTTTCCCAGCAAAGGCCTGATCCGGCGTATTTTCTATCCCGGATGCAATGCCGCTTACCGGACTCGCAATCACACATCTTCCATCCGGATTAGTGAATGATTCCGTTTCTTCCACCGTCATGAAGCTGCTGTCGGAATTTCTCTCAAAATACTTATCCGGTGCTTTCTCCAGATAATCCTCAAGATTGGATTTGATAACCGTTACCTTTGGTCCGAAAACAATCTGGACTCCGTTCCCCTTATGAATGACACCGGAAGCACCGGTGGATTTTAACAAATCATCCTGAATTCTTGCCGCATCATGAACGGTACAGCGCAGTCTTGTGGCACAGCAGTCCACATCCGAAATATTCTTTTTTCCTCCCAGTCCATTGCACAGATTAATGGAAATAATGTCTTCTGTTGTTATATTATTTCCTTTTCTTTCTGAGCTATGTTTCTGTTCCTCCACGTCTGCCCTGTTATATAACTTTATCTCTTCTGTCTCTCCTCGTCCCGGTGTCTTAAGATTCCATTTTCTGATGAGGAATGAAAACAGAAAATAATATACAATAAAATACCCGGCTCCCACGATGACAACCCATATCCAGTTAGTTTTTGCATTTCCCTGAAGGATTCCAAACAGGAACAAGTCAATCAGTCCTCCGGAAAATGTCATTCCAACACCCACATTAAAAATATGCATCAGCATATAAGCCGTGCCTGCAAGCACACAATGAATCACATATAAAAGCGGTGCCACAAAAAGAAACGTAAATTCCAGCGGTTCCGTAATTCCCGTAATCATGGAAGTCAGTGCTGCCGACAAAAGAAGTCCAAAGACTTTTCCCTTTTTATCAGAATCCGCAGTGCGGTACATTGCAAGTGCCGCTCCCGGAAGTCCGAAAATCATAAGTGGAAACTTTCCGGCCATGAATCTTGTGGCAGAAACCGCAAATTGTTCCACGGATGGGTCTGCAAGCTGTGCAAAGAATATATTCTGGGCACCCTCAACAAGATTTCCTGCAACCTCCATGGTTCCTCCCACTGCAGTCTGCCAGAAGGGAATATAAAATACATGATGAAGTCCGAACGGTATCAATGCCCGTTCCATGAACCCGTAAAGCCACGTCCCCACATATCCGGAATTTAAGACCACATTTCCTACTGCCGTAATGACATTCTGCACCGGCGGCCATATAAAATAGAGTAAAATACCGACAACCGTATAGGTTAATGCACAGACAATCGGAACAAATCTTGTTCCTCCAAAAAAGGATAATACCTGCAAAAGTTCAATCCGGTAAAACCGGTTATGAAGCGCCGCAACACCAAGTCCCACAATAATACCACCAAATACTCCCATCTGCAGGGAGGTAATACCGACTACATCCCCGAAGGCGCCTGCCAGAAGATTTTCTGTTCCTCCGTTTATCTGTATCATGGCGCTGATTGCCTCATGCATGACAAAAAAGGAAATCGCCGCCGCAAGCGCCGCAACTTCTTTTTCTTTTTTTGCCATGCCTATTGCAACACCCATTGCAAATAAAATCGGCAGATTATCAAACACAATCTGCCCGGCGTCTCTTAAAACCAGCAATATGGAATAAAACCATGTACCCGGTCCCATAATATTAATCAGTCCATAGGTACTAAGCATCGTTTCATTGGTAAACGAACCGCCAATTCCAAGCAGCAGTCCCGCAACCGGAAGAAGTGCGATTGGAAGCATGAAGGAGCGTCCGATACGCTGCAGGACGCCAAAAACCCTGTCTTTCACTTTTATTTCCTCCAAAACATATTATTTGTCATTCATGTTCACGTACTTTCTTTCGTATTGCAAGATTAAATACCGGAGCAACGGATAATTCATCAATTCCCATATCCAGAAACAGATCCGTAAGTTCCAGATCCGATGCCATTTCTCCGCAGATTCCCACCCAGATTCCCTGGGCATGACCATTTCGGATTACTGTCTGTATGAGCCTTAATACCGCCTCATGATGTGGATTATAGAAATCACCTATATTGCCGTTTTGTCTGTCAACTGCCAGTGTATACTGTACCAGATCATTGGTTCCAATACTGAAAAAATCAACCTTTTCTGCCAGCTTATCACTGATAATGGCAGCCGCAGGCGTTTCAATCATGATTCCACGTTCCATTTTCTTCCATTCAATTCCTGCCTCTTTTAACTCATCCTGTACTTCCTTCTCAATTTCCATGATTTTATCCAATTCCCATAATGAAGTTATCATGGGATACATGATGGACACATTTCCATAAAGACTTGCCCTGTATATGGCACGAAGCTGTGTCTTAAAAAGTTCCGGTTGTTTTATGCTGATACGGATTGCACGATATCCCATTGCAGGATTCTCCTCTTCACCAAGATCAAGATAAGACAGTTTTTTATCGGCTCCGATATCCATGGTACGAATGATGACTTTCTTTCCTCCCATGGTCTGTGCCACCTGCTTATAGGCCGCAAACTGCTTTTCCTCATCCGGCAGTGTGCTTCCTTCCATATATAAAAACTCACTGCGGAAAAGCCCGATTCCTTCCACGTCATTATGGAGTACGGAATACAAATCCGATACATTGGCTATATTGGCATAAACCTTGATTTTTTTACCGCTTTTTGTGATGTTTTCCAGACCGATGAGTTTCTTTGCCTGTTCTTCCTCTTCCTTTAATTGCTTTAATCTCTCCTGATACTGCAAAAGTGTCTTTTCGTCCGGTTCTATAATCAGTTCTCCCCCAAAACCATCCACCACTGCCATTTTCCCATGCCAGTCCGGTCTTGGCTCAATTCCTGTGATTGCAGGAATATTCATGGTTCTGGCAAGAATTGCCGTATGGGAATTAACGGAACCGTACTGCGTCACAAAACCAAGCAGAATGCTTTTGTCCATCTGGACGGTTTCACTGGGCGTTAATTCCTGTGCCGCAAGAATAACCGGTTCCTGCTTTTCTGTAAGAAGCGTGGTATTATCACTGCTTTTCTCTTCTTCCACCATTGTTTCGCCAGAATCCTTTTCATTGGAATCTGCCAGTATTTTTAGAAGCCGGTCTGATATGTCCCTGATATCATCCGCTCTTGCCCGAAAATATTCATCCTCCATTCCGGAAAATAATTTTGCAAAATTATCCCCCGTGGACGCTACTGCATACTCTGCATTCATGTTCTGTGTCCGTATGATGTTTTCCACGGATTCCACATAATCATCATCTTCTATCATCATCATGTGTACTTCAAAAATCTGCGCATTGACCTCACCAACCTCTGATACCGCTTTTTCATGTATCTTTTTCAGCTGGTCCGATGCTTTTTTCATTGCATCATGATACCGTTTTATTTCTTCTTCCACATTCTCTATGCGGCAGCGCTTGACAATCGTTTTCCCTTTGCCTTCAATACGTATTTTTCCAATGGCAATTCCGCCAAAAACAGTCTTTCCTGCATATGTTTTCATGCCCATACTCATACCGCCGCCTTACAGGTTATTTTGAAAAAAGTCCTTGATTTCAATAAATGCCTTATCCTCATTCTCGCCTTCAACCATAACTTCCACTTCCATCCCGTTTTTAATGCCAAGTCCCATCAGTGCCATTAATTTCGAAGCATCCGCTGTCTTTCCGTTACAGGAAACCGTTACCTTTGCGCCGCAGGATTTTGCTGCATTTACAAGCATTCCTGCCGGTCTTGCATGAATTCCCACAGGGTCTGTGATTGTATAAGTAAATTTTTTCATGATACGCCTCCCAATTTTGATATTATACTTATTCCCATTTTTTTTAATTTAATGCAGACCGGTAAAAATTTGATTCAAATTAAAAAAGAGCAGTCCCAAAACTAATGAGACTGCTCCATGATACCTATTTTCTTTTGTTATCCTTTTGTTATCCTTTCGCCATTATCTTTCCCGCCACATGGCATAACAGAAAAACAACCAGGTCTGCCACTACAATCGTGGAACCCACCGGAGTGGATGCCAGAATGGAAATAATAATTCCTGCCACGGCACATACCACTGAAATGACAGCCGAACAAATAACCACCATACGATAATTTTTGAAAATCCGCATTGCGGAAAGTGCCGGAAATATCACCAGTGCCGAAATAAGAAGAGAACCTACAAGATTCATTGCCAGCACAATAATGACTGCTATGATTACTGCCGTAAGGAAATTGTAAGCTCCGGCACGGATTCCCGTTGCCCGTGCAAAATTCTCATCAAATGTTATGGCAAAAATCTTGTTGTAAAAAAACACATAAACAAACAGTACAACCACGGAAAGAACAATGCATAACCATACATCCGACATATTCAGTGTCAGAATGGACGTAGAGCCAAATAAGGTACTGCATACGTCTCCTGAAATATTGGATGAAGTAGAAAAAAGGTTCATGAGAAGATAACCTACTGCAAGAGACGCCACGGAAATCATGGCGATTGCCGCATCCCCGTTAATATTTACCTTCTGTCCTGCCTGTAACATGAGAATTGCCGCTATAACAGTTACCGGAAGAACAATCACCATGTTATCTGAAAGTCCCAGTACAGCCGCCACGGACATTGCACCGAATGCCACATGGGAAAGCCCGTCTCCGATATAGGAATACCGCTTTAACACCAGTGTCACTCCAAGAAGGGACGAACATAATGCGATTAAGGTTCCTACAATCAATGCATATCTTACGAAAGGATACGAAAAGTAAAACGAAAGTATATCAAACATATTATTCATCTTCCTTTCCTCCTTTTTTCATGAATGACTGATAAATACTACTTCCCAGATAGTCTGCCGTAACACCGAAAAATGCCGGTTTATTATCCATGTGAAGAATATGGGTGGCATATTTTACAGCAGCATCAATGTCGTGAGATACCATGATAATGGTAATGCCTTCCTTATTCAAATCCTTAATCAGTTCGTACATTTCCATGGTAACCCTCGGATCCAGGCCTGCAACCGGTTCATCCAGAAGCAGGATTTTTCTTGCTGCACATAATGCCCTTGCCAGCAGCACCCGTTGCTGCTGCCCACCGGAAAGTTCCCTGTAACATGTATTTTTAAGTTCAGCAATTCCCATGCGTTCCATGTTTTCTTCACAGATTTGTTTCTCTGCCTTGGAATAGAACGGTCTTAAGCCGCACCGGTTCAAACATCCCGACAGCACAACCTCCCTGACCGATGCCGGAAAATCTTTCTGAACCACGGTCTGCTGGGGAAGATATCCGATTTCATACTCTTTAATCCCATCCCCACGGATAATTTCTCCGCTAAGAGGTTTTTTCAGGTTTAAAAGAGTCTTTATCAGTGTGCTTTTTCCCACACCGTTTTCCCCTACAATACATAGATAATCACCCGGATTCACGGTAAAATTGATATTATGGGATATGGTTTTTCCTTCATATCCCAGTGTAACATCCTTACATACGATATATGACATGATACATTCCTTCCCTGTTCTTGCTTTAGTTCAGCGCCTTTGATAAGGTTTCATAATTTTCTTCCATAATGGACAGATAGGTTACGCCATTTTTCATTTCTTCTTTTCCCACAGACTGCATGGAATCCATTACAAGGATTTCACGGTTCTTATCCGCCGTATTGGAAAGAATGGTTTGTGCTAACTTTTTATCTGAATTTTCAATCACAAGAATTGCCGGAAGATTTTCCTCATCCATTTTTTTTGCAAGATATGCCACTGTTTCAAAGCTTGCTTCCGTTTCCGCACTGCATCCCGGGAATGCCGCATAGTAACGGATTCCATAATCTTCCGTCAGATAACGGAACGGAAAACGGTCACCAAACAAAATGATTTTTCTTGCAGAAGTTCCTGTCATCTTTTCATATCTTGCATCCAGTTCTTTTAATTGTGCAGAATACTCTGCATAATGAGCCTCATAAATATCTGCATTAGAGGAATCTGCCTCACACAGTACATTTTTAATTGTTTCACACAGTATTCCGGCATTTTTTAGCGAAAGCCAGACATGCTCATCATATTCTTCTTCCTCTGACTCCTCTTTCCCTTCCTGTGCATGTTCTTCCTCATGATTTTCTTCTTGCATTCCTTCAATGACCTCTTCTTCGTGCACATTTTCTCCCAGTACATTAAGAAGTCGTATTACTTTCATATCCTGATTGACTGCATCCTTTACAATGTCATCCACCCAATTTTCCGATTCTCCGCCTACATAAATCAAAATGTCGCAGGATGAAATCTCTGCCACATCCATTGCGGCGGCCTGATAGCTGTGCATATCCGTTCCATTATCCAGGAGCAGCGTAACCTCCACATCCTCATTGTCTTCTCCCACAATCTGACGTGTCCAGTCATATATCGGAAATGTGGTACACATCACATGGATTTTCCCGTCATCTGCTGCCATGCTTTCCTTGTTATTCGCCGCACATCCCGAAATCATTCCCAGTATTAATATCATAACCATGCAAAGCATGATTTTACTTATTCTTCTCATTCTGACACTCCTTTATTTTTTGTGCTGCATTCCCGGCACAGACCGGTAATCACCGAATCCCGGCAGTCTATAACAAACCCATGTTCCTCGCCGATATGTTCTGCTATCTCTTTCATGAATCCACAATCCAGATGCTGTATCCTGCCACATTCTTTACATTTCATGTGAAGATGATGACAGCATTCCAGCCTTCCGTCCATATACTGATAGGTTGCCTGTTCCTTTCTTCCGTGAACCGTTTTTAACACGATTCCCTGTTCCACCAATTTATCCAGATAGCGGTAAATGGTGGTAATATTCACATCCATGGCGTTTCCCTTTAAAAATTCATGTATGTCATTTACACACACATCCTGATCCGGATGTTCGGAAAAATACTGTAAAATC
>JAQXXN010000238.1 GCA_029226085.1 Thermoflexaceae bacterium
TGTACATGGGTAATCCCAAGATTTCTCAAATATGCACACCCTGTCTTATGAATTCCATCATCGAAAAGCGTTGTATCTTCACACAGAAATGCCTTATATTTTCCCCTGTATTCCTCAGGAAATCCACCACTTTTATCCCAGGAAAATTCTTTGATATGAAGTTCATAGATAATCGTTTCCACAGGTTGTTCTGGTGCTTTATCATTCTCCCAACCATCTGGATTTGTCTTTGTCAGATTTACAGCCATGCTGCGCTTTCCATTCATTCCACAGGCCTTTGCATAAGGATCTGCTGTTTCCTGAACTTCTCCATCAATCATTACTTCGTAATCGTAATATATCCCATGGAGTTCCTGCACAGTCTCATACTTCCATACGCCTTTTTCTTCTCTTTTCATTGGTATATAGAGATATGGAATTCCCTGGCTGCCGTCTTCGTAAAGACGAAGCGTCACGAATTCTGCACAAGGACTCCAAATTCGGAACGCTGTCCCTTTTTCACTGCACTGCACACCAAGATTATGTTCTTCATAGGTATACTTTTTATGAAATTCCGGATCTGTATAGTATTCTTTCCATTCTGCTGCTGTCTTCATTATTTTTCTGTTTTCCTCTCTGTTCGTTCCTTGCTTTTCAATAACTGACACAATTGATCCATATTCATTTTTTCCAGTGTATAAGTAGCGCTAACCGGAAACTCATACTCCGGTGAAAGATTTGAATGCATATAACAAGTATCCATCCCAACACTGGCAGCCCCTGCAATATCCGTTTTTGCATCATTTCCTATCATAATACAATCTTTGGGCTGCAGTTGATAATGCTCCAGTAATACTTTAAAAAAAGTCGGATCCGGCTTTTTTACACCATAGTCCGATGATATCAGAATCCCATCAAAATATCTGGTAATTCCCAACATCTGCATTTCATATTCTGTAAAAATACGCTGTGCATTGGATAACAGATAAATCTTTTTTCCCTGTATTCGAAGCTGTTCTAACATAGGAATCACGCCATCATAAAGCCGGATATATTCCGTAGTCAATATCCGAAAAAACTGTCCTGCATGAAGTACAAGTCCCTCATCTGATAAAACACCTTTGGCAGCAAATAACTTCTGAAACACTTCTTCTATTCGGATTTCCGGATACGCCTCATATCCATACACGGAAATTGCTTTACACTCTGCCAGAGACAAGTACGCTTTTTTTAATTCATCCGGAGTGTACAGTGCACCATAATAGCCATAAAACAAAGACATTTTTTCCCATACTTCCTGCCTTTCCTCATCCGTATGAATATCTGCCAGAGTTCCATAAAAATCAAAAATATAATTCTTGTACACTTCTTTTTTCAATTCCTTTCTGCATTTTTCCTGACAAATTCCTGTTGATTCATGTTCCTATGATACCCTTTTCATCCGAAAACTCCGTTTTGTAAGTTTTCGGATTTTTGCCATCAGTTCTTTTGTTATTTCTCCATCTTTCAGACGCCATTTCCAATTGATTCCTAAAGTAGAAGGTCGATTTATTCTTGCCTCATTTCCCAATCCCAGATAGTCCTGCATTGGGATGATGCATACATTTGCAGTACTCATCATAGCCAATTTTATCATATCCCAGTGAATTTCCTCATTCGGAGTGTTGGCATTATCCATATATTCATTCAAAAAACTTTTTTCCTCTTTTTCCAAATCTTTGTACCAGGATACAATCGTATCATTATCATGCGTTCCTGTATAAACAACACAATTTTTATCATATTCATGAGGAAGATATCCCGTTTCTTTTCCCGGTTCAAAAGCAAATTCAAGAACTTTCATATTCGGATATCCGCTGTCACGCACAAGCTGTTCCACCGAAGGAGTCATAAGCCCCAAATCTTCCGCAATCACTTCTCTTTTTCCAAGATTTCTTTCCAGTGTCCAAAACAGATCCATTCCTGGTCCTTTTTCCCAATGCCCGTTCATAGCAGTATCAGATCCATAAGGAATCGAAAAATACTCATCAAATCCACGGAAATGGTCAATTCGTACAACATCATACAATTTATAACAATGTGCCATTCGTTTTGTCCACCAGTCATATCCTGTATATTTGTGATAATCCCAACGGTACAATGGATTTCCCCACAACTGTCCGGTCTCAGAAAATGCATCTGGAGGACACCCTGCAACAGCAGTAGGAAGATTATCCGAACCAAATTGGAAAAGCTGCGGATTGGCCCATGCATCCGAACTGTCAAAAGCCACATAAATCGGAATATCTCCAATGATATAGATTCCATTTGTGTTGGCATATGCTTTTAAATCTTTCCACTGTTCCATAAATTTAAACTGCAAGTATTTATAGAATTCAATTTCATAATAATATTTTTCCCGATAATAATCGAGTGCAAATCCCCACCTTAACCGGATATCCTCGGCCCATTCATTCCACGCAGCACCGCCAAAACAATTTTTCACTGCCATAAACAAAGCATAATCTTCCAGCCAAAAATCATTTTCCTGAACAAATTCAAAAAAAGCCGGATTCTTGTAGATTTCGCTTCTTTCATAGGCCTTTCTTAGAAGCCGAAAGCGTTCCTGATAAATTTTCCCATAATCAACACACGCCGGGTCATCACCAAAGTCGCATGCACAACATTCCTCTTCCGATAATACCCCTTCTTCAATCAGTTTTTCCAGATCAATAAAATAAGGATTTCCTGCAAATGTAGAAAAGGACTGATACGGTGAATCCCCATAACTGGTCGGTCCTAAAGGAAGGATCTGCCAGTATGTCTGTCCTGCTTCTTTTAACTGATCAATAAACTGATACGCTTCTTTTGAAAACGCTCCGATTCCATATTTCGAAGGAATACTTGAAATCGGAAGCAACACTCCACTTGATCTTTTCATTTTGTTCCCCTTTTTCTGTTTTATTTGAATTCAAAACAGGGATATTGCAGTGCTGTACCGCAATATCCCGCATATTCATACTCAGCCTTTTACAGCTCCTGACATTCCATCCACATAATACCTCTGAAGGAACATAAAAAGAATTGCTATTGGGATAGAAATCAGTACAGCACCTGCCGCGAAACAAGTATACCAACTGTCAATGTATTCTTTTTCCAGCATTTTCCAAAGACCGATCGCCACAGTATAATAGTCTGCGTTTGCACGACAGATTACCTTTGCAAAAATAAAATCAACCCACGGTCCTATAAAAGCAGTCAAAACTGTATAAACGATTACCGGCTTACTCAAAGGCAAAGTTATTTTCGTAAAAATCTGCCAGCGGGTACAGCCATCAATCAGAGCCGCCTCATCAATTGCCAGAGGAATCGTGTCAAAAAATCCTTTTGCAATCTGGAAACCAAGTCCGGCTCCTCCCGAATAACAGAGAATTAATGCCAGCCGGATAAGACCTCCTTCTGAAAGTCCAAGAGCTTTTAAAATAAAATATACGGCCACCATAGACATGAAACCAGGGAATAATCCCAAAATCATGGCCATATTCATATACGGTTTACGCATCTTAAAGCGAAGTCTGGACAAACAATAGGACACAGCCAGTACATAAAATGTAGACAAAATGCAGGAACAAATTGCAATAAATAAGGTATTGCCAAACATTTTAGGGAAATTCAGTACTGTAGTATCTGCAAACAGTCTGCTATAATTGTCCAGCGTATATCCCTGAGGAAGAAACGTGGATACATAAGAACCTTTTTCAGCTCTGAAACTCGTCAAAACTACCCATGCAATTGGAAACACCCAAATAAATGCCAACACTGCCAGTATCCCATGTACAATAACATTATTTATCAACCGCGTCCTTTTAGCAGATTTTTGTATCTTTGCCGCCATCTTTAGAATCCCCCTTCTTCCTTATATGACTTACTATTGTGATAAGTAAGTAATGCACCAACTGCCAGAATCACAAATGTCAGAATACCGATTACCGCACCGATATTATAGTACTGCTTATCAATCGTCAGCTTATATAACCAGGTTACCAAAAGATCCGTACTTCCTGCCGTAGAAGCCAGGTTCGTCACCGGATCGCCTCCGGACAAAAGATAAATAATATTGAAATTATTTACATTTCCTGTAAATGTTGCAATGAGATAAGGAGTCGTAATATACAGCATATACGGAAGTGTAATTTTAGTAAAAATCTGTAAAACATTTGCGCCGTCAACTCTTGCTGCCTCATACAGTTCTTCTGGAATATTCTGAAGGACACCGGTAAGCTGAAGCAGAGTATATGGAACACCAACCCAGATATTAATCACAATAACTGTCACTCTTGCCCACAGCGGATCTGTAAAGAAAGGAAGCGAGCTGTCCACTCCGATCAATTCCAGATTTCTAAGTAAAACATTCACTGCTCCATTCGGCTGAAGCATCGTTCTCATAATCAGCAATGATACAAAAGAAGGAACTGCACAGGATAATACGAAACAAAATCTCCAGAATCCTTTTGCCTTTGTATCTTTTCTGTTAATTACCATTGCCAGAATCATACCAAAAATATAATTTGTAAACGTGGCAAAAAAAGCCCAGACTACTGTCCATATCAACACAGACCAGAACGTACTTCCCAAAATACTGTTGGAATCAAACAGTGTTTTAAAGTTATCCAGTCCAACCCAGTCAAACAGAACCAGATGATTACCAATCTTACTGTAATTCGTAAATGCCATACAGATCATAAAAATCAAAGGTAACACTGTGAGACCAAAAATAAAGGTCAAAGAAGGTGTCATCAGGAGTTTATGTATATTGTCATGAAGAAGAGATTGTAAATCTTCTTTAAAGGTATTCACATGTTTTCCCGCCTTATCCAGACATTCAACACAATAAGCACTTTTCAGAGATTCTCTCCACAGATAAACCATAAGCAGTGTCAGCATAACGGTTGCCACGCCATACAGAAGGATCAATACCGAATTATCTCCCTGTGTATATTCATAAATCTGTAATGCCTCATTCCAGACTTCTTCCTGTTCTATGGTTCCAAGAGATGGCAGCATGGCCAGACAATGAAAGCCATTGGTAATCATAAATGCCAGATATGCAATTTCAATTACCAAAAACATCAGGCCTTTCAGCACTTGCTTATGTACAATATTTCCTAATCCCATCACAAGCATAGACATTCTGGTTTCTACCGCTCCATTTTTTACCGCTGCTGATACCGTATAAGGAGAGGGAAATTCATTTACTTTTTTCTTAAATAGTTTCATAATTTTTCACCTCGCTTTTAAATCCCATCACTATTCATTGCTTCATTCATTCCATCTGTCTGCTCTCTGGAATTGTCATGAGTAACACTTCCGTTTCGAATTCCCTTTCCCATATTTTCCACAGGAGTCCAGCAATTGGCCATTGCACCTACAAAAGGCTGAAGAATCGAAGTATTGTCAAATGTGTCATTCTGTGCAGCTACCAGCATATCAGAAGCAATACTTGCGTCCTGCAGAAGTTCTGTATTGCATGGTACCACACTTCTCAATTCATAATGCAGTTTCTGTGCTTCTGATGATCCAAGATAAATTGCCAACTGAATGGCCGCTACCATATGATCTGAAGTTGCATTCACACCAATCGCCTTAGAACCAGCATAAGCCATCATCTGTTTTTCTTCCCC
Organism: Thermoflexaceae bacterium; assembly: GCA_029226085.1. Taxonomy (GTDB): domain Bacteria; phylum Bacillota; class Clostridia; order Lachnospirales; family Lachnospiraceae; genus MGBC120314. The sequence continues at coordinate 5,640 of JAQXXN010000238.1, forward strand.
ATTTAATGTGTAAGTAGGAAGAGACACAACCCCCATATTCTCTCCCAGAATCTCTTTTATACTGGCTGCATCCCAGGATCCCGTAAACATGGCATTAATACTTCCATCACGAAGCCCAGCCATACCTGAACCATCTGCATCAACTACAAAATTAGCATTCGCAAGCAGATCGATCAGATAATCCGTTACTTCGTATGCTTTCTCACCGGTAAAATCCACGCCTGCCTCTTCTACGGTACCATCTTCAAATAAAGTACATCCGTTTCCAATGTAAAACGAAGGCAGATACCAGGAATTCGTAAAAGGAAAAGAAACCACACCTTTTTCCAGCATCGTGTCAAGGTTCTTTACATCTTCCTCAGAAAAAACCCGTTTATCGTAATACATAAACCATGTGTTTGTTGTAAAAGGAACTCCATAAAGAAAACCATCTTCCCTGACGGAATCAGTAACTGTCTGCGAATTGGTTGCCATCACTTCCTCTTCATAAATCCCTCCGATTTTT
>JAQXXN010000239.1 GCA_029226085.1 Thermoflexaceae bacterium
CATTCATAATGAACATCATGACAGGCATCATGAATGTCATTGCCCGGTTTGTAAAAAGCTGCGTCTTCATAAGGTCACGGTTTGCCTTATCAAACCGTTCTTCTTCAAACGTTTCACGGGAAAACGCACGAATTACTGAAAGACCAGTGAGAATTTCCCTTGCCACCAGGTTTACACGGTCAACTAACTTCTGCATCAGTTTGAATTTTGGCATGGCAACCACAAAAAGGACTGCAACCACACCAATAACGCAGATTACTGCAACAGCTATAATATAGCTCATGGACACATCCGTCTGAAGCACCTTAAAAACACCGCCAATTCCAAGTATCGGTGCATACAGCACCATTCGAAGGAGCATGACCGTTACCATCTGTACCTGCTGAATATCATTTGTACTTCTGGTAATCAGGGATGCGGTTGAAAATTTCTCCATCTCCACATTAGAGAAATGAACTACGTTTTCAAATACCTGTTCACGAAGCCTCATACCTACACCTGCTGCCGTTCTTGAAGCCAGCAGTCCTACCAGGATGGCACACCCCATTGCCGCAAATGCCAGAAAAAGCATCCTGCCTCCGGCTTTTAATACATAAGTAAGCTGAACATTAGTTAAATCCATCCCTACTTTTTCATATTCCGAAACACAAAACTGTCCCAATGCCGAATCCAGATTATCTTCCGGAAGATTCGGCATCATGGATTTGAAAATGTCATACAACACATCCGTATCTGCATTTTCTGATAAATCATAATACCCTTCTTCATTTTTTTCATACGACTGCTCCATCAGATACCCTAACTGTTCATTGCCTGATGCCATGAGTCCCGCCATTGTTTCCTCGGACAAATGTCTCGGAACAGTATCATTTACACCCTTTAAGGCAATCCCTACATTTACGATATCCGAAGTATACGCAGGAAGCGAAAGTTCACAGTTTGCCTGGACAATCAATAAAAGCAGTATTGCCAGTACAGAACCTGCAAATGGTTTTAAATTCTTAAAAATCTTTAACATCTCTTCACTCCTTTTTATCCTGTCATCTACAGAAAACTTCTATCATCATCCGGCAAAAAATAATCCGGCCGGACTATATGTCAGCCAGATTATTTTATTTCCAATTTTTATGAATTTCAATCGCTTTTAGAAAAACTTAATATTTTTTAGAAAGTTATTACTTTTCCGGAAGCATTTTTTCATTCCACAATCTCATACACCAGCTGGTGTCCTTCTCTTTTTGCATCCGCAAACTCATAGGCACCAAGCATTCTCTCTGCTGCTGCGCTAAGTTTTTCCCTGCTGTCGCCATGCAGATATGCAAGAGTATCTCCCACATGGACATAATCGTTTATTTTCTTATTCAGCACAATTCCTGCTGCCGGATTAATGATATCCTCTTTCTTTTCCCTTCCTGCACCCAGAATCATGGCAGATGCACCGATTTCATCCGCTTCCATGTGTACAAGATATCCCTCTTTTTCCGATTTCAATTCTTGTACTAGCTTTGCATTCGGAAGCAGGGAATAGTCATCAATGGTATCCGGATTGCCACCCTGTTCCGCAAGAAATTCCCTAAATTTTTCCAGTGCCGTTCCATCATCCAGCGACTGGGTAAGAAGCTTTTTTGCTTCTTCCAGTGAAATCTCCGGTTTTGCCCTGTTAACCATGTACATTCCAAGAATAATACAAAGCTCTCTTACATCCTTTGGTCCCTTTCCCTTTAAAACATCCATTGCTTCCATGACCTCCAGTGCATTACCAACAGCAAGCCCCAGCGGCTGGTCCATGTCTGAAATGACTGCTGCCATTTTTCTGCCTGCATCTTTTCCAATGTCTACCATGGTTTTTGCAAGCTTCCTTGCACTGTCAAGATCTTTCATGAACGCACCGCTCCCAATCTTCACATCCAGAATAATCACATCCGCACCGGAGGCAATCTTCTTACTCATGATACTGCTCGCAATAAGTGGAATGCTGTCCACCGTTGCCGTTACATCACGAAGTGCATATATTTTCTTATCCGCCGGTGCAAGATTTCCCGTCTGTCCTGTCAGGGCAAATTTCATGGAATTCACATGGTCAACAAAATCGGTAACACTCATTGCCGTGGAAAATCCTTCAAAACTCTCCAGCTTATCAATGGTTCCTCCGGTATATCCAAGCCCTCTTCCCGACATCTTGGCAACCGGTATTCCAAGGGATGCCACCATCGGTCCTACAATCAATGTTGTCTTGTCACCGATACCGCCGGTACTGTGTTTATCCACCTTGACTCCATGAATTGCAGACAAATCCAGCATATCACCACTTTCTGCCATTTCCATGGTTAAAGCAACCGTCTCCTCTTTTGACATCCCTTTATAGTAAATTGCCATCAAAAGTGCAGACATCTGGTAATCCGGAATGGTTCCTTCCACATATCCCGAAATAATATCGTGAAGTTCTTCCTGAGTAAGCTGTCCGCCATTTCTTTTTTTCATGATTAAATCAAACATTCTCATACCGTACACCCCCGAAATCCATAAAATGAAAATCTGCCTTCTATCGGATACGAGGCAACAAGTCCTCGCCAATGGCTAATTTCCCAGCTCCGAAAATATCTGACACCGTCTGTCCGATGCTTGCAAAAGATTCTATTGTGCCAAGATTTATATTCTGACGGATTCCTTTTCCGTAAAGCACCAGCGGAACATATTCTCTTGTATGATCCGTTCCCGGTGTCGTCGGATCACAACCATGGTCTGCCGTAATAATCAGCAAATCCTTATCCGTCATTTTGGAAAGAATCTCCGGAAGACGGGCATCCCATGCTTCCAGTCCTTTTGCATATCCGGCTGCATCATTACGATGTCCCCACTTGGAATCAAACTCCACCAGATTGGTAAAAATCAGCCCCTTTTCTTCTTCCTCCATACATTTTAACGTCACATCCACGCCATCCATATTATCCTTCGTGTGAATTGCCTTGCTGATTCCCACTCCACAGAAGATATCTTCAATCTTTCCGATACCGATAACCGGCACATTCTTTTCCTGTAATTTCACCAGCAGATTATTCGAATCCGGTTTGATGGAAAAATCCCGTCTGTTAGAAGTTCTTACATATTTCCCCTTACTTCCCACAAACGGTCTTGCAATGACACGTGCTACCTTATGCTTGCCATCAAGGATTGCTCTTGCCTTCCGGCACATCTCATAAAGCCTTTCTAACGGAATCACTTCTTCATGCGCCGCAATCTGAAACACACTGTCTGCTGAAGTATATACAATCGGTTTTCCCGTCCGCTCATGTTCCTCTCCCAGTTCCTCAATAATCACTGTACCGGAAGCCGGCTTATTGCCAAGGACACCTTCTATCTCGCATTCCGCGCAGAACTTCTCTATGATATCTTCTGGAAAGCCATCCGGATATACCGGAAATGCCTGCGTGGTATGAATTCCAACCATTTCCCAATGTCCCGTTGTGGTATCCTTTCCGTTTGAAATCTCCGAAAGTCTGCCAAAGCATCCGATTGGATTGTCACTATGCCCAATTCCGGTCATTCCGTCAATATTGCCATAACCAAGTTTTATCATGTTCGGCAGGTTCAATCCTCCGTTTGCCTTGCTTACGTGTCCGATGGTATTACAGTCTTCATCCCCAAAACGTCCTGCATCCGGCATGGCACCCATGCCAACACTGTCAAGCACTACCCAGATTACTCTCTCTATCTCAGTCATGAATCATTCGCCTCCCATATATATTACAATATTTATAGTTCTATTATATCGGATTTTAACGGATTTATCAATGAATCGGCTTGTTTCTCAAGCAGTTTCTCCGCCTGAGCAGCTTTTAATACTTTACCCATGGATACTACCTGTTCATTTACAACAATTGCAGGCATACTCATGACACCATAACTCATAACTTTTTCCATATCCGTGATGAACTCAACCTCTGCATAAAGGTTCAAGTTCGCTACCGCTTTTTTTACATTTTCATACTGCTCATGACAGGACTTACATCCTGCTCCTAAGACCTTAATATTGCATCCAGTTCCAAATAATTCCATGTCCGTAATCTCCTTTTTTATGTTTTAAAATATTTTTCATGTAATTTTTATAAAAGTAAATACTGTATTGCATTAAAGAAATATCCAACAAGGATAATTCCTACTGTACAAATCGCTATAAATACACCAATCAGCTTTGGCTTAATGGCTTTTTTAAGCATAATCATGGATGGCAGGCTAAGTGTTGTAACACCCATCATGAAGGAAAGCACAACTCCAAGCTTTGCTCCCTTTACCAGAAGTGCTTCTGCAATCGGTATACATCCAAAGATATCCGCATACATAGGCACTCCTGCGATTGTTGCAATGATGACTCCGAATGGATTACCGTTTCCAAGGAATTTCACTATAAAATCTTTTGGAATCCAGTTGTGAATAAATGCACCGATACTTACACCTGCAAGAATGTATGGTAATACTTTCTTAAGGGTGCCTACTACCTGCTCTGCTGCATACTTTATTCTATCTTTCTTTGTAAGTTCTTCCTGCGGAATATCAATCTGTTTTGCATTTCTGATGAATTCCTCCACCTGATTTTCAAGATGAAGCTTTTCAATCAGTGTTCCACCTGCTACTGCTATCATAAGACCAAGAATAACATATACGATTGCCACTTTAATTCCAAAAGTACTCATTAACAGTACCAACGAACCAAGGTCCACCATAGGCGAAGAAATAAGGAATGAAAATGTCACTCCAAGCGGAAGTCCCGCACTTGTAAATCCCATAAAAAGCGGAATTGAAGAACAGGAGCAGAATGGTGTCACTGTTCCAAGCAATGCTGCTATAATATTCGCTCCAATTCCATGAAATCTTCCCAGGATCTTCTTTGTACGTTCAGGCGGAAAGTAACTTTGAATGTAACTTATGATAAATATCAGGGTACAAAGTAAAACCACAATCTTTATTACATCATAGAGAAAGAATTGAATGGCACCCCCTGATTTTCCTGATATGTCTAATCCCAATGCATTTAATAAATTCCCAATTAAAACATTCAGCCATTTCATGCCAAGTATCTGGTCTTGTATAAATGTCCACATACATACACCTCCATCTATATAGACACGTATCTATATATTTATTATAAGTTACATTCAAAGTTATTTTCCACCGGAAAGAACAAAGAAGATTTTGGGAAGATTTCATGGAATCGGAGCAAATATCCTG
>JAQXXN010000240.1 GCA_029226085.1 Thermoflexaceae bacterium
GGAAAATTATGCAGAAACCAATCAGCTTACGGAAGGTACGGTAAAAGATGGAGATACCATTAATCTGGACTTTTCTGGACTTCTGGATGGGGTGGCATTTTCTAATGGAACAGCCACGGATTATACTTATACAATTGGCGGAGGTTTTATTGAAGATCTCGACCGTGGACTCATAGGACTTGAAGTTGGAAAGGAATATGAAATCCCATGCAAGTTCCCGGAGAATTATGGAAAGGAAGAGTTAAACGGTAAGGATGTTATCTTTGTTGTAACGGTTAATTATATAGAGGAAAAGATTCTTCCGGAATATAATGATGATTTCGTAAAAATGTTGACAGAAGGCTCTGATGAAGTTCTTAATACAACGGCAGAGCTTGAGGCATCCATTAAAGAATATCTCGCTGCATCCAAGAAAGAACAGTATGATAGTAAGATATACAGCCAGATTATGAAGACCATTATTGATAATGCAGAAATCAAGGGCGTTCCGGAAAAGGAACTGAATGAAACAATTGCCATTATCCGTGAAAATGCAGAATATGAATATTCAATCATGGGTCAGTATTACGGAGTTGACAGTTTTGAATCCTATATTACTAATGTTGCGGGGTATTCTTCCATGGAAGAATTTGAACAGGACATTAAAGACTATGCAACAGAGTATATGTATGAGAAAATGGCGGTAACAATCATTGCAGATAATGAAGGAATTGTTGTTACAGATGAACAGAAGGATAAGTTTGTAAATGATTTACTGGCGCAGACCAATTATGAATCGGTGGATGCGTTAAAGGAAGCATACGGTGATGCATTTGATAGTGATGTTCAGTATCAGCTGTTATATGATTCAGTATATGATGCAGTTGTGAACATGGCAAAAGTAAAATAAATCAGATATGGAAAGGATGGTTTCTCTGGAAATCATCCTTTTTTTACTCTGAATGAAATATAGGTAAAAAAATTAGGTGGAACAGGTGAAAGAAGATTGACATTTTTCTTTTTATAGAATAAAATATTAGTAATAATTATTATAATTATTATGAAAGGAGACATCAATGGCGGTTTTAAAATACAGCAGACAGAGAGAGGCAATTAAAAATTATCTCATGAGTACCAAGGTACATCCTACTGCTGACATGGTGTATGGAAAGATTCGTGAAGAATATCCTAACATCAGTCTTGGCACGGTATATAGGAATCTTTCTTTGCTTGTAGAAATTGGGGAAGCGGTTAAAGTGCCTTCTTTTGACGGATGTGATCATTTTGATGGGGATACCTCCCCTCATTATCATTTTCTGTGTACAGAATGCGGCCGGATAGTGGATTTGGATGAGAACATGGTTACCGGTCTGGAAGAGATGAATAAAAAGGTAAATGAGAATTTTAACGGAACAATCGATGGCTGTGCGATTCATTTCTTTGGAAAATGTCCGGAATGTACTGTAAAATCCTAATGAGAAATAATTTTAAAATGGTATTGACAATGCGGTGATACTATGATAAATTAATAATGAAAACAGTAATTATTACTGTTTTGCTTTAATGAAGATTATATTATGTAAAGGAGATTAAAAATATGAAATTTGTATGTCAGGTATGTGGTTATGTTTATGAAGGAGATAAGGCACCTGAAGTTTGCCCGATTTGTAAGGCACCGGCTGAGAAGTTTACCGTTCAGTCAGGCGAGAAGGTATGGGCAGCTGAGCATGTTGTAGGTGTTGCTCAGGGCGTTCGTGAAGATATTCTTAAGGATTTAAGAGCAAATTTCGAAGGTGAATGTTCTGAAGTAGGTATGTACCTTGCAATGGCAAGAGTAGCTCATAGAGAAGGTTATCCGGAAATTGGTCTTTATTGGGAAAAGGCAGCTTATGAAGAAGCAGAGCATGCAGCTAAGTTTGCTGAATTACTTGGTGAAGTTGTAACAGATTCTACCAAGAAGAATCTTGAAATGAGAGTTGATGCAGAAAACGGGGCAACAGCTGGTAAGTTTGATCTTGCTAAGCGTGCAAAGGAACTTGGCCTTGATGCAATTCATGATACAGTACATGAGATGGCTCGTGACGAAGCTAGACATGGAAAGGCATTCGAAGGTCTGTTAAAGAGATATTTCGGTTAAGATATCAACCAGATAAAAATACAAAACGCCGTGCGAAGTTATTCGTAACGGCGTTTTTTGTAAATTATTCGGTCATGGATATTATATTATTATTAAAGAATTTTGCAATCACATTTATAATCGTAAAGATTTTTCCTGTCAAATGGTATATAATAATGAACAGAATCTTTGAGGAGAGTAGGATTGCATGAAAAATGTGATACTGTTCCTTTTATGTGCATTTTGTACATGGGGAGGAAACATAATGGGGGAAAGACAGGTATTTCCTGTCATTAATCTGAATGAAGTACGGACATCCGTGGAAAAGCTTGCAAGGATGACAGACTGGCTGCAAGAGCAGAGTGCAAAGCGGGAAAAAGGATGGAATCTTTTAGAAAATGCTGTTTTGATGGAAGGACGTCTGGTTGGTGTGGGAACAGAGGAGCTGGAAAAATCCGAAGGATACGTGACAGGGCTTTATATTCCGGTAGATGAAGAAGCAAGGATGATTCTTTGCACCCCTGGAACTAATCGTTTTTATCTGGCGTATTATGATGGAAACAGGAAATATCTGGGGAGTGAGATTCTTCTCCTGACAGATGGAATCATGATGAGTCTTCCACAGAATTGTAGTTATGTGAGTATTTCTGCAGAGAAAGATATCTTTGAAAAAAGTATTCTGGTGCAGGAAGGACAGAAAGATGTCTATATTGTTTCAAAGGAGGACACACAGTACCGGTCAATTAAGAAAGCAGTCGCAGATGTGAAAGACGAAGGTGTGGTAATTGTTTTTCCGGGAACCTATAAGGAAAATGTGCAGGCATGGGGCAAAAAGATTACCATAATTGGAACAAATGCGGATGAATGTATTTTAATGAATAATTCCGCCAATTATCATACACCGCCGCTTGAAATCTCCGTAGGAGAAGTACGAAACCTTACCATTCTGGCAGAGGGTTATGGAGATGAATTAAAACCGGGAGCGTACGGCGTACATGTGGAAGATGATTCTCTTTACAAAAACAGCCTCATTTTTCAAAACTGTATTATCGAATCGGACTCCAATTCGGCAGTGGGAATCGGAATGCGCGGCGGATGTGACATACAGTTTGTAAATTGCGTATTGACCGGTAAGGAAAACGGATTGTTCTGTCATGACAGTGCCTATAAGAAATATACCGGTTTGCAGAAAATAAGCCTTGAGGACTGTATTCTTGAAGGACGTGAAGGAAAATATGCTATGCGGTTTGACTCACAGGGCGTTACTGGGGCCGAGGTTTATGTAAAATTTGTAAATAATACATTATTAAATAAAAATAACAAATCCGGGAATAACCTTCTGGAAATTCGCAATAACGGAGGTCGTGGAAATGATACAAACTGGATGGGACTTAAAAACTTTTATCTGGATGAGGAAAGCACTGAAAATAATGCGGAGGAGATAAATGCAAAATAAAGAGAGAATCAGGATATCATAAAATATTAAAGATGAAGGAGAGATGCATATGAAAATTTATCTGGCAAGTCCGTTTTTTAACGAAAAGGAACTGGAATATGTGGCAAAAGCGGAAGAAATCTTAAGAAAAAGAGGCTTTTATGTATACAGCCCAAGGGAACATGAATACCGTGGAGAAGAAGTGGGGACAACGGCGTGGTCTCTGGGGACATTCAACGAGGATAGAAAGTTTATTGACATGTGTGACTGTGTGGTAATGCTGTATCATGGCAATTATAGTGACTCCGGTACGGCGTGGGAGTGCGGCTATGCTTATGGAACCCATACACCGGTTATCGTGGTACATGTGGGGGAAGATTCGAATCTTATGGTACATGAGGGAAGCCATGCAAATATTACGCTGGACGAGCTTTCAGAGTATGATTTTGAAACCATGCCAGCAAAGAAGTATGTGGGAAAGATGATATAAATATGGTTTTATTTTATTTGAAAGATGTTCAGTATAGTGTATAATAGTAATATCATTAATAGACCGAACGATAAGAAAAAATACAAGACGGGAGGGAATTATCATGAAGGCTAATATTGATAAAAAGAAGGGATTAAAGCTTCTGACCAAAATGATGATGGTGGTCATGATTCCATTATTTTTGCTGGTAGTATTTGCTGTTTTGGCAATTGAATCAGTTGGAAATACTACCGCTTCAAAGCTTACTGAAAAGGAATTGAAGACAGTTTTATATGCGCTGGAAAGTGATATGGAGTTGCTGGATGAAGGCGAATATAGCTGTGATGGAACAAGTATATTTAAGGGAGATTTTAATCTTACCCAAAATCAGGAATTCATGGATGCTTTTCGGCAAAATACAGGGGTTGAAGTAACCATTTTTTGGGGAAAAACCAGATATGCTACAAGTATTCTAAAAGAATCTGGGGAAAGGCTGATATATACTGAGATATCAGATAAGGTGTATGAGTCATTAAAGAAAAACAATTTGTATTTTACGGATGATGTTGTAATTAACGGGATAGACTATTATGGATATTATAATATGATTGGAAACTATGGTGATGGCAATGAAGTTATTGTTTTTGCAGGCAGGCCAGTCACCGATGCCAAAGAAGCATATGAGACGCTGATGGTCAGTAATGTTATATTTATTATAGTACTTGCAGCTGCAATATGTATATTAGTTATTTTTGTGATTAGACTTATTGTTAAAGCCATAGAAGCTTCTGTTACAAATCTTGGAACAGTTGCGGAAGGAAATCTTTCCATGAAGGTTGGCTCCAAGCTGATGAACAGAACGGATGAGGTTGGCAGTATTGCAAGGGCGATTCAGGGACTTGTTGATAAACTTACATATACGGTTAAGAATATTCATAAAAATTCCGGAGAACTTACAGATTTTTCCGGTAAGTTTAAGAAGAACTTTGACAGTATAAACACTTCTATCGAGAATATTAATACTGCAGTTGAAGAAATGGCAAAGGGCGCAACAAATCAGGCAGAGGAAGCCCAGAGTGTCACAGAGCAGATGACAAAGATGGGTGATTATGTATCGGAGGCTATTGGCAGTGTTCAGACTCTCATAAGCAATACGGATGAAATGAGAAATTACAATACAGAGGTTCATAATAAGGTAGATGAGTTGATTGGTATTAACAATATGACGGTTCAGTCTGTAAATGATGTTAACAATCAGACTAATATAACCAATAAGGCAGCACTCGAGATAAGAAGTGCCATTGATCTTATTTCGGATATTGCGTCCCAGACAAACCTGTTGTCATTAAATGCGAGTATAGAAGCTGCAAGGGCAGGTGAACATGGAAAAGGTTTTGCAGTGGTGGCAGAGGAAGTTCGTACCCTGGCAGATCAGTCACAGGAGGCAGTAAGGCAGATAAGTTCAATTATTGAAAATCTGATTAATAACTCCAACATGAGCGTAGAAATTATGCATCATGTAATTGATGAAATAAAGGGGCAGAGTGAGAAACTTCAGGATACAAAGAATGTTTTTGGCATGCTGAATGAAAATATTAATTCTGTGGCAGGTGAAATTGATAATATATCTGTTAAGGTAAGGGACATTGGAACTGCCAAGGATACTGTGCTTGGCAGTATGGAAAGTCTGGCAGCCATTTCGGAAGAAAATGCTGCCAGTACACAGGAAACGTCGGCAACCATGGCAGAGGTTAAGGAAATTGTTGCGGAATGTAATAATTCAGTTGACAGTCTGGTTGAGATTGCAGAAGCGCTGAGGGAAGATGTGAATCGGTTTACGTTGTAGGGATAAAACGGATGCCGGAGTTCTTTCACAGGATTCGTAAGAGTCCAAGGATTAAAAAGTCAGAAATCAGGTAAAACGCCTATCCTGCAGAACCGGAAAAGAAAAATCCGGATGAACAGGATAGGCGTTTTTATGCCAAAATATTGACAAAATAATTTGAACCATATAATATATGTATTGTATACGTATTATATACATATATTATATATCATGTTGTACAAATGGGCGCGATAAGGTTTCGAATGAAAGAGGCGTAAAATGGAAAAAGTAAAAAAATATGAGGATTATAAAATGAATATTAATAAAGAATATATTTATCGGGATTTTGGTAAGCTTGCACCGATTACAGATGAATTGCGCTTAGGGAATGCTTCGAAGGTTTTTACTGGTGGTGTACGTATTAATAATAGTATGTATCGTACAGATGAGGAGACAAAAGAATATATTAATAGGTCGCTAACAAGAAAATTACCATAATGGTAATTGCCAGAACAAATGAGGTTGGGAGATAGCTATGAATTTGGATGAAGATTGGTTAATAATACTACACAAGTATTCAGAAATAAAACGAGTATATATCGAGTGTGAAGAAACAGATCCGGAATTAAAAACAAATTTGCAGCCTCTGAATGAGTTTAGAGCTGCATTAGATCATATAATGAAAATGGAAACAGCATTGTACCTAGACAATAATGAAGAAGAGTATTTAAAGCAAAAAGAAAAGCTTATTTCTCATCTTAATCGTGCTTTTTATGATATATGCGATATGCTAAGTATTAATTATAGAAATAAAATCATAGATATCGTAGAATTGTATGATGTTGAAACCATAAGAACAGCAATTCCTGATTATTATTCTGTAAAGAGAGGCATTGTTGAAGAAATAAGTCAGAGAATCGGGAAATATCGGAATGAAAAGGGTGGGTATTCTGTTGATAATGTTGATCGTTTTCAAGAATATTCAGCTGATGTATTGCAGTTAAAGGATATTTATATTGAAATACTTGGAAAGCAAGGCGCATTAGAAGAAGTAAAAAAGAAATCACAAAAGGAGCGTAAAAGGGAACAATACAAAGATTTAATTCTTGGTGGAATCATAGGAATAATAGGTTCTGTATTAGTGACAATCTTTTTTGGGTTATTTTGAATAGTAATATGTTTAATTGTAGTGAAACCTCCGTCAGAAAGTGAGAAAATTGTTTTCTGATGGAGGTTTTTGTTGTAAAATTAAAGGAAACTTTCTTAAATAAAAATTATCGGGGAAATACCCAAAATAGTATTTTGGTTGTTTACAATGATATAGATACAAGTCAGATATTTGGTGCTCCAGAAATCGAAAGAATATTGGATTATTCTCCGACAACAGCGAAAGAAGTTATGAAGAAAATAAAAGATATGGAAATTTGAAATCCTTCGCTTGACGAATCAATGAAAAAATGTAATCATAGCTCAAAGGAAAATCTCAAGAATGTAGTTTGTGGTACTGTCCATGCTTTTCAGGGTGATGAAAAAGATGTTGTACTTTTTTCAACAGCCATAACCAATAAGACACAAGCCGGTACATACGAATGGTTGAAAAATAATAAAGAATTAATTAATGTAGCAACATCAAGGGCTAAGGACAAACTGATTGTTTTGTCAGATTCCAGAAATTTAGAGCGCCTTCATAAAAATGATACAGAGGATGATTTATATGAATTAATTCAATATACAAAAACACGCGGGAAATCGCAGGTTACACAAAAAAGAGCAAATTCGCGTGCATTGGGAGTGAAACCGTTTAGTACTGCGACAGAGGAGGCATTTCTACAGAACTTAAATCATGCATTGGATAATATCTGGTTATCACATAACAGATACAGTGTGCAGAAAGAAGTTCCGATTTCACAAGTATTTCAGGATATACCTGTATTGGCAATTGAATTAGATGGTAAAGAACATTTTGAGGACAATGTGGTAAAAATGCGTGATAAGAAGAAAAATGATATTTGTAAAGCACATAATTTACAAATAATTCGTGTGGAAAATTCCTATGCAAGAAGGTATAATCATATAAAAGATATTCTGATTAATTATTTTTCATTGAAAATGTAGAGAAACATTTTTAAGAAAGGCATCCACATGAAACTCAAAAACACCCTGATCGTAGTCAAAGACATCACTCTCTCCAAATCCTTCTACCACGACATCTTCGGTCTTCACGTAATCACGGATTTTGGAAGAAATGTCATACTCTCGGAAGGCCTTGTGCTTCAGGAACAAAACCTATGGGAAGAATTCACCGGTAAGCAGGTAATTTTCCACAACAATGCCACGGAACTCTATTTTGAAGACAATGACCTGGAGGTATTTGCAAAAAAACTGGAGAACAGCGGTTACAATATTCAATATGTAAATAAACTAATGGAACACGACTGGGGACAGCGTGTCATTCGCATTTATGATCCGGATGGGCATATTATTGAAATTGGAGAGCCGATGGATAAGATAAAGAACAGCAATAAAGGATAAAATGTCAGAAAGCAGGCAAATAACAAAATAAAAAGAAGGATAAAGAAAGCATCAATGAATCAGAATCAGCACCACAATCCCTCCAATGATAAACAACATGACAAATACACCATTTTAAAACAATATTTTGGCTATGACGCATTCCGCGAGGGGCAGGAAGAGTTAATTGACCGTATGTTAAGCGGTCAGGACGTACTTGGAATCATGCCGACAGGCGCCGGAAAATCCATCTGTTATCAGGTTCCGGCACTTTTGCTGGATGGAATTACTGTCGTTATTTCACCTCTTATTTCCCTTATGAAGGATCAGGTCTCTTCCTTGAATCAGGCAGGCGTTCACGCCGCATACATCAACAGTTCCCTTACGGAAAATCAGATTGCAAAGGCATTTGATAATGCAGAAAAAGGCACTTATAAAATCATTTATATTGCACCGGAGCGTCTGGATACACCAAGATTTCTGCATTTTGTGGAAAATGCCAGGATATCTCTTGTGGCAGTGGATGAGGCACATTGTGTCTCCCAATGGGGACAGGATTTTCGTCCGGGATATTTAAATATTGCGCCGTTTGTGGAAAAACTAAAAAAAAGACCGGTAATGTGTGCATTTACGGCAACGGCGACCAAAGAAGTTAAGGAAGACATTCTCTGTATACTGGGACTTTCCAACCCATATGTAAAAGTAACCGGATTTGACCGGAAGAATCTGTATTTTGCGGTAAAACACGCTAAGGATAAGAAGGCGGAAACACTCCGGTATGTCAGTGAACATGGGAATCAGTGCGGAATCATTTACTGTTCCACCCGCAATAGCGTGGAAGAGGTCTGCGAAATGCTTTGTGCCAATGGAATTGCTGCGGCAAAATACCACGCAGGCATGGGAAATGCCGAGCGGGCGGCAAATCAGGAAGACTTCATCTATGACGTAAAAACCGTCATGGTGGCAACCAATGCATTTGGTATGGGGATAGATAAATCCAATGTCCGCTATGTACTACACTATAACATGCCACAGAGCATGGAGAATTATTATCAGGAGGCAGGAAGAGCAGGACGTGATGGGGAAAACGCCGAGTGCATGCTCCTTTACGGGCCAAAGGACGTTGTTACCAACAGGCTTCTTATTGAAAATAAGGAATCCAAGAAAGAATTAACCCGGGAAGAAACCGAGGCAATCCGTGAACGGGACATGAAACGCCTTCGTGACATGACCTATTACTGTGCCACGAAGGATTGTCTTAGAAATTACATATTAAAATATTTTGGAGAAAATGTACATGGCGAATGCGGTAATTGCAGTAACTGCCTTACGGATTATGAACAGCATGATATTACCGAACTTGCCAGAAAAATTGTCAACTGTGTCTATGAAATACGCCAGCGGTTTGGAATCAACATTGTGGTAGGAATTCTGCGTGGAAGTAAAGCAGAGAGAATTCTTTCGAATCATTTTGATAAACTTAAAACCTATGGAACCCTTACGGAATATGCAGAAAGTACCCTGCGCCAGGTCATTGACACACTCATTTGGGAAAATATTCTCTATCAGACCGATGATGACTACCCGATATTAAAACTGGGCAGTGATTATCTTCGTTTGAAAGACAATGATGCACACATCTGCATGAAAAGTGAAATCCGCCATGCTAAGAATACAAAAACTGTATCAAAGTCCTTATCTGGTAAAAATACTACCTTGTCCCGTAGTAACCTGACAGACACCCAGTATCAGTGTTTTGAAAAATTACGTGCACTGCGTACGGAAATTGCCCGTGAAGAACACGTTCCGCCGTACATCGTATTTTCTGACAAAACCTTGGTAGACATGTGCATCCGCCTTCCAAAGACTTTGCAGGAAATGCTAAATGTAAATGGTGTAGGCGAAAACAAGCTGGAAAAATATGGTGAACGATTCTTGGAAGTTCTGCAAAATCAATAACCGACTGTCGTGAACTTATGTACCTGTAAGTCAATAATATATAATTAAAAGGAGGCACACCATGCTAAAACTCTTCCGTAAAACCGTTAAAAAATCCATCATCGAAGATTACGCAAACCGAACTCCGGCCATCAAATCCAGCATCTGTACCGGAGAAAAAACCGCCGGCTTTCTGGACGCTGCCGGCAACTTTCACGATCTCATGCTCATAAAAACCGACTCCGACCTTGACACCTTCTGCCGGAACTACTCCGTTAAGAAGGAAGAGATAAAAAACATCTGGTAAAGTCCGTGCCGTGTGCCATGAGAGCCGCTTTATTATCATACCTTCCCACTCTTCTTTAGCTTCCTCTGTGCCATCAAATCCTTCCAAATCACCGGATGGAACAATATCAGAAGCGGAAACAGTTCCAGCCTTCCCGCAAGCATGTCAAACATCAGAACATACTTGGAAAAAGTGGAAAATCCGCCAAAATTCTGTGTCGGGCCAACCAGCTCCAGTCCCGGACCGATGTTATTAATGGTTGCGGCAACTGCCGTGAAATTTGTCGTAAGGTCTTTTCCTTCCAGTGCAACAAGAAATACGGAAGCTGAAAAGAGAATGAAAAATGTCATAAAGTATACGTTAATGGAACGAATGACTTCATGATCCACAGGTTTTCCATCTATTTTCACCTTCTGGATGCTTTTTGGATGGATGTAGGAATTCAGTTCTTTTATTATGGTCTTTACTGCCACCACGAAACGGGATACTTTGATTCCACCGCCGGTACTTCCGGCACATGCACCGATGAACATAAGCAGTACAAGAATGGTCTTGGCGGAAGAGGACCACAGGTCAAAGTCCATGGTTGCAAAGCCCGTAGTGGTAATAATGGATGCAACCTGAAATGCCGCATGGCGCAGTGCATCAAAAAATCCTAAGGCGGAATTATGGATATTGATAAGGATAATGGATGTGGCAGCTGCAATAATAAGAAAATAATATTTAACCTCTTCCATGTTAAATGCTTTTTTCCAACGTCTGAACAGAATCAGATAATAGGCATTAAAATTAACACCGGATAAAATCATGAATATGGTTACAACCCACTGGATATAGGCTGAATAGCCGGCAAGACTGTCATTTTTAGTGCCAAATCCACCGGTACCAACCGTTCCGAAGGATGTCGTAATGGCATCAAATACCGGCATTCTGCCCAGAAGAAGCAGGAGGATTTCAAGAACGGTAATGCCAATGTAGATAATATAAAGAATTCTGGCAGTATACCGGACTTTTGGAACCAGCTTTCCGACAGAAGGACCGGGACTTTCGGCACGCATGAGATTAATGTGGGAACCTCCGGTCAGCGGAATGATGGCAAGAAGAAATACCAGTACTCCCATACCGCCAATCCAGTGCGTGAAACTTCTCCAGAACAGCATACAGTAGGAGAGGCTTTCCACATCAGAAAGAATGCTTGCACCGGTTGTTGTAAAACCGGAAATGGTTTCAAACAGTGCATCGGTAAAGGATGGAATTTCTCCACTGAATATGAAAGGAAGACATCCGAAAATACTTAAAAATATCCAGCTTAGGGAAGTGGCAATGCAGCCTTCCTTAAGATAGAAGACAAAGGATTGCGGCTTTTTATGTGTCATGGCAAGACCTAAAACACCGCAGATTACCAAGGTAATCAAAAAGGCAAATCCGGATTTCTCCTGGTATATCAGGGCAACAAGGCATGGGAGAAGCATGAGAATTGCTTCGATTTTAAGTACCTGGCCCAGTATGTATCGAATAATTGAACTGTTCATGGCTCCTCCGTTATTTCAAAATATCCTGAATATCATTAAGACCGGTATGGGTTGTTACCACAACAACCGTATCGCCTTTTTTGAT
>JAQXXN010000241.1 GCA_029226085.1 Thermoflexaceae bacterium
GTACTGACGGAGGAAGGATATAAGAATATTGAGGATATCCAGCCGGGAGATTATGTGTATTCCACGGATGAAGCAACCGGGGAAAGCGGGTATAAGGAAGTCCTGGAGGTATTCCGGAAAGAGACGGAAGTCATCACCCATGTGTACTATGAGGATGCCGAAGGGGAAATAAAGGAAATCGAGACAACCTTAAACCACCTGTTCTGGAATGAGGGGGAATGGAAAGCAGCGGGAACCCTGAGAGCCGGAGACCTTCTGACCCTATCGGACGGAAGCACGGTAACCGTGACCGGGATTACATACGAAGACCGACATACAACCGTCTATAATATGGAGGTGGCAGACTACCATACCTACTATGTTGGAGAAGACAGCGTATGGGTGCATAATACGACCGGTTGTGGAACAGTACCGGGAAATAGTACGAATGGGAGTGGTAGTACTTCTGTATTAGAAAATGCAAATTATGCTCAAAAGACATATAGCAATACATTTAGTCCAGAAGGAATAAAAAAATATTCTAGTTTAGCAGGAGAACCTATAAATACTATTGATGATTTGGTTAATGCAATTAACACTGGAAAAATTAAAGTGGAGGATTTGCCTATAGAGTATATTGTTAGAGATGGAAATACATTGATATTAAATACAAGAACATCTCAGGCATTAACTCAAGCAGGAATACCTAGGAGTCAATGGGTATCAAAAGATAGAACAGGTAATCAACTCTTTGAAGAATTGCTAGATGGACAACTTTCAAGAAATAAGCTTACTTCAGAAGGAATATCAACAGTTAGACCGAGTGGAGGAAAAAAATAATGAAGAGTGAAACAAAATATGAGTTGCCCATGTTTTCATCCAATATGGAAAAGGAGCCTCAAATTGAGTTTAAAAACATGGACGTAAAAATAGTGATTGAAGGTTATGACGAAAATGATGTTATGTGTGAAACAAGAATTAAATTTATTTCCGTAATTAGTTTTAAGCATTCTTCACCAAGATTTACTCCTCAATTATATGGTGCATATGATAAAGTTGTTGAGGTGATTGATTCAGAGTGGTTGGAAGAATTGAAAAAGATTAATTTAGATGATTTTTCTTTTTGGAAACCAAAACATTATGTGCTTTATTTGGATAGATTTGGAATGTATCAATTTATTGCACAATCATTCGAGGTTGAGTAAAATGATTAATTATATTGAATTAAGTAAAGAAATTTCTTATGCACTTCGTCATGCACCATGGGAATATGAATTAGAAATGGACGAAGAAGGTTGGGTGTCAGTGGAGCAATTATTGGATGCTTTGAATAAGGATGAGAAGTGGGAAAGTATTTCTGAAAAAGATTTAATTGTAATGATTCAAAAATCGGAAAAGAAGAGATATGAGATTGCCAATAGGAAGATTAGAGCGTATTATGGGCATTCTGTTCCAATAAAAATCGCAAAAGAAAAAAAAGAGCCACCAAGGGTATTGTATCACGGAACCGCTAGAAGATTTTTAGATTCTATAAAAGAAAATGGATTGTTGCCTAAAGGAAGGCAATATGTCCATTTGGCGCAGGATGTTGAAACTGCCCATAATGTTGGTATGAGACATGATAAGCAGCCTTGTGTGTTAAAGATTAACGCTACTCAAGCGTATCAAGATGGTATAAATTTTTATTATGGAAATGAAAAAGTTTGGTTAGCAGATGAGATCCCAAGCAAATATATAACGGAGATGTAATTTATACATCAGAAAAGTAGATAACAACCAGCAGGTTTTATGTAGCATAATTCACAAATTAAATATTATATTTATTAAAACCTTTCTTTTAACAAATGTTCGTTGAAAGAAAGGTGTTTTTTTATTGCTCTGTGAAAATCTTCAAATTCTTTTCTGGACTGCTCATATGTGTCTACTCTCTTCGAATATCGTGCCTAAAGTCCGCCTTTTTGACATCTCACATGGAAAAAGTTCTCAAATGCTTCAGAAAATCGTTAAGTCAGAAAATTTCATGCTGATGCAGTTTTTCTATGGGAGATGCTCCATCCGTAAAGGAGGAGTGCATTTGAGTAAGCGGAAGGTAACTTTAAGGATTGAAGTAGCCAAATTAAGGATTAGCGTTGTGATGGCGATGAATAAATACATCAGGAGAAAGATGGATAGGATGAGCATAATTCATGTCTGATGATGGAGAAATTAATTGAAGCCTATACTTATGACAAGGCCGGACGGCTGACGGGACAGATGGATGTAGCGGAAGACGGAACCGTTATCCAGAATCTGGGTTACAGCTATGACGGATACGGGAATATCACGGCTCAGACCGGCATCCTGCCGGATCCGTCTGACTGGAACCTGACAGAGCGGAGCATGAAATACGATGATGCCAACCGCCTGATAGAATACAACGGACATATTGTACGGTACGACAGCAAGGGCAACATGGTATACGGACCACTGGAGGGAGTCATGACCGAATTCCGGTATGACTGCCGGAACCGTCTGATACAGGCAGGGAATACCAGCTATACCTATGACGCGGAGAATAACCGGATTGCCAGCACCACAGACGGGGTGACCACGGAGTATGTCATCAACACCCAGCCGGAGCTGAGCCAGGTACTGGAAGAATATGTAAACCACGAAGTGGCAGTAACCTACACCTACGGAAACGGAAGACTCATCGGTGAAACATCCGGGGAAAAAGGGGAGCGTTATTACCATTATGACAACTTAGGCTCTACCAGAGCCATCACTGACGAAAAGGGAGACATCCGGGCAGAATACAGCTACGGCATATACGGGGAACTGATAAGCGGGGACAGAAGTCAGACCGGCTATCTGTATAACGGAGCCTACGGGGTCCATACCGACGGAAACGGACTTTACTACATGCGGGCAAGATATTATAATACAGATATCAGCCGGTTTATCAACCAGGATATCCTGAGTGGAAGCCCGGCAGCCAGCCAGAGCCTGAACCGGTACGCATACTGCCAGGGGAATCCGCTGAACCGGACAGACCCGTTCGGCTTATGTCCGCAGGGGATGAGCACCAGGGACTGGATCCATCTGGGACTGTCCATCGCAGGCTG
>JAQXXN010000242.1 GCA_029226085.1 Thermoflexaceae bacterium
ACCCCCACAATGCTGGAATCAGAATCCAGTGCCTTACCACTTTGGCGAAAGCCCAATGTGTCGGTTGTTGCGAACAAATGAGATTATATCAGATGAAAAACAATAATGCAACCCCTATTTTTAAAAATATTAAAAATTTTATAAAGGTTTTACCGGATAACCCGTTTTACCATGCCATCCGGAGACTGATAGCGTATTGGTGAGTTTTCTTCTCCTACAAAGAAACGATACTGATCCAGAAGCTCATCCTTTCTGTTATCTGGAATATTTCCTGCCAGATCAAGACTTGTTATATCACTTTCGTCACCGGTCATGGAAAATTCCTTATTCTTTTTAAAATCAAAGGCAAAGTCTTCAAGCTGTCCGTCTGTCAGAATTTTGGGAGCCCTGACTTTCACCGGCTGTTCATCCTGCTGTGGTAAAAGTTCTGTATTTTGTTCTCTGCGCGCTGTATTCAGCTCTTTTGCAGGGTTTCTTTCTATCTGAGTATTGCCATAATCAAATGGGTTTATTCTCATTCCGGAAATCGTCATTGTTTCAGCTCCTTTCTTCAGAAATGTGCATTCTTAATATATTTTATTTCGCATTATGTATATCGGCTGATTTTTCTTATTATAACACCTTTCTTTTAAAAAATTAAGCTTTTTTTAATATTTTATGTCTGTCGGCTTTATTGATAATACCGGTTACAAATGATATAATCATAGAATCAATATTCAGGAGGACATTATGAATACTTTTTTTATAATCTGCATTATGGGAATTGCCATAAATGTGGCAGGTATTGCATTTAATCTCTATATTTTCAATATTATCGGCTGCATTCTTGCTTTGATTGGTTTTCTTCGTCTTGATATCCCTGGAACTCTCATTAAAAAATGCCGCCGCTACGCCATTATATCCATACCTTTTTCCATTCTGGCTTTCCTTCTTTCCCTGATTGATACCACTTCATCCGGAAACCAGACCATACCTTCCGTTGCACTGGGAATCAATATTTTCTTTTTCATATATATAACTTATTATTTTACGGAGACTCTGATTGATTACGCAAAATTCATCCATGAGCTTGCCGCAACAAGAAGTTTTCGCTCCATATGGACTTTATGTGGTATCATGGCATTCTTATACTTTATGGCAAATACCGCAGTATCCCTGAATTCCATGATACTCATGATTTTAAGAATCATTATGCTGATTTCGTCATTATACTACTGTTTTTCCATATATAATGCTTCAAAGCCCATGTTTTTAAAGAAATAACTACTCTTTTCTTTATGAATAATAATTTTTTTATTAAAATAATTAAAAAAGTTATTGACAGATTATTTCAACTGTGTATAATACAGTTATACGAACAAAGGCGTTCTGATTTTATCAGGACGTCTTTTTTATTTTCTCGGTAGAATGCATTTTCTATCCGGTTCATGAATTTAATAAATCAAAGGAGGTAAGGATATGAAAAAATTGGAAATCATTATTAAGCCGGAGCGTCTTGAAGATTTAAAGAAGATACTTGAAGACTGCAAGGCAAACGGTCTCATGATTACAAACATCATGGGTTACGGTACCCAGAAGGGCTACAAGCAAATTTACAGAGGTGTGGAATACAATGTTAATCTTCTTCCGAAGGTCAAAGTTGAAACAGTCATCAGTGAAGACCTTGTGGATGTAATCATTGACAAGGTTGTAAAGGAAATTAATACCGGCAACTATGGTGACGGTAAAATTTTCGTATCAACCGTGGAAGATGCCGTACGTATTCGTACCGGCGAGCGAGGCAGCGATGCTGTTTAAGATTACGTCCGCCCGCAGTAATATAAAAAATCATATGAGAATAGTCAATTATCAAAGGGGATAATTATAACTTGCTTTTGCATGTGGTAATTATCTCTTTTTTATTCTTGCGAGGAAAGAAAGGAAGGAAAAATTTATGGTATTATTGAATGTCGATCCATCTGCTTTGGAAGCGGCCAGCGAAGCAGTAAACGGTATGTTATTTGGCTCACAGGGTGTCTGGTTTTTGTTAGGCGCCGCACTGGTATTTTTTATGCAGGCCGGCTTTGCAATGGTTGAAACCGGTTTTACAAGAGCAAAAAATGCAGGAAACATCATCATGAAAAACCTGATGGATTTTTGTATCGGTACAGTCGTTTTTATCTTTTTAGGTTCTGGCTTACTGTTAGGTGAGGATGCCCTTGCCGGACTGATTGGTCTTCCGACAATGGGAATATTTAACGATTTCTACAATTTTGACTGGGGCAGCTTCGTATTTAACCTGGTATTCTGTGCAACAGCAGCCACCATCGTTTCCGGAGCAATGGCTGAACGAACAAAATTCATTACATATTGTATCTACTCAGGCATCATCAGTGCTGTTGTATATCCGATTGAAGCTCACTGGGTATGGGGCGGCGGCTGGTTAGCCCAGATGGGATTTATTGATTTTGCCGGTTCCGCATGTATCCACATGGTTGGTGGTCTTACCGCTTTAATCGGTGCCGCAATGCTTGGTCCTCGTATCGGTAAGTTTGATGAAAACGGAAATCCTAAGCCAATTATTGGTCATAACCTTCCAATAGGTGCGCTGGGTGTATTTATTCTCTGGTTTGGCTGGTATGGTTTTAACGGTGCTGCTGCAAGTTCAACCGAATATCTTGCACAGATTTTCCTTACAACAACAGTCGCTCCTGCAGTTGCAACCGTAACAACCATGATTATCACCTGGGTAAAGAGCGGCAAACCTGATGTTTCCATGTCACTTAACGCTTCTCTTGCCGGTCTCGTTGCAATAACAGCTCCTTGTGCTGACGTTGACTGCTTTGGCGCACTTATCATCGGTATTGTTGCCGGTATTCTTGTAGTATTCGGTGTATGGCTTCTGGACTATGTCCTTAAGATTGATGACCCGGTTGGTGCCGTTGCGGTTCACTGTTTCAACGGTATCTGGGGCACCATAGCAGTTGGTCTGTTTGCAACCGGAAAGGGTCAGGACGGAATTACCGGTCTGTTCTATGGCGGCGGATTTACACAGTTAGGGATCCAGCTTATCGGACTTGTTTCCATTCTTGTATACACAGCTGTTGTAATGTCCCTTGTTTTCTTAGTTCTAAAGAAAACTATCGGTCTCAGAGTCAGTGCTGCTGAAGAACTGGAAGGTCTGGATCCGACAGAGCATGGTCTGGAGACATCTTATTCAGGCTTTATGATGAATAAGAACTTATAAAATATATTTCATTTGTTATCTATAATCCCATAACCTATAGATAAACCATGACCCCTTAAGGTACTACCCAGCCTTAAGGGGTCATCTTCTTATAACGAATGCGATTGTATATATTCATACCACTTCATGCAGTATTCTTTCTTCAGGTGAATTCCATCCGGTGCCGCATCATCCGGCAATGCACCATCCTCATCACGCATCACTTCTGCAATATCCAGATAATAAACGCCTTCTTCCTCTGCCAGTTCCTGAATCAATTCATTGTAACGGTTAATTTTATCGTTTTTAATGTATTGATGTGTATCGGAAACCTTCTTACTGACCGGAAGTATGGACTGAAGATAAATCTGTGCCTGTGGATTAATCAGGCGAATCTCATCCACCAGTTCCTTATACTTATTAACAAATACACTTTCATATACCCAACCCGTTTCATTGATGCCAAGCATGATATAAACCTTATCAAAATCTGTCTGCCTTAATGCATCAACAACGGTACACTTGCCGTTTGCCGTGTTAATTACTTCTTCATTCAGGGCTGATTCCACAGTCATTCCTATCGCCGTAAGTGCACATACATCTTTAATGCCCGCCTGCATAATAAACGCTTCCGTGCGGGAATCTCCAATAAATACTGTGTTAGAAGCAATGATTTCTGTTTTTTGTATAATATTTCCCGCTGGCACCTCGCACTCCGTTGCATGTACTTTTTCCTGCCGGACAACCAGTTGTTTTACTTCCTGTATTTCGGGCGTTTCCCAGTCCTTCGGGCTTGCATTTCCCTGTTCAGCAGTCAATGCAAATACTGAAGCAAATGTAAACGCCACCAGCATACAGACTGTCCTGCGTATTATTTTCCTATCCTTTTTCTTCATGCCAATCCCTCCCTGTCTCCCCTTGGGATGCTTCTACTTATTAGACGGAGAAATTGTAAAAAAAGTTCTTTTTAATTTAATTTTTTGATTCTTCACTTTCCTGTACGTTTTCCGTAATAACTTTTCCCTGTGAATCAACTTTTATATAATTATCAAATATTTTTCTGAGAATAATGGAATTCAAAAAAGCTGCGCCGCCAACTACAAAGAATATCGCAATCGGATAAATGTACGTCAGTACGCCTGCCAGAACGGTAATTATCACCATCAGTACAGAATACGGCAGATGTTTTACTGCCATCATGACTGAATTAATCAGAATTCTCTTGGTACTGTTCTCAAACTTTGCAAGAATCGGAAAGACATAAACCACTGTTACTATGGCAATTAATGCAAATCCCACAAGTGCAAAAAATAAAAGTTTTAAAAGGTAATTCTGGTTCTGCGACATCCAGTTATAGGTAACACCCAGATCCACATACAATATGGCCGCACATGCAGCTACAATCAGTTCCAGAAGAAATCCCTGCTTAAAATTCTGCTTAAAGGATTTAAAATAACTTTTAAAAACATATCCCTCTTCATCTCTGACAATTTTTAACGACACATAATAAAGTGCTGTCAGTGCCGGTCCTATGGTCACGATGGGAATACACATGATAAGTGTAAGCACATCCAGTAAAATCATGTCACAAATTTTTCCCATAAACCGGAAAAAACCGTTATCCAGGTCAAATAATCGATTCATTTCAAATTAACTCCTTCCATTAACCGTTCTGATACGCCATAAGAAATTATATAGAAATTCTTATGAAAAAGCAATGAAATACGATTTTATAATTATTAAATATTTCTAAAATCTATCCACTTTAACGTTCAGTTATGGTATGATACATAATAATTAATCCGCAACGCACTTATATCATAAATAAACGGAGGGTTATCCACATGTCAAACCAAATGGACTTAAAGCAGGAAATCAAGGCAGAAAAAGGAAAGTTTAAAAAACTGTCTTTTGGTGAAAAAATTACTTATATCAAAGATTATTACTGGATGCATATCCTTGCTGTCATAATTATTGCCATAACCATCTTTGCCATCTATCAGACCTATAAATCCCAGAACTACAATACCGTTTTATACACTGTTTTGGTTAATAACGACAAGTCCATGTGGGATGAGGATACAGACAGCTACGAATCCGTCCTCTCCAAATCTTTTGAACAATACCTTGGCGTAGACGGTGACAAGGATCGTGTAATCATCGACAACAATTATGTTCTGGATTATGACCGTGATTCCGAAATGTCGGTATATTCCGCTGAATCACTGGTTGCCATGATTTATGCATCCCACCTGGACCTTCTCATTGGCAATGAACTTTCCCTTGACTATTTTTGCGAGGATGAAGATACTTTCTTCTATAATCTGGATGAAATCTTTGATGAAGAATTTTTACAGAAATATGAGGATAAGATTATTTACTACACTTATACCAACGGAACCACCGTTCCAATTGCTTTTGACATTACTGACTGTAAGTTAAGCCGGGAAGCTGAGCTTACAGTGAATCCGGTTCTTATTTCCATCTTTTCCAATACAGAGAGACTGGATACCGCCGTAGAATATATAAAATTCATTCTTGAGGGAAAATAACCCTTACGCCAGTGCCAGCCGTTTCCGGTATACAACATATTTGTCTCCATCATAAAGCTTCTTCCAATAATGGAATCCCAGTTTCCGGGCAAGCTTTATGGATGGGGCATTTTTTTTGTTCATATATGCAACCAGTTCCTTTATTCCAAGTTCCCTTGCCGTCATAATTACAGCCTGTGCCGCTTCCTCCCCATAGCCTCTTTTCTGATACTCTTTTCCGATAAAATATCCAATTTCATGATACATTTTTCCGGAAATCATGCGGTTTTCTATCCCTGCCCTTCCTATCAGACAATTATCCCTCTTGCGGACTACTACCCACATGCCATAACCATAAAAACCATACATGTTTTTTATATATGCGGTCACAGTCTCTCTTTCCATTTCCTGTCCGCAAAGTCCCGGAATATATTGTGTACTTTCCTTATCTTCATAAAGCCTGCGGACAGCCTCTGCATCGCCTGGGGTAATTTCCCGCAGGATAAGCCGTGATGTCTCCTTTATAATCACAGGCAGGTGAAATTTTCTGGAATAA
>JAQXXN010000243.1 GCA_029226085.1 Thermoflexaceae bacterium
AACCAGCTGCGGGAAAAAAGAAACGAATAATGCATATTTTATGATATTGCGTTCGGCATCAACTTTTTCACGGTAAACATCGATGGTGTAACTTAATGCCTGGAACGTGTAAAAGGAAATGCCAACGGGAAGAAGCAGGTCAAGACGATGCTCTGTAATCTGAAATCCCAGAAGATTCATGACTGAATATATATTTTCCAGGAAAAAACCGGCATATTTAAAAACAAATAGAATTCCAAGGTTGAAAATGAGGCTTGCGGCAACAATGATTTTCTTGTAAAGTTGTTTGCGCTCATTGTCATAAGAAGCTTTTTTCGTTACTGCTGATATTCCAATTCCGCTCAGGTATGTAACAAGGGTAGACGATGCAATCAGTATGGCGTATTTCGGGTTCCATGACATATAAAAATAGTAACTGGCAGCCAGAAGCCAGATGCATCGTAATTTTCTTGGAATGATGTAAAAAATCATGATTACAACCGGAAAAAAAATTAAAAAATGGATGGAATTGAAAAGCATTATCAGGCTCCTTTTAAGATTTGTTTATTACCGGATTTATTGTATCATAAAATAGGAATCTTGAAAATGGATTGGCTTATTTTGTTTTGAAAATAGGTTTACAAATAGAAACGGATATGTTACAATTATTGTAACGGATAAGTTATCTTTTGGAAAGGGTGAAGGCAGACATGAGCGATTATATTGTTAAGGACGGCGAACTGGAATTCATCATTGAGACAAAGCAGAAGAAGCTTAAGGAAGAACTTGGAAGGCAGTATATAAGATGCCGTAAGGAAAAGAAACTGACCCAGCAGGAGATTGCAGATATGCTGGGGGTAAAGCGTCCGAACATTACGAGATTTGAGAACGGCTCCTACAATCCCACGGTTGAGATGCTTGTGAAGATGGCAGTGTGTCTTGGCAAGGAGTTAGAGATTAAGCTTGTGGATAAAGTTCCGGAAGAATAAGAGGTTATTCTTTTGTTCAAAGCGTTTTATCCAAGGAACGGATTTTTTTTTGCTGAATATGATATAACATAGATTCACTTTGCGGGTGGTTGATATGTTATGGGCGGAATAAAAAAGAGCGTTCTCACTGGCAGGGGAATAGGAGTTGCGGTACTGGATACGGGGATTTTCCCTCATATGGATTTTGATGGGAGGATAACTGCATTTAAGGATCTGGTAAATGACCAGCTGTCAGCTTATGATGATAATTCCCACGGCAGCCATGTCAGTGGAATTGTCGGAGGGAACGGAAGGGCATCCGATGGAAAATACAGGGGAACGGCATGGGAAGCAGACTTAATCGGCGTCAAGATTCTCGGAAGAAACGGAAAGGGAAAGACTGCGGATGCACTCAGAGGGATTCAATGGGTTCTGTCCAACAAAAGCCGTTATAATATCCGTGTGGTTAATATTTCAGTGACTTCCGGAAAAAAGGGCATGGATGAAGAAAATAATCCTCTGCTTCTTGCTGTGGAGGAATTATGGATGAAAGGTATTGTTGTAGTCATAGCAGCAGGTAATGACGGACCGTCCCAATGTTCCATCGGTGTTCCGGGTAACAGCAGGAAAATCATAACGGTTGGCGCTTATGATGATTTATTCGGACAGGATGAGAACGGACAGATAAAAAAGTTCTACTCCGGAAGAGGCTGTGAGCAAATGCCGTTTATTAAACCGGAGATTGTGGCAAGGGGTTCCATGATTACAAGCTGTAACAACACAAGGACAGGATACACTGTAAAAAGCGGTTCTTCCATGGCAGCACCCTATGTATCCGGAATGATTGCCAGACTTCTTCAAAAATACCCTGACATGGAACCGATAGATGTTAAATTACGGCTGCATGACAGGGCAGTAGACTTGGGATTACCCCAAAATGTTCAGGGATGGGGAACCATCGATGAATCCCTATTTTAAGAAATCTTCTCTTTTAGGATTGAAGATGTCAACAAGTATTCCTTCTTCAAGACACAGTACTCCGTGACGGGTATTGGAAGGTATCAGAACGGAATCACCTTTTTCAACAATTTTCACTTCGTCGCCGACTGTAAATTCAAATTTACCGGCGCCTACATAACTCATCTGAATATGAGGATGTGCGTGCATATTGCCACGGGCACCTTTCTCAAAAGTAATTTCACACATCATCATTTCATCACAATAATTTAAAATTCTCCGGGTCACACCAGGTTCACATGGTGTAGGAACAGCATCTTTACGATATCCAATCATGATTTATTCTCCTTTAAGTCGAAAAGTTTTAATTCCATTCTATTTTACCACAACAGGGAAAACAAGGAAAGTGAGGATTCTATGAATTATATTGCAGCAGCAGTTTCGGACATGGGAAGCAAAAGAGAAATTAATCAGGATGCATTAATGATAAAAAACAGAATAACACATCTTGGCAATGTATGCCTTTGTGTAATATGTGATGGCATGGGCGGTCTGGCGCAGGGCGAGGTGGCTAGCACCCATGTCATAAAAAGGATTTCCGACTGGTTTTTATACCGTGCCGGTGGAATCCGGCGTTTTGACAAGATGATATTCTGTCTGGAAAGGGAATTACAGGATATTTCCATGGAAATTCTTGAGTATGGAAGAAAGCAGGGATTTGCGGTTGGAACAACGGCAACAATTCTTCTTGTAGCTGGGAGACAGTATGCCATTATTCATGTGGGAGAC
The DNA here is from genome assembly GCA_029226085.1 of Thermoflexaceae bacterium. Lineage (GTDB taxonomy): Bacteria > Bacillota > Clostridia > Lachnospirales > Lachnospiraceae > MGBC120314. The sequence goes on from JAQXXN010000243.1 coordinate 2,694, forward strand.
ACCAGGGTGTATCGTATTTCAAAGGGGCTTTCCGTACATATCCGACAGATGACAAAGGATCAGAGTGTCAATGATTACATGCTGACGCAGTCCGTGGGAACAGGTACAAGGATTGTTCCAGAAATCATCCGGGGAAGAACAGAGAAAAATGAAATATTTCTGCTTTGTACGGATGGATTCCGGCATAAAAACCAGCCTTCGCATTTGAAAAAGGGATTTAATCCGCAGGAAATTAAAGAAACGGCAGATCTTGAAAGAAAGTTAAGAATCTATGTGGACAGGGCAAGAAAGCTTGGAGAAACGGATGATATCACGGCCCTGGCAATGAAACTGATATAAAATGAAACGGATGTAAGAGGAGGGATTAGGATGTACCGGGAGGATTCAAAGAGATTCTATGACATGGAAATACAGGATAAGCTTGAAGAATTAACACAAGGGGCATACCAGATAAGGAAAAATCTCGGAAAGGGAGGAATGGGAAGTGTTTATCAGGTATTTTCCGCAACAGAGAGAAAATGTTATGCAGCAAAGATTATTTACAATAATGAGCTGACTAATGGAAAAGAGGAGGCGCAGATTTTATTAAAACTGAATCATCATATGCTGCCGCAAGTGAGGGAGTATTATACATATGATGCATTTACCATTATCATCATGGATTACATTGTGGGAAGCAACATGGAAGAATATATCCGCAAAAACGGGCCTGTCGGAAAAAACATTGCAGTAAGCTTTCTAAGGCAGCTGTCGGATGTTCTTTTATATCTTCATTCGCAGGAGCCACCTGTAATTTATCGTGATTTAAAACCGTCCAACATCATGGTGGAAGAGGAAAAGGGGCTGAAACTCATTGATTTTGGAACGGCAAGACGTTATAAGAATGAGATGCATAATGATACCATGGCACTGGGAACCCCGGGGTATGCGGCACCGGAACAGCTGATGGGTTCTTCCCAGTCGGATATCCGGACGGATATCTACGCTTTGGGAGCAACCATGTATTATATCGTAACGGGGATTGACATAGGGAAGCCGCCCTTTGAAGCAGTTCCGATACATACAGTCCGCACAGGAATTGATCAGTTCTTGGAGGAAATTATTTTCCGGTGCCTTCAGAAAAATCCGGGGAGCAGGTTCCAGTCAGTTGCAGAAATTTTGACGGAACTTGACCGGTATGAATGTCTTGGCAGAAAGCGAACCGAAAAAAACTATAATACCATAAATATTGTCATAACGCATTCCAATAAAAATATATCAAAATAAGAACAACATGTTCTAAAACTCTATGCTTCTTGGGATACACCCGTCTTTTTCCATCCTTTTATCATCATGCAATTTTTGTTACAATAAAGGAACATGAAAGGTATGGAAAATGAGTTTTAGAAGAACAGGATACAATGCAGATGCAGGGCGAAGACTCCAGACTGCCCGGAGAAATCTGGGAATTACCCAGGCGGAAATGGCAGAAGAACTGGATATCTGTGAGGAAACATTCAGCAAGCTTGAACGAGGCATTTCAGGCCTTACGGCAGAACGGCTGAATCATTTATACAAGTCCTATAATATCAGCCCTGATTATATTGTAACAGGTGTGGAAAAGAAAGACATAAATGTTGAAATTGAGGAATATCTCCTGAGCTGTAACAAGGAAGAACAGGTCAGAAGAGCATATGAGATTATGGAGGATGTCATGAAATTACTGGCAGGCGTTACAAAAGAATCTTAATGTAAAGGGGGATAGTTTCAAATCACTTTATTAGAACATAGAATATGAGGGAAAGACCATTTCCGGCGGAAAACGAGGAAATGGTCTTTTCTTTTTTGAAAAATCAAATGATTGTATTGATGGTAATCAGGTTGTTTTAATGGCAGATAGCGGATTTTATTCTTACAATGAAGATGAGGATCGGGTTGGGATTGATATGGTTCCAGAGGCAGTAGAAGAGTTTTTATCAGAGTAAGAAAAAGTTAATAATAAAATGATTATTTCAAGCATATTTCGGCTAAAATATATACATAATTAGAATTAGCCGGAATATACTTGATTTCAATTACGGTTTCGGCTAAAATATAATTAGAATAAATAATAGCCGGAGAAGGAACGCAAATATGAATTATATAACAAGAAATTTAGAAAATGTAGTAAGCCAGGTTACAAAAGAATATCCGGTTGTCCTCGTTACCGGACCACGACAAGTAGGTAAGACTACCATGCTTCAGAAATTAATGGAAGGTACTGATAGAGGATATGTTACGCTGGATGATTTGAATGAAAGAAATATTGCAAAGACAGATCCGGAACTCTTTTTGCAGTTGCATAAACCACCTGTATTGATTGATGAGGTACAGTATGCACCGGAACTGTTTACTTATATCAAGATGCATGTCGATAAAAATCATGAGCCGGGAGCATTCTGGCTGACAGGTTCACAGGTGTTTAAATTGATGAGAGGTGTGCAGGAGTCTTTGGCAGGAAGAGTAGCAGTACTTTCTCTCACATCTTTATCACAGGCAGAGATTTCCGGTGGAGAAATGGAGCCGTTCACTGTTGATATGCAGGCATTATCATCTAGAAAAAAAGGTAGAGAAGAAGTTGATACAAAGGGCATTTTTGAGAGAATCTACAAAGGCTCCATGCCGTCAATTGTGAGTGGAGCTAACAGTAACAGTCAGATTTTCTACAGCAGTTATTTAACCACCTATATTGAACGAGATGTAAAGGAGTTATCGGATGCTATTGATTCGTTGAAATTCTTTCGATTTATTACCGCTGTAGCTGCAAGGTGTGGTCAGATGCTGAATGTTGCAGAGATAGCAAGAGATGCGGATATTAATCAGACACAGGCAAAGAACTGGCTGGGCATTCTGGAGACATTAGGAATCATTTTCTATCTACATCCATATTCAAATAATTTATTAAAACGTCTTGTAAAAACACCTAAGCTGTATTTTTATGATACCGGTCTGGTTTGCTATCTGACAAAGTGGAGCAGTGCAGAGACATTAGAGAGCGGTGCAATGAATGGAGCAATCTTGGAAAACTATGTGGTTGCTGAGATTATGAAAACCTATTTGAACTGTGGTAAAGAACCTTATCTGTACTACTACCGTGACAAGGATGCTAAGGAGATTGACATCATACTTGAGCATGACGGTGTGTTGAATCCAATTGAGATTAAGAAGACTTCAAATCCGGGAACGGAATTGATAAAAGTATTTGATTTATTGGATAAGTCATCAACGCCTCGTTCCAAGGGTGCGGTTATTTGTATGAAACCGGTTCTTAGCGCGATTGACAGGGATAATTATATTGTTCCGGTTTGGATGATTTAAGGAAAAGAGGTTTGCACCGGATTGTGGGGTAAACCTCTTTTTAAATGGTGTGAGTGAAGTTCACTAATTACATGGAAATCAAACGGAGGTATTCAAGAGAATAATTTTTATAAAATATTGAGAAATAAATATATTTAGTGTATAATTCATCTATAAAATTAATTCTTTAGACATTTATGCGGAAGATATGTATTGGCGTTTTTCAGACCAAAGGCGGGTGCAAAGGATGACAACAATATTTGCAGGAAGTTTATTTTTTGTGTATTTATTTTCCTGTATAACTATTATTAATTATAGCGGTTTTAACTATCAGCAGAAAATTTCACTGATTTATATTACAAATATGGGAATGGTATATATCGGATTGATTGGTGCCAGATATTCGCTCTTTTTATTAATGGTGATATTGTATTTGTATGAAGAATTTCTTCAAACAGAAGACAGAGATAAGAATATGATTATAACGAATCCTTTGTACAAGTTTTTAGATTATTGCTACTTGTGCGTGTTTAAGGATTATGTAATCTGGATATGGATTGCACTTTTCATGAATTCCTATACTGTGCAAAATATTCTTGGAGAATGGTATGTATTTTCTGCTTATGGGTCATTAATTCCACTTTTTATATGTTTTCATAAGTTATATGCGCAGAAATATCATCTGAATACAATAACCAGTATGTATGAAACATTTAATCAGAATGCTTATGATAAACTGCCGTTTGATAACGAACATGTGCAAAAAGTATTTCACCTAATTTCAGCGATTGAGGATAAGTCGTATTATAGACGGAAGAATACATATAGCTGGTTTTCATTTGAGTTTATACAATATCGTCTGGAACGCAGAAGAAAATCTCATTCACATGAAATTCATTATAAAAGAAAATTTCATGTTTTACGGTATTTGAAAAGACCGGTGTATTATGGAAAGTTATTTTACAAAAGAATACATGGAAAAATGCAAATCATAAAAGGCAGAATCAAGATGGCGTTTCGAGGCTATTCAACTATCGAAATGCAGTATATCCGCATGGTTGGAATTCTGTCTAATCGAAGAAAATATCCTGTCCGCAGAAAAATATATGAACTGATTTATACCAAGATATTTTTTACCAGCGTTAAAAACTACTATAAGCGGAACATGTATGTAAAGGCAGGCGTATTTAAGGATTATTTGATGTATCAGTACATCAATCTGGTTCCCACAAAAATAAACGGGAAAGCATTTGAACATTTTGCGGATGCCTTTGCAAGCAGAAATATTCTGAAATGGGATATTAACTGTGTCGCAGCAGCTGTATTGGGACTAAATAGTAATGGTATTTACCGGGAGCGGTTGGAACTGTATGGGGATATTTTTTACGAATACGGGATTGATGCAGAAAAAGTCTTGAAACTGGCGGATAAGATTAAGCAGGGGAAGATGAAGAAGCTGCGTGGGGAGAAATGATGTGGGAGTTGTTTTTTCTTTGGACTGATATGTGAGTTTTTAGGGAAAATGGAACTATTGTTATAATGAATATGAACTTTAGTTTCTTTAATGATGGGGTGGGAAGTGGTAATATAGTTTTGTAGATGTGTGTTGTTGTGCCGGTTTTTAATAATACATAGATGGAATAATTTTTTAATGAAGAAATGACGGATAATAGTTGATTATCCATCGTTTTTGTCTTTAAGGTATATAAAAGGAGAATATTTTATGAATCGTAAAGAATTCACAAAAGAAATTGCTATCAAATGTCAGAATAATGAAGCTGCCTTGTTTTTAGGTGCTGGAATGTCTAGTAATGCAGGATTACCGTCTTGGAAAAAACTCTTTGAACCCTTAGCAAGAGAAATTGGTATTGACCTCAATACTACGAATTATCAACTTTACGATATTGCTCAATTTTATGCAAACAATAAAGGCATTAGCCAGTTGCATAAAAAAGTATCTTCAGAAATTAATAAGATTGATGAAACAAGTGGAACATTAGATGAATTAACTAATATGCAGTGCAATTCAATTTGGACAACCAATTTTGATAAGGTAATTGAAAATAATTACTATAGAAAAGGGAAGCGTACAAATATTATACATTCAGAAGAAAATCTTGTTAATGTAGAATTAAACAAGAATATAAACATATTTAAAATGAATGGAGATATTGATAATCTTAAACATGCTATCATAACAAAGAGAGATTTAGAGGAATATACCGAAAAGCATAGATTATTGCTGACATTTTTTAAAAGAGAATTAGTAGTAAAGAGTTTTTTGTTTATTGGATATAGTTTTACAGATTCGCTTGTTTTACCATGTATTTCAGAATTGAGTCAAGCTTTTGATGGTGAGCATCCCTATCATTATGCAATAATGAAGAAAAATGAAGATCCTGATTTTATTAATTTTATTGCGGATTTAGAAACTCGGTATCATATTAAGACACTTCTTATAGACGACTATGACGAAATTCGAGATGTTTTGAGAGAGATAAATTACTATACGAATCAATACAATGTTTTTATATCCGGGTCATACAGAGAAAATGACGAAAAAAAATTACAGGAAATAAGCAAGTTTTGCAATAAACTTACAAATTCTCTTTATAAAGAAAATTTGCGAATCGTAAATGGATATGGTTATAAAGTTGGATATTATATTGCATCTGCAGCAACTAGATTAATGTTAGAAGAAAATGTAGCTTCGTTTGAAAAATACCTCTTAATGTATCCATTCGATGAGCATTTGACACAATCTCAAAAATATAAGCATAGAGAATTTATGATATCAAAAGCGAATGTGGTAATATTTATGTATGGGGGTACTTCTTCTGATAGTGGAATGATTGAAGAATTTAATATTGCAAAAAAAGACCCTCGAAAAATTATCATTCCTATAGGAAGTACTGGTGGAGCTGCTAAAATAATATATAATGAGGTTAAGGGAAATATTATTCAATATCCGTATTTGGAGAGAGTAATTGATACTTTGTTGGAAGAAACAAATACTGATATTTTACTTTCGGTCATACTTGATGTAATACGGCAAAATTTAGATTAAATTTATCAAATTAATTATTACTAATTCTGCTATTATCAACTCTTTGTGATTGTACGGAATATTTAGTTTTGTATAATGAGACAAATAATTAATTGTTTGCGAATAATGTATTGGAATATCTTTCAATACATTATTCGTTTCAATATATTTATATACGCAGTATAAAATACTTATCCGGGCATTAAAATTTTCCTTTGAAATACTGAGGTATTCTAGGAGAATAGTCTTCAGAAAATTATCATCTATTTTTCTTAATAAGAACGAATCAATAGAAGGTGTAAAATCGAATTCACTATATCCCATTTCGTCTAAAAGAATTTTCACAACCATTTGATTTACCGGCTCAATACATCCGGTATCATCAGTTATTTCATTATATATCAGATTTTCAATTTTATCTTGAATCTCAAAAGGTAATTCGCTAAACTTGAGATTATATAACAATGGAAAGATTGTAACATCGCGTTTGGCTGCCTCGGCATAGATAAGTGCCTCTTCGTTTACTGCACATGGACTATTTAATAAGTTATTGCTATATATGATAACAAAATAATCACATGATTGAATCGCTTTTACAAAATTTTTTTCATGCTTTTTATCACCGAGAATAAGTTCGTGATAGTCATACCAAGTATCATAGCCATAGTTTTTTAAATGATAAAGACATGATTTTACAATAGAATACCTGTCATGACTTGAAAAACATAAAAATATCATTTTGTTGCACTCCTTTCATGGATAATCAACTATTATCCATCATTTCCCCCATTTAATATCTACTCATCACCTCTTTCCCTGCCTTCCCTCCACACAAAAATCCTTCCTCGGATGCCTCGTTGTCAGAATATCCCTCTGCTTTGCCATCGCAACATGCGTATATATTTCCGTAATATTAATCGAACTGTGTCCCAGCATTTCCTGAATATAGCGGATATCCACATCAGCCTCCAGCAGGGAGGTGGCAAATGTATGTCGGAACATGTGGGGAGTAATATGCAGGTCAATGGATGCAAGGGCAGAATATTTCTTAATCATTCTTCGAACCGCCTGGTCAGACAAGGGCCCGCCGCACTGATTTACGAAAAAGTGACCGCATTGCGTAATTTCCTCATGGAAATCATCGCAATAATCATTTAAAATGCGGCAGACATCATCATTTCCAATCTGGATGCAGCGTTCCTTTGCGCCTTTTCCGTATATCAGAATATTCCGGTCACAGAGATTGACATTTTCCATTTTAAGGGAGCAAAGCTCCGAAATACGCATGCCGGTAGCAAAAAGAAGCTCTATGACGGCAATGTCGCGGAGAGCATTTCTTTTCTGGTAATGGCTTTTGGCAAAATGATACTGGTGATACATTTCAGAAAGAAATTTCTCGATGGTGCCGAGAGGAATGGTTCTGGGAAGAATTATTGGCTCACGGAATTTTATCTGCAGTTTGTTAAAAGGATTAACGGCTAAGTACTCTTTATATTCCATATATCGAAAGAATGCTTTAATAGAGGCAATTTTTCGCTTAACTGTCTTGGGACGATAGGATTGATGAAGGCTGATAATGAATTTTTCAAGAATTTCAGGTGTGATTTCTGAGATTTTATTAATAGATGTCTGCGAAAGAAACTGTGAAAGGTCGATGCGGTATGCTTTTATGGTTTTTGCATCAAGTCTTTTCTGGTAGCTGCAAAAGTTCAGATAGTGATTTAAGATTGTTTGTAAATTTTCCATGATGGTCTCCTTTGTTGTAAAATTTGTTATTATGCTTTATTGAAATCAGCATGCGTGTTTAATATAGCAGATTTTTCTAATCCATAAAAAGAAAAGCAGAGGCAGCTGTACCAATAGTCATTGGTATAACTGCCTCTGCGTAATAGTCTGTTATTTTATCATTCTTTATTTTTCTTATCAATTTCAGCCAGATAAGACACAAGAAGTGAAACCATTTTTAATGATTCATCGGATAGGGAATCTAACTTTGCAATAATGGCTTCCTCCTCAGGGGAAAAGTTACCCTCAGAAAACAGGGTACTGACAGGAACATTAAAGTAATTGCTTATTTCAATAAGTTTATTCAGGGAAGGAGTAAATTTTCCACCTAATATTTTCTGAATATAACTTGGAGAACCATCAATGGCGTCGCTTAAGGTCCGCATTGAAATATTAGGATTATTATTAAGCAGGTTTACTATGTTGTTCTGAATAATCTTTTCTAAATCTTTTATATCCATGGGAACCTCCGTATGAAAAATATTATAAGCTATCGAGGAAAAAGATATGCGATTGTAAATATTCAAATTATGTGATTTTGGATATTTACAATCGCAGAATGTAGAAATTTGTGAGATTTTGTTTTTTATGATTGATAATTGACTAGGCGAGTAGTAAAATAACTGTGTCGACAAATTAAAGAGAGGTATAAAAAATGAATAAGGAATTCTTCGAAGAAGAGAGAAATTTAAGCGCATGCGAAACGATTATTATGAAGGCAATATGGGACACAGGAGAAGATATTCCGATTCCTGATCTCATCGAGTTATTACGTGCAAAGTATAATAAGGACTATGCAAGAACAACGGTAGTAACATTTTTATTAAAGCTTTCGGATAAGGGTTTTGTCCGTACTTACCGTAAGGGAAAGCTGTCTTATGCACATCCCATAAAAAGTGAGGAAGAGTACAGGGAAAAACTGATATCGGAAGATGTGGATTTTTGGTTTAAAGGAAGTACATTGAATCTTTTATCTGCATTATGTAATTGTGGAAAGATATCGAAGAAGAAGGCAGAACGTATTAGAGGAATCCTGGATGAACTGGACGATTGATTTGTGTTATGCCATTATTTTAACCTCGTTAACAGGAAGCGTGCTGACCCTGATGTGGTATCTGGTGGGTGAGCTGCTTGAATGGACTGGATTTATGAATATCCGTCATATCTTGTTAAGAGGCGTGCTTATTTTCTATCTGGTACCGGTGGCTTATATCATGTCTAAAATACCAAGTCATATGTCTGGTATGGTGGATGCGAGATTTTTTGCTTCAACTCCGATGATATTATGGATTAGCAGGGCTCTTGTGGCTTTGTGGGTGGTTGGAGTGATGTTTTTCGGAATCAGGCATATTGGCAGAACTCAAGGACTGAACAAGAAAAATGAAGAGGCAATACCATGCGAAAGAAGCGTGCAGGAGTATTTTGAACAGATATGTCTGGAATTGAAGGTACCCATAGGAAAAGTGCAACTGTTACAGAGCTATCATGCTCCTGTTCCGGCAATAATGGGAGTCATTCATCCTAAGATAATTCTTCCTGTCAAAGCCTATTCCAAAGAGGAATTAAGGGTTATCTTCCTGCACGAGCTGACACATTATAAGCAGGGTGATTTGTATGGAAAGGCGGGTATGGCCGTTGTGCTGATAATGAATTTTTTTAATCCGGTGGCACGATGGATGAGTTCCCTGATTGGCATGTGGAATGAATATGCCTGCGATTATAAGGTATATCCATATGTAGGAGGTATCAGAGCTTATTTTGATGTCATTATAAGTATGGTGGAAGAAAAAGGCAGTAATGAATTATCGGTTTGTCTGGTTGAAGATTCAATTGAACTGGAAAAGAGGGTAAGACACATGAAGAAATTTTATAAGGTAAAGACATATTCAAAATGGGTTGCGGCAATCATACTTTGTGCGATGATTTTACTTAGCACCAATACGGTATATGCGGCAACAGGTTTTTTAGGCAGAGGCTATATTGAATTGTATGATGATACAGCGGTAACTGTTGACGAAAATGAAAATGAAGGAACAGAACTGACAGAGTATTATGCAACTGAAATTGATGAGAATGTCCATGTGGTGACGAAGAGCGTACAGAGTCAGGCAAGAGCTTCATACGGATTTTATTGGTCTGTACCGAAGAATACAATGTATCAGACGAATGGGTTTACGGCATCTTCAGGAGGTAGTATTTCTGTAATGGTAGATGCAGACCCGAATGATTTAACCATTGAAGTTGGGATTATTCAGCCGGATGATGTCAGAAGATATGTCACAGGAAGTGATGTTGTGACTCATACATTTAATTTAACACAGTCGGGTACATACCGGGTATACGTTAAAAATGATAATGGTGTAGCAGTAGAGGTAGACGGTACTTATATTGTTAAATAGTGAAGAGCAACATTCCGTTATAATGTTGTAATATTATTCTGAAAATAGTATTTCTGCCATGTATAATCGATTGAAATATGTGAAATATCATCAAGGATCACCGCATGGCAGTATATTAACAATAAAGTGTCTATTTTAATAGACATAATATGAAATATGTTATTATGAGGTGCATTTATGGGGAAACAGGAAATCGGCAATAGAATCAAGGAATTAAGAAAATTAAGACATTTTTCACGGGATGCCTTGGCAGAGCGAGTAAGTGTTTCACCTAAATTCATTTACGATATTGAAATGGGAAAGAAAGGCTTTTCGGCAGAACTGCTTAAGAAATTTTCGGATGTACTGGGAGCAAGCTGTGAGTATATCATGAGCGGGGATGATGAAATGAGAAAGAACAGGACTGCCATAGAAGAACAGCTTTCTAAGTTTAATAAAAGGCAGCTTAAGTATGTTGCCGGAATTCTGGAGAATATCTATAAAGTGGGTAATGAATAGGGTTATATTGCTGGACGGTAAAACAATATAATACCTGTTTATTATAAAATGTTAATGTGAGCATGGAGATAGGAAGGGTTAATAGAAAACGCAGAATGATTCAAAAGGTCATCCTGCGTTTTTTAAATTTTTTTTGATTGACCTATTGACAAAGGGTAATACTAGTGATATGTTAAGTACATAGATGTTAGCACTCTACTTGAATGAGTGCTAACAATCCTAAAAAGTTTATGGATGGTTACAGGAAAAGGAGTGAGGATGTGGAACTGGATGAGAGAAAATTCAAGATATTGCAGGCCATTATCCGTAATTATCTTGAAACAGGAGAGCCGGTAGGCTCAAGGACAATTTCAAAATATACAGATTTAAATTTGAGCTCCGCAACCATTCGAAATGAGATGGCGGATCTGGAAGAATTAGGTTATATTGTTCAGCCACATACTTCTGCCGGAAGAATTCCTTCTGATAAGGGTTACCGTTTATATGTGGATCATATGATGAAGGAGAAGGCAGAGGAACTGGAAGGTAAGGAAAAAGAAGTTAATGACATGAAAGAATTCCTTATTGAAAAGGTTGACAGGGTTGAAGAACTTCTTCAGAATGTGGCAAAGGTTCTGGCAGCTAATACGAATTATGCAACAATGATTTCTTCACCGCAGCTGAATAAGAATAAATTAAAGTTTATCCAGCTGACCTTGGTGGAACCGACCAGGATTCTTGCAGTAATCGTTCTTGACGGCAACATTATCCGTAACAGGATGATTGAGATTCCGGAGCCGATTGATGAGGAAACGATTCTTAAGCTGAATCTGTTGCTGAATACCAGCCTGAATGGTCTGACGCTGGATGAGATTAGCCTTACCATTGTTTCAATGTTAAAGAATCAGGCCGGAGAATATACCGGACTGGTTAACAGTGTGATTGATGCGATTGCAGAGGTTATTTCCAGTGAAGATGACTTGAAGATTTATACAAGCGGCGCAACCAATATTTTTAAATATCCGGAATTGAGTGATTCTACGAAAGCCAGTGAACTTATTTCTACTTTGGAAGAGAAACAGCTCCTTAATAATCTCATTACTTCATCATTGGATGAAGGGGAAGAGAAAGGAACAGGAATCCAGGTATATATTGGAAATGAAACACCGATTAATACTATGAAGGATTGTAGTGTTGTAACGGCAACATACGAGCTTGGCGATGGCATGAAGGGTGCAATCGGAATTATCGGACCAAAGCGTATGGATTATGAAAAGGTTGTGGAATCCCTTAAGACATTAAAGAGCCAGTTAGATTCTGTATATAAGAAAAAATAGAAAGGTGGAGAGAGTGTGACAGAAAATAAGGAAGAATTAAATGAAGATATGGAAGAAACTGTTGATACTGCCATGGCTGATGATACGGAAGATTCCGCTAAGGAAGAACCGGTAAGCGAAGACATGACGACAGATTCTGATACAGAAAGCTGTAAAACGAAAGAAACACAGCAGGAAGACATGCAGGAAGACGCTGATGAGAGTCAGGATGATTCCGAAACGGATGACAAAGACGGTGATGATAAGTCTGAAAAAGGAAACAGGTTCTTTAAAAAGGATAAGAAAGAAAAGAAAGATAAAAAAGATATCCAGATAGAAGAACTTACTGACAAGTACAAACGTACAATGGCTGAATTTGATAATTTCCGTAAAAGAACGGAAAAGGAAAAAGCTGCAATGTACGAGATTGGCGCAAAAGACATCATAGAAAAGATACTTCCGATAGTAGATAATTTTGAAAGAGGACTTTCTACATTGTCAGATGAAGAAAAGACTGCACCATTTGCAGACGGAATGGATAAGGTATACAAACAGCTTTTAAAAACATTGGAAGATGTAGGAGTAAAACCAATCGATGCGGTTGGCAAAGAATTCGATCCAAATCTTCATAATGCAGTAATGCATATAGAGGATGAGAATCTTGGCGAGAATGTGGTAGCAGAGGAATTCCAGAAAGGTTACACCTACCGTGAATCCGTAGTCCGCCACAGCATGGTCAAGGTCGCTAACTAGGCCGAAATTGCTTTGCAATTTCGCTAGAAAAGGTAAAAATAAAGAAGTAATTAAAACATTTTAAATAAACAGGAGGCTTAATTATGAGCAAGATTATTGGTATTGACTTAGGTACAACAAATTCATGTGTAGCAGTTATGGAAGGTGGTAAGCCGGTTGTTATAGCAAATACGGAAGGTGTAAGAACAACACCATCTGTTGTAGCATTTACAAAGACAGGAGAAAGACTTGTAGGTGACCCTGCAAAGCGTCAGGCAGTTACCAATGCAGATAAGACCATTTCTTCTATTAAGAGACATATGGGTTCTGATTACAAGGTAACAATTGATGATAAGAAATATTCCCCACAGGAAATTTCTGCAATGATTCTTCAGAAGTTAAAGGCAGATGCAGAAAGCTATCTTGGTGAGAAGGTAACAGAGGCAGTTATTACTGTTCCTGCATATTTTAATGATGCACAGAGACAGGCAACAAAGGATGCAGGTAAGATTGCAGGACTTGATGTTAAGAGAATTATCAATGAGCCGACAGCAGCAGCATTAGCTTATGGTCTTGATAATGAGCAGGAGCAGAAGATCATGGTATATGACCTTGGCGGCGGTACATTCGATGTTTCTATTATTGAAATCGGTGATGGCGTTATTGAGGTTCTTGCAACTAACGGTAACAATCATCTGGGTGGTGATGACTTTGACCAGAAGATAACAGATTACATGATTGCTGAATTCAAGAAGGCAGAAGGTGTGGATCTTTCAACAGATAAGATGGCTCTTCAGAGAATTAGGGAAGCAGCAGAAAAGGCTAAGAAGGAATTATCTTCTTCTACAACAACCAACATCAATCTTCCGTTCATTACTGCTACGGCAGAAGGTCCAAAGCATTTTGACATGAACCTTACAAGAGCAAAATTCGATGAACTGACACATGACCTAGTTGAAGCTACCGTTGTTCCGGTACAGAATGCATTAAAGGATGCAGGATTAAATGCATCTGATTTATCAAAGGTATTACTGGTTGGTGGTTCTACAAGAATCCCTGCAGTTCAGGATAAGGTAAAGCAGTTAACAGGAAAGGAACCGAATAAATCTTTAAACCCAGACGAGTGTGTTGCCATAGGAGCTTCCATTCAGGGTGGTAAGCTTGCAGGTGATGCAGGTGCCGGTGAAATCCTTCTTCTGGATGTTACACCACTTTCACTTTCCATTGAAACAATGGGTGGTGTT
>JAQXXN010000244.1 GCA_029226085.1 Thermoflexaceae bacterium
CTGTAATATTCAGGATGAGGAAGAGACCATCATGCGCTCTGCATGGCCGGTATTTAAGGAGGAGTTTAACTTCCCGGCAGAAGAAAACCATATTGAAGTAATTAAGGAAGCGGTACGTGCCATTCGAAATGTAAGAGCCGGAATGAATGTTCCGCCAAGCAAGAAGGCAAAAGTATTCGTTGTTTCAGAGGAACAGGAAGTCAGGGATATCTTTGAAAACGGCAGAGTATTCTTTGGAATGCTTGCATATGCCAATGAGGTAATTGTTCAGGCAGATAAGAATGGAATCGGTGAGGATGCAGTATCGGCAGTGGTTCCGAAGGCAGTTATCTACATGCCGTTTGCAGAACTGGTTGATGTTGATAAGGAAATAGAACGTCTCCGTGCCGAAGAGAAACGTCTGGCCGGTGAGCTTGCCCGTGTAAACGGCATGCTTGGCAATGAGAAGTTTGTAAGCAAGGCACCACAGGCAAAGATTGATGAAGAAAAAGCAAAGTTAGAAAAATATACACAGATGATGGAGCAGGTAAAGGAAAGACTTGCCCAGCTGAGCAAATAATGATTGGATACTCCGTGAGGCTGACTGCATACATAAAAGCAGGAATTCTCATGGAGTTTTCGTATACGGCTATTTAAGGGGAGAGTGGGAACAAATGAATGAAAATTACATGGATGTGATTAATTCTGTCAGACAGGAAATTAACGGGGTGGTAATCGGTAAGGAGCAGGTTGTGGACAAAGTGCTGATGGCAATGCTTGCAGGTGGACATATTCTGCTGGAGGATATCCCGGGAGTGGGAAAAACCACGATGGCTCTGGCATTTGCTTCGGTGCTTGGACTTGATTTTAAACGGGTACAGTTTACGCCGGATGTACTGCCATCGGATATTGTGGGCTTTGGCATGTATAATGCCATGAGTCAGGAAATGGAATATAAACCGGGAGCGGTAGTGTGCAATCTCTTTCTGGCAGATGAGATTAACCGGACTTCTTCCAAGACACAGTCAGCTCTTCTTGAGGTCATGGAGGAAGGAAGAGTGACGGTGGACGGAATTACCAGGATTTTGCCGGAACCGTTTATTGTGATTGCCACACAGAATCCCAACGGATCCGTAGGTACGCATAACCTGCCAGAATCCCAGCTTGACCGGTTCATGATAAAGCTTTCCATGGGTTATCCGGAAGTAGAAAATGAAATACAGATATTAAAAAATAAAAATAAACATAATGTACCGGAATGGCTTAATGCTGTTATGGATATACCGGATTTTATACAGTTAAAGGAGATGGCGGACGCAGTTTTTGTCCATGATGCAATGTATGATTATATTGCAAGACTTGCCAGGGCAACACGGGAAAACAAAAACCTGTCGCTGGGTCTTAGTCCGCGGGGAAGCATTTCTTTATGTGCGATGGCAAAAGCAAGGGCAATGCTGAACGGAAGGAAGTATGTGCTTCCGGATGATGTCATGGGTATTTTCACGGATGTGGCAGCGCACCGTGTGATTTTATCGGCGTCTGCACGAATAGAAAAGAAGACGCCCGAAGAGATTCTGAAAAAAGTGCTGGAAATGGTAAAAGCACCTAAAATAAAGGCGTAGGTGGTGTTTTATGCTCCGGAATAAAATATTATATTTCATGATTTTAACGGAAGTTTGTCTTTTGTGTATTTTATATAACGCTTATCAGCCGGTGGCACTTTTATGGATTGTGGTACTGCTTCCTGTTTTGTTGTTTGGATGGCTTTGCCTCAGTGCATATTTTATCAAGGCAACAATCGAAGAAGAAAGTGTTGTGGTTACGAGACAGAATTCATATGAAGCTGAAGTTGTCATTGAAAACCGCAGCATGATACCTGCCGGACAGATTCAGGTAAGAGGAAACGTGGATGGGGAAAAATTTCTTATTCATGTTTACCTGAAGGAACGATGCAGCGTTAAAGTTACATGGCCGGTGGATTGTGAACGATGTGGCGTTAAGATTGTCACGGTTTCGGATGTGGTATTGTTTGATTATCTTAAGATATTTAAAAAAGTTAAAAAACTCAACAGAGAAATCAAAGTCATTATTGTTCCGAAAGTTTATGAAGTTCCGTTTTATGTTCTGGATGGAGAATATGAATTTGACGGGGACAGCGAAACGTATAGTGAACATAAGCCGGGAGATGATCCGGCGGAGATTTTTGACATCCGGGACTATCAGACCGGAGACCGGCTGTCACGTGTTCACTGGAAACTATCGATGAAGCTGAACCGGCTTATGGTAAAGGAATATTCCAGACCCCTTCCGGACGGCATCATGCTTTTAATGGATACGAAAAACGGAGAAGAATGTATTGATGTGTTGTTTTCTGTGGGAATTTTTATGGCTCAGGAAAAAAGAAAAGTATGGGTGAATGACACCATGACACAAAATACGGAAGAATATATCATGGAATTCATGAAGTGCATGGGAATGGAAGGAAAAGCCAGGATGGGAGAAATATTGTCTTCCAAACAGGATTTAGGAAAAGGACGAAAAATCATCTGCTGTCTGGATCAAATAAGCCGGGAATGTTTAAACTGGATGTTACAAATTGCAAAAGAGAATAAGGTGTATCTGGTTACAGAGGGAAAAGCAACCGTGGATTTACCTGAGGACAGCGGGATTTATATATGCAGCATGGCAGAACTGGATGTTCCTGCTGCGATTGAGAGGATTATGAATGAATAAGTCAGTAAGCGCCATCTATACCAATAACAGGCATAGAAGCGGGATTATGAATGGATTGTGCGTGTTTTATGCTTTTCTGGGTGCGTACGGAACAATCATGTCGTTTGTATCCTGCTTTGATTTTGGAAAAAATCAGTCTTTTTATTTGGCTGTCATTATGGGAACAATTGGAGTCTGTATTTTGTTTTTTGCAGACAGATTATATAAGAAAGCATTTTTTATCATGCTTCTTTGCAGCGGTTTTTTTGCGTATACTTATCGGAAAGAAATTATCGGAAGCTTTATTACCGTGGCTAATATTGTGATTGATGGAATAAATGAATCCTATCAGATGGGAGTGCCAAGGCTTTTACGACCGGAATATGCATATACATATAGGCAAGGGACGCTTTTTTTACTGCTGTCAGTGATTTTAATTACAATATTCATCTGTTTTTTTGTAATGGGATATTCAAGTGCCATGGGATGTATTCTGGTATCACTTCCCTTTACGGTATTCGGAATTTTTTTTGATATTTTTCCGGATATGAAATATCTGATTGTTTCAGTAACTTTCTGGATTATTGCCGTGACCATGGGGGCATCAGGAAGAAGGGGGAGAAGAAGGCCGGATACAGCAGTGGAAAATGCCATGGTGGTTACCATAATGGTTTTTGTTATTTTTGGTATCAGCCAGATTGTGATGCCGGGAGAAAATTATGATAAGAGTGAGAAACTGAATGAAGTAAGAAGTTTTCTGGAACAGCACGCATCACAAATCGTTGCAAAAGTTTCGAGTATGGAAGGAACCGGAGAAGAGTCCGGAGGCATGGGTCACGGAGAATTTGGTGACAGGGACAAAATCTGTTTTTCGGGACATACAATGCTTGAGATAAAGGTTCCACTTCTAAATCAAAATATCTATCTGAGGTCGATGGAATACAACGAGTATACGGGAAACAGCTGGGAATCTAACAGCCTGTGGTTTGAAACTTATTTTGGCGATTTTTTTGAAGATAAGGGAAAAGAAAACCGGCCGCAGAATTTTACGGGCAGTCTATTAAAACAGACATCCGGAGAACTTGCGTTTTATGGCATTTGCGAAGAAGAGTATGCTGCGATGGTTAAGGAATATGAAATAACCATTGAAAATATCGGTGAAGGCGGATATAACTTTGCACCCTATGGCGCTGTCATGGGGGCAAATAATCTCCATCATGATGTTGTGCCGACGACGGGAGAAAAGCAGTGTACCTATCACGTTTATATGGCAGATGCAGGGAACTTTGTCAAAAAGGCGGATGTGAATCAGTTCATTACATACTGGGACATGGTATGGGCACAGGATAGAACGGATATCCTGGGTATAAAGGATGCGGAATTTTATGTATTGGCAGATGCACAAAAGGATTATGCGGCATTTGTGAGAAAGGCGTATACGCAGGTTCCGCAGGAACTTACTGAAGTTCTTTGTAAATATGCACCGTATACGGTGGAATATGAATATGATGCGGCCATGGAATTTGTCCGGGAAATCCAGCAGATGTTTTTAAACGACTATACTTATACATTAGAACCGGGAAAAGTACCGGAAGGAAGAGACGGTGTGGAGTATTTCCTGGAAGAAAATAAAAAAGGTTATTGCGTGTATTTTGCTTCGGCAGCAACTTTGATTTTCCGGATGGCGGGGATTCCTGCAAGATATGTGGAAGGATATGTCATCACTCCGGATATGGCAAAGATAAACCGAAGAGAAACGGTGAGTATCACACGGAAAATCGGAAATGAGACATTTCAGGAAGAGATGGATTATGTAACGGTAACTGTGCCGGATAACAAGGCGCATGCATGGGCGGAAATTTACATTGCAGGATATGGCTGGATTCCTGTGGAAGTGACACCGGGATATTATTCGTTAAAGGAAACGGAATCCGGTAAGGAAGAAACAACAGAAGAAACCACAACAGCAGAAGAAGAAACAGACCCTTCGAAAGAGACAACAAAACCGGAAGAACAGAACGAACAGGAAAAAGCCAGAACGATCAACTGGAAAGCATTGGGAAAGGTATTAGGAATGCTGGCTTTACTGGGCATGTTTGTGACGGCTGTGGCGTGGATGGCAGTAAAATGGTATCGGAACGGACAAAAGAAGATTCTGGCAATTACGGAAGGAACCGGCGGAATTGACTCCAAAAAACGGGCATGCCTTGCATGGTGGTACATGGAAGAAGTGTTACGATTCCTGGGTAAAACGGTTCCGGATAATATTTCCTGTGAAGAACAGAAAAGATTTCTGAAAGAAAATACAGAATTCTTTTCAAAGAGGGATTTAGATGGTACAATAGATAATATAATAAAAGCGTATTTTGGAAACGAAGAACTTACGGATGATGAAATAATAAAAATCGGAGAAATGATAAGGGAATTCAGGACGGAAACATATGAATCTTTTTCCAAAATCCGAAAAATTTATTTTCAATATGTAAAACGACTTTAAACGGAGGTGTATTCGTATGCAGATTACATTTTTGGGCGCAGATCATGAGGTAACCGGCAGCTGTCATTACATGAACGTATGCGGCAGACATATTCTGGTTGACTGTGGAATGGAACAGGGAAATGATGTTTATGAGAATCAGGAGCTTCCGGTAAATGCTTCGGATGTTGATTATGTGCTTCTTACCCATGCGCATATTGACCACTCGGGATTAATTCCACTTTTGTATGTGAATGGTTTTCGGGGAAAAGTGTATACAACAAAGGCGACCATGGATTTGTGTCAGATTATGCTTCGAGACAGCGCACATATCCAGATGTTTGAAGCCGAGTGGCGTAATCGTAAGGCAAAACGTTCCGGCGGAAAGCCGTTTGTTCCGTTATATGACCTTGAGGCGGCAGAAGAAGTCATGAAATATTTCGTGCCTTGTAATTATGACACGATTGTTGAACTGGAAGAAAACATCCGGATTCGTTTTACGGATGTGGGGCATCTTCTGGGTTCTGCAAGTATTGAAGTATGGATTGAAGAAAATGGACTTAAGAGGAAAATCGTATTTTCGGGCGATATTGGTAATCATGATAAGCCGATCATCAAGGATCCACAGTATCTTTCCGAAGCAGATTTTGTAGTCATGGAATCCACTTATGGAAACCGTAATCATAACAGTGTGAAGGATTCGGCAGAAGAACTTGCAGGAATTATTGAGAAAACACTGAAGCGCGGAGGAAATCTTGTGATTCCGTCTTTTGCAGTAGGTCGTACCCAGGAACTTTTGTATTACATACGCAAAATAAAAGCAGATAATATGATTCCGGATTTGCCGGATTTTCAGGTGTATGTGGATAGCCCGCTGGCAGTGGAGGCTACGAATGTATTTAACAAAAATGTGGATGCCTGTTTTGATGAAGAAGCAATGGAACTTGTGCGTCAGGGAATTAATCCAATCAGTTTCCCGGGATTGCAGCTGGCAGTAAGCAGCATTGAGTCCAAGAACATTAACTTTGTTAATGAACCAAAGGTTATTATTTCGGCATCGGGAATGTGTGAAGCGGGAAGAATAAGGCACCACTTAAAACACAATTTGTGGCGGAAGGAGTCTGCAATTCTGTTTGTCGGAT
This sequence comes from Thermoflexaceae bacterium, assembly GCA_029226085.1. Taxonomy (GTDB): domain Bacteria; phylum Bacillota; class Clostridia; order Lachnospirales; family Lachnospiraceae; genus MGBC120314. The sequence continues at coordinate 6,310 of JAQXXN010000244.1, forward strand.
ACCAGGCTAACGGTACTCTGGGAAGAGCAATATTAGAGGGCGCCAAAACAATTAAGCTTTTTGGTGAAGAAATAGAGATTCATGCCGAGATTGTGAAGATGGAGGGAACAAGCGGACACGCTGATAAGGAAGGGCTGCTTAACTGGATTAATGCATTTACACCAAAGCCGTCCAAGGTATTTGTTGTTCACGGAGAAGATTCCGCCTGTAACGAATTCACGGAATGCCTGAAAAATGAATATAAGATAAATGCAGTAGCACCATATACAGGAGCTTCTTATGATTTGTTCGACGGTTCATGCATAGAAGAGGGTAATAAGAACAAGAAGAGCAGGAGAACTACAAACAGGCGGGCAAGTGAAATGTTTGAAAGACTTCTTGCTGCCGGAAAGAGACTTCTTACTGTTATTAATCATAACGAAGGCGGAGCCAATAAGGATCTTGCCAAGTTCACTGACCAGATAAATGCATTATGCGATAAATGGGATCGTTAGAGGAGGTTTGTCATGAAGAAAATGTTGTTTGTCTACAATCCCAACTCGGGTAAAACGCAGATAAACGATTATTTGTCACAAATTTTACAGATATTTGCGGCGGCAGACTATGAGATGGTGGTTTATCCGACAAAATCACAGGGAGACGGATATAACAAGATAAAGGAAAGTGACGGATTGTTTGATCTTGTTGTGTGCAGCGGTGGTGACGGAACACTTAATGAGACTGTTGCAGCGGTAATGGAATATAAAAAGAACAAACCATTTATCGGATACATACCAAGCGGAACGACCAATGATTTTGCAAGAAGCCTTGGAATATCAAGCGATATGATACAGGCAGCAAAGAATATTGTGGACGGAGAGGCAAAAGGCTGTGATATCGGCAGGTTTAATGGAAGATATTACAATTACGTTGCAGCATTTGGTGCATTTACAGAAGTATCATATGCAACGCCGCAGGAA
>JAQXXN010000245.1 GCA_029226085.1 Thermoflexaceae bacterium
ATATCCGGGCTGGTATAGACACGAAATACTTCCGACATAAAAATATTCTGAAGGTATTCCGCTGTACTCTTATCCCTGGCACCCACTACACACGTGGTTGGAAGTCCTCTGCCCACCTCTTCTGCGTGACTTGGTCCGGATAACACCGCAACATTGGCATTAGGAATTTCATCTTCAATGACCTGCGTCAGTGTAGAAAGTGTTTCTTCCTCAATCCCCTTTGCCACATTAACGATAATCTGTCCATTCTTTACCAGAGAACCAATATGATGTGCAGTAGAACGCACATATGGTGATGCAACTGCCAGTACCAGAACATCCTTATCCAAAACTGCTTCTTTTGCATCATCAGTAAATTTAATTGCTTCCGGTATGGAAACTCCCGGCAGACATCTTTTGTTTTCTCTTTCTTCCTTTAACTGTCTGATCTCTTCCGGTAAAATAGACCAGATTGTCACCTCATGTCCGTTATTATTTAAAAGTAATGCAAGCGCTGTTCCCCAGCTTCCTGCTCCCAAAACACTAATTTTCGCCATGATATCTCCTACTTATTATCCTTTTTTTGGAATATTTTTCTTTCCGTACCATTCAGTAACCGCTTAATATTCTCTTTATGTCTTACAAACGCCATCACAACAATAATCAAAGTAACAACATATGCCTCATAACAGTGTGACTGTGCCATGTCAAAATATCCAAGCTGCCCAAAAACAACTATCTCAATCAGAACAACGGTCACAAAAAATAAGGACGCAAACGATACATACCGGGTAATGAACATTGTTCCGAAAAATGCTGTTGCACCAATTAGTACAATCAGCCAGTTATATGGAAGCAGTGAAAGAATAAAACCGGAAGTTGCTGCAATGCCTTTTCCTCCCTTAAATCCCATGTAAAAAGGGAAATTATGTCCCAGAATCACACCCAGTCCGCCATAAATAATCAGCAGAAACTCCATGTCGGCATGGCTCTTTCCAAAAAGCAGGTGAATGGTAAGTGTACAAAGAACCGCTTTCAGACAGTCCCCAAGATAGGTTATGATTCCTGCCTTTTTGCCAAGTGTCCTCATGACATTGGTTGTTCCTGCATTGCCGCTTCCATATTCCCTGATGTCAATTCCATTCAACTTACCATATATGAATGCTGTCTGGAATAATCCAAAACAGTATCCGATTAAAATACAAATGACCCGTATCATTACTGTTCCTTTTCCTTTCTTTCTCTAATAATAAAACGAAGTGCAGTTCCCCTGAAACCAAAGGTATCTCTTATTTTATTTTCGATATATCTTGTGTATGAGAAGTGCATTAATTCCTTGTCATTAACAAAAATAACAAATGTCGGCGGCTTAACCGAAACCTGTGTAATATAATAAAGCTTCAGCCTCTTGCCTTTATCCGAAGGCGGCTGCTGCATTGCAACTGCTTCCGTAAGAATTTCATTCAGGACGCCGGTGGCAACTCTTAAGTTCTGCGTCTCAATGACCGTATCAATCAGATCAAACATCTTCGGAAGCCTCTGCCCGGTCTGTGCCGATACGAACATAATTTCCGCATACGGCATGAACGATAATACTTCCTGAATTCTTTTTGTATGTTCATAAATGGTCTTATCATTCTTTTCAATGGCATCCCACTTATTTACCACAATTATGATACCCTTGCCTCGTTCATGAGCAATTCCTGCAATCTTGGCATCCTGTTCCGTAACTCCTTCTGTTGCATCAATCACCACGAGTACCACATCTGCCCGTTCCACTGCCGTTACCGTACGAATAATACTGTAACGCTCCAGTTCTTCTTTTATCTTGTTCTTTCTCCGAAGTCCTGCCGTATCAATAAACACATACGACTTCCCGTTATGAACCACTTCCGTGTCGATGGCATCCCTTGTGGTTCCCGCAATATCAGAAACAATTACACGGTTTGTTCCCACAAGCTTATTGATGATGGAGGATTTTCCCACATTCGGCTTTCCGACAATTGCTATTCTCGGTCTCTCATCCTCTTCTTCCAAAAGCTGTTCCGGCTTAAAATGCTTTACCACTTCATCCAGCAGTTCACCGATTCCAAGCCTTGAAGCTGCTGAAACAGGAATCGGCTCACCGATTCCCAGATTATAAAATTCATAGACATCCGGCATAAATTTCTGAAAGCTGTCTACTTTATTAACCGCAAGAACTACCGGCTTATGGGAACGTCTCAGCATATCCGCCACTTTGCCGTCCGAATCAACAAGTCCCTGACGTACATCTACGATAAATACAATCACATCCGCAGTTGCAATGGCTATCTCAGCCTGTTCCCTCATCTGTGAAAGAATGATGTCCTTGCTGTCCGGTTCGATACCACCGGTATCAATCATTGTAAAGGAATGGTTTAGCCATGTTACATCCGCATATATTCTATCCCTGGTAACACCAGGCGTATCTTTTACAATGGAAATCTGTTCTCCGGCAAGTGCGTTAAATAAAGTCGACTTTCCAACATTTGGTCGTCCGACAATTGCTACAACAGGTTTACTCATTTTAAATCTCCTTAAATCCATTTCAGTGAACCCATAAGAATTCACTTTTTATAATATCACTCTTCTAATAATATCAATAGAATTGATTTTTGTAAACATTTATGATATAAAATAAAAATACCTTTTTTACAATTATTTTATTATGAAGGAGAAACCATATCATGAAAAAGCGATTTCTTACTGCTCTTTTTACTTCAATGATAATCCTGTCCACAACAATTCTGGTTTTTGCAGAAGAAAAGGAATATTCGATTTCTGCAATCAATCTTATCCTAAATGTAACCGATGAATTAAATGTTCTGACACGAAATGTTTCAGAAGGTAATCCTGCACTGGAAATTCTTGATGCCGATGCAATCGAACTGCAAAACTCTTATCTGCAGAATCATGTCTATCTGGATGCATTTCCGGATAATCTGCAATATGAAATCCTTGTCACCGCAACCGATGTGAATAATTCACAGGCTAAAAACTTCAGTGAACTTTCCGAAGCCGACTTTATGGACTACTGTGACAAATTAACCGAACAGTTTGCCTCCAGTGAAAAAGAATCCCTGCTTGAGATGAAAATATATGAAAATGATACTACAAAATACGTCTATACTTATACTCACAGTACATTCGATGATGTATCTGTCTATGCAGCCAAATATTACACGGTAATGAACGGATACAATTATAACTACACTCTGCAGAGTAACGACCTTCCGATTGACGGCACCCTGTCCACACAGTTAAAAGACATTGTAGACAGTGCACAGTATACCGAAGTAAAATCCTCCATAACCGAATCCGGGTTATTCATGGAATTGTATGAAACCTTTATCGGTTTTGGCATTACCGTCCTGGTACTTGGCGTTCTACTGTTTCTGTTAATTCGTTCCACCAAAAAGGTACATTAATATATCCAAAAAAGAACCGGAAAATACTTTCCGGTTCTTTTTTACAATCCTATTATTCTTTCACTTATAAATGCAAATTCGGGATTTTCATTGTTGCTGTTCAAAACACGAATTCCTAAATGATATGATTAATGTCTTCCACATAATCCAGTTTTCTCCGGATGGACTCCATCTTCTTATCGGTCTCATAGATGGTATCCGCACATTCCTTAAGCTCCTTTACAATCGCTTCATCCTCATTATCGGTATACTTCTTATAATGAATCTGATGCTCCAGGGATGCCCAGAAATCCATAGCAATGGTTCGTATCTGTACTTCCACCTTCATGTATTCTTTTCTGTCCGAAAGGAATATCGGAACTTCTACCACGATATGAAGACTCCGGTAGCCGTTATCCTTAGGATGCTGTATGTAATCCTTTACCTGAATCATCCGGATGTCATCCTGATTGGTAAGCATCTCTGCCACTGCATATATATCCTCGATAAAAGGACAAATAACACGAATTCCCGCAATGTCATTCATATTCTCCTTGATGCTCTCAAAGGTCAGCTCATACCCCTTACGCTTTGCCTTTTCAAAAATACTCATAGGCTGTTTGATACGGGACTTTATAGTGCCTATTGGATTTCTCTGGCTCTTAACCTGAAATTCCTCACTTAAGACTTCTATCTTCGTCCGGACTTCCTTAATGGCACAGCTGTACATCATCATTAATTCCCTGAACTGCTCAGCCTGCGAACGAAATTCCGAACCATTCTGCCTTGTCAGTGCATCTGCCACTTCATAAGAAAAAATCTGATCCATGTCATAACTCTCCTTAGTAATAAAATACTCTAAAACCTCATTTACCTTATGTTGTTATTTTAATCCCAATTTATGTATAAATTATGTACAATTCATAAAAAACAATTAAAATTCGTTTCTTTTTTGTTAAAAACTAACAGGATATTTCCAAGAATGCACATAATCCCCCTCGTTTTCCGGATGAACCCCTGTGCGAATGAAGCCATGTTCGGTTACAACAGGTGCATAAATCCGGAATGGAAATATTTTCTTCCGGTATGCCACAGTTTACCATGTTATAATAATTAGCCATGTGAAGATTCAGCTGATACTTTCCATTGTCCTTTTTCATGAGAATCTGTTCTAGCTGTTTTGCTGTATAATTATTTTCAAACTGTTCTGCCACATCACTACTTACTTCATAACAGTCCATACAGATGGACGGACCGATACAGGTAATCAGATCTTTCGGTTCGGACCCAAATTCCTCTTTCATTGTATTCACCGTATTGCGGCATATGTTTCCAACCGTTCCCCTCCAGCCCGAATGGCTAAGACCGATAGCCTTATTTTTCACATCCACAAAGTATAAGGGAACACAATCCGCATAGGATGTAACAAGGCATACTCCCGGCTCATTTGTAACCAGTCCGTCAATGTCTGAAAAATCCCGCTCTTTTAAAATTCCCATTCCTTTCTGTACAGAATGAATTCTTAACACATTGGTGGTATGGGTCTGATGGGAATATACCATGTCTTTCGGTGAAATCCCAAGCGCCCTGCCAAAAATATCAAAATTTTTCCTTACGGCATTTTCCGAATCTCCCACTGTGAAAGAAAGATTCATTGCCTCATAAATCCCTTCGCTCACACCGCCAATTCTTGTGGAAAAACCGTTTTTCAGCCATTTTATCTGATTCAGGCTTTTATACTGAATGACCGGTACTCCTTCTCTTATGACAATTTCCGTTGTATCCACGCCTTTTATCTTCCGGATATCACCGGTATTCCATCGTTCCATAAATTAACTTCTGCCTCCTCACAATTTTCCTAAAATGCATTCTTTATTAATGTAATCTGCTCTCCGAGAATTCCAACCACATCAAAGCGGACTGGTATGTCACAAATTCCTTTCTCCATAAGATACCACTCGCAGACCTTTCGTATCCGGTTTTGCTTTTTGACTCCCACTGCCTCAAGCGGACTTCCCATTTTTAAATTCTTCCGGTATTTAACCTCCACAAAAACAAGGTATTTTCCGTCCCTTGCAATAATATCCGCTTCTCCAAGCTTACAGCGGTAATTGGATTCCAGAATTTCATAATTATTTTCCTTAAGATGTTCTGCGGCAATCCTCTCCTGCCGGCTTCCGATTTCTCTCTTATTCACACTTACTCCGTTTATTTTCCAACCTTACTCTTTAACTTATCCATTTCGTCCACAAATACCAGAATTTCTGCCACAGCCTTATAAAGTTCCGGCGGTATCATGTCACCAATCTCAAGCCTTGACAAAGTATCCGCAAGTTTATCATCCCTGTAAAGGGGCACATCTGCTTCTTTTGCTTTTTCTATTATTTTTTCTGCAAGTGCACCTTTTCCTGTCGCAATAATCTTTGGTGCCTCTTCACCGGGATTATAGGCAAGTGCAACTGCCTGTTTTGATTTTTCTTTCTTTACGTCTGCCATGCCTTCTCCTTAAATACTGCCTTTCTTCAGGCCTTAATGTCAAACATATACCGGTTTACCGGAATAACAGGACTTTCCACATCCAGAAAGTCTTTTTCAAAATCAATTTTATGATTGGAATCTTTATCCCGTACTGTCATTGTCGGTGTAAAATGATATCCTTTTCTATTTAACCGTTCCGTCAGCAAATCTATATGTTGATAAATAAAATCAAGCATTTCCTCAGACTCAAGACAAAAATTCGTGGATATGTTATTTCCCGGAAACATTTTCACATAAATATCCATGGGTCCAAGATGCTCCATGTCAAGATGCAGCAGTGCTGTCAGTTCATCTTTCTTTCCTGCAAGAGCTTTTTTATTGGCATATACATATAAATCTCCTTTCGCTTCACTCTCCTGAAACTTAACAGGAATCTGCAGATATGCCATCTGGTGATTTAAATCATTCATAAATTCCAGATTGTTTTTAACCGAAGTCATACCCTTAGCCAGCTCCGAGTTTTGTACCTGCGCCCGTGTAAGTATTTTTTCTCCTTCTCCTGCCAGGCAAAGCAGTTTCTTATAGAACTCTTTTACTTCCCCTTTCTCCGAAACATTCTCCGGCTTTAAAAACATATTTTCCTTTAATGCGCCTTCAAAAACCGACTTAAAATCCTGATGTTCCAAGAGTTTTGAAAAAAGCTCCCTGGAAATCTCACTATTACTCATGAGATTTTTTAAAAGATCCAGCTTTTCACTATCCGTTCCATTCCATTCCCTAATAAATCCCATAATATCATCCGCCTGCTTTGAAACGGTACGAAAAGGTTCTGTACCTTCCCTGGTATCTTCCGCCACGATGTCCTTAAGGAATGTATTGATTCTGTTTTCTGTCTGCTCACTATCCGGACTATCCGTACTGTCTGTACCTTTTGCAAAAAGCTCCAAAAATTCTTTGACAAGTCTTACTGTCTCATTTTCCCTTCCCTCGGTCATCATTTCCTTAAGAAGCGTTGTAAAATCCTCTGCCAGAAGCTTAATCGTTCCCGTCATGTCGTGTTCATATGCCTTGTAAGCATCAAACTGTACAATATTTTCCTGTGTTATTGGCATTTCCAGCTTATAAAGACGTAATAGCGTATCCACTGATGCATCCGGGAATTTCATCATAAATCGTGACACTTCATTCAGGGTATTTTTATCAATGGGCATGTTTAAGTCCACAAGCCCTTTTATCATTGCCAGATTTTCCTTGTTCACAGAAAGATTGGCAGCTTCCAGCGCCTTACTGGCAAAAATAAATTCCTGTGCAGAAGAATCAAGGGATTTTAAGGAAATCTTGCTGTCACTTTTATCACTAACAAGAAAGGTAACCATCTCTCCCTTTGAGAATGTTGTCTGCTGGTTTTCAAGCAGAAGCCCGGCATTTAAAATCTGTCCGTTTTCCATCCGGACAGAAAGGGAAGTACCGTTATAATCCACCACTTCACCAGTAAAGATATCTCCTACCAGCATGCTTTTTATCTGTTCCAGGGCATTTTTTGCTTCCGAAACATCACTTACGTTCTGCGATGGCATAGTTTGTCCGGAAACATTTGACAACACTTTGTTTCCGGATAAGTTATTCAGATAATTTCCCAAATTTATATTATATGCCATCTCAACCACCTGCATCTTTTTACTAATCGGCTATAAAATTTTTTATAAATGTCCTTCTGTGAATCGGGCATGGACCATACTTTTTGACTGCCTCAATGTGAGATGCACATCCATACCCCTTATGTCCCTCAAACCCATATTCCGGATAAATCTGTGCGTAATCCTTCATGATTCTGTCCCTTGTCACCTTTGCAATAATGCTTGCGGCACCGATGCTGATGCTTTTCGCATCTCCCTTAATGATTGGAACCTGCTTTATGGATACTTCCGGTATGGTAACTGCATCATTTAATAATATATCGGGTTTTACTCCCAATTTCTCAATAGCCTCCCGCATTGCTTCATAAGTGGCATTTAGAATATTAATTTCATCAATGCGCTCTGGTGACGCCATTCCAACACCGACTGCAACTGCCTTTTCCATGATTACATCAAACAGCTCTTCTCTCTTTTTTTCGGAAAGCTGCTTAGAATCATTAATATAGAGAATATCACAGTCTTTTGGAAGAATTACGGCTCCGGCAACAACCGGTCCGGCAAGCGGTCCCCTGCCTGCCTCATCAATTCCACAGATAAACCCATAATCCGCATATTTTCTTTCAAACTCACTAAGACGGTAAATTCGTTCTTTTTCCTTATGAAGACTTTCCAGTTCCCTCTTGCATTTGTTAATGAGGTTTATGACACCGCTTCTGGTATCTTCCCCGTATTTTACAAAGAGCGCTTCATAATTTTCGATTCCCGCTTCCAAAAACTCCTGCTTTATATCACTGATTTTTTCTGCCATGTATTTTCCTCTTATCCGTTCCTTTCCGGTAATTCCAGTGTGATTTTCCCCAGTGTACCGCTTCGGAATTCATCCAGAACCAAAGAAGCCGCCTTGTCATAATCCAGCTCATTTCCTTTTTTAATGCATTTTCTTGCTTCAGCAATGCTTGTAAGAATTTCGTCCGCTGTACCTTCCTCTTCAATTCCGTACCGTTCCTTCAGCATTCCCGGATAATGTACTTTTACATATCCGATTAACTCCATGGAAAGTTCATGAATGTTAAGTACCTCATCGTTCATTGACCCAATCAGTGCCAGACGCAGTCCTACCTGCTGGTCATCAAATTTCGGCCAGAGAATTCCCGGGGTATCTAACAGTTCCACATTCTTATTCAGTCTTATCCATTGCTTTCCCTTAGTGACACCAGGCTTATTCCCAGTCTTTGTACACGCTTTTCCTGCAAAAGAATTAATAAATGTGGACTTTCCCACATTGGGTATTCCAACCACCATTGCCCTGACAGGACGATTTAAGATTCCGCGTTTTCTGTCTCTCTCAAACTTTTCCTGACATGCCTTTTCAATCACGGCATTTACCTGTTTCATTCCGGAACGGTTTCTTGCATCCAGCTGCACCACAAAATATCCCTTGCTTTTAAAGTATTCCGACCATGCTGCATTGGACTTTTCTGAAACCAGATCCGCCTTATTTAAAATAATCATCCGGAACTTATTTTGTCCAAGCTGGTCAATATCCGGATTTCTGCTGCTTAAGGGAATTCTCGCATCCACAAGCTCAATTACGAGATCAATCAGCTTAATATCTTCCTGCATCATTCTCTTAGCCTTCGTCATATGACCCGGGTACCATTGATACTGCATATATTTTTCTCCTATTCAATAAAACCAAAAACATTAAACGGATAAACTCTTAACCATGGTTTTCCGATAATATTCTCTCTCTTTACATTACCGATTGTATAAAAACGGCTGTCTTCACTGTTATTCCTGTTATCCCCCAGAACAAAGTATTCATCTTCCCCCAGTGTTATGGGTTCACTGGCAAGTCCAGGAGTAAGAATGGGATTATCTGTCACATCATTTACCAGAAGCATTCCGTTTACATAGATTTTTCCATCCTCGATCTGGATTGTTTCCCCCGGAAGAGCAATAATACGCTTCACATATGTTTTGCCTGCATTAACACCCTGTGCCTTAAACAAAATAATATCAAAACGTTTAGGATTTGTAAATTCATAAAACGCTTTATCAACCAGCAGCACTTCGTCATGATATAATACATCATTCATGGAATTTCCCACAACCGTGTATCGATTGCCAAACGTAATCACAATAAAATACGCAAGACAAATTACTGTCAGAAAATCCACTGCAAATTTTACGGCATATTGAAGCTTTGTTCTCTCTTTATATGGTTTTCGATATTTTCTCATTTCGTCCGCCCCATTTTTCACGAAAAAAGGGACAATACATAAGTACTTGTCCCTTATCACTCATTATTTTACTAACTCTTTAACCTTAGCAGCCTTACCAACTCTTGTTCTTAAGTAGTTGAGCTTAGCTCTTCTAACCTTACCAGCTCTTACAACTTCAATCTTCTCAACTGTTGGTGAATGTAATGGCCAAGTCTTCTCAACACCGATACCGTTAGAATTCTTTCTAACTGTAAATGTTTCTCTTGAGCTTCCACCCTGTCTCTTAATTACTGTTCCTTCGAAAACCTGTGTTCTTTCACGGTTTCCTTCCTTAATCTTTGCGGATACTCTTACTGTATCACCTACATTGAATGCTGGAACTTCAGCCTTTAACTGAGCAGCTTCAATATTCTTAATAATATCGTTCATTTGTGACCTCCTTAAAATTAGATGTTCTTAATATATTCATACCAGAGGACCATCCCATGTCTCACAGAAAAATACTTTATCATACAAATTGCTTTTTGGCAAGTGTTTTTTACGCTTTTCTCTATTTTCTTTTCTTTATTATTATGATTTTTTCAGATTTTGTACAAGCCATTCTTTTTCCTTATCCGTCAGTTCCGCTTTTTCCAGTAAATCCGGACGATACTTTGCCGTTCTTATAAGAGACTGTTCCCTGCGCCATTTTTCCACATTTGCATGATGTCCGGAAAGTAATATCTCCGGCACGCTCTTTCCCATGAATTCCTCCGGGCGGGTATACTGTGGATACTCCAGAAGATTCTCGTGAAAGGATTCAAATTCCGCCGAAACATCATTATGAAGCACACCCGGAACGAGCCTTGCAATGCAGTCCATCATCACCATTGCCGGCAGTTCTCCACCGGTCAGGACATAATCTCCGATGGATACCTGATCTGTTACAATCATCTCAAGCACCCGTTCATCAATTCCTTCATAATGACCACACAAAATGACCAGTTCCTCTTCCTTTGAAAACTCCTCCGCCATGGTCTGGTTAAAAGTCTTTCCGCATGGAGTGACAAAAATAACCCTCGGCTTTTTGGAAAGCTTCTTTTCTATGCTTTCATACGCAAGATACACAGGCTCTGCCTGCATCACAAGCCCGGCACCCCCGCCGTAAGGATAATCATCTACCTTTAAATGCTTGTTCTTTGTAAAATCCCGGATATTTACCGCGTTTACGGTTATCAGTCCTTTTTCCATTGCCCTTCCGGTAATGCTGGTATTCATTCCATTTATTATCATTTCCGGAAACAGTGTCATAACATGAAAATTCATTAGTCAAGTAATCCTTCCAACAAATGTACTGTCATTTTCTTTTCCTCGATATTCACATCCAGAATGCACTGTCTGATTGCCGGAATAAGCACTTCCTTTCCTTCCGGTGTTTCAATGATATAAACATCATTGGCACCTGTCTGCAGCACATCTTTTAAGGTTCCTATCTCTATTCCATCATCCGTAACGGTCTTAAGTCCAATCATGTCACAGATAAAATTTTCATTTTCAGCCAAAGGAACTGCCTGTTGCCTTGTAATCATCAAATCTTTCTTTACCAGCCGTTCCACCTGGTTTATATCGTTATATTCCTTAAATTTAAGAATTACCATGTTCTTAAAAAATTTTACGGAAGCAATGTTTAATTCCAGTTGTTCCCTTCCCAGATCCACCATGACTTTTTTCAGCTTCTTAAACCGTGTGGCATCATCCGTTGTGGGAAATACCTTCACTTCCCCGGCAAGGCCATGGGTGGATGTAATCACACCGACTCTGAGTAAATTTTCCATAAATTCTCCTATCATGAAACAATAAAACAAAACGGAATAAGAAATAAAAGTACTTCTTATTCCGCCAGCCTAAGATTACATTATCTTAACATTAATCTTTCTTGAGTCCTTTGAAGCAGCTGCCTTAACAACAGCGCGGATGGACTGAGCGATTCTGCCATTCTTACCAATAACCTTACCCATGTCAGACTGGGCAACTGTTAATGAAATCGTAAGTTCCTTGTCATCTCCAGATTCTGTAACAACAACTTCATCAGGATTGTCAACTAGTGCTTTTGCAATAACTTCAACTAATTCCTTCATCCTAAACCTCCATTCAAATAGTAAGAAACGCTTATTTCTCGATTCCAGCTAACTTGAAAAGCTTGCCTACTACTTCTGTCGGCTGAGCACCGTTTGCTAACCACTTCTTAGCTGCTTCTGCATCAATATTGAATGTGCTTGGGTCATTGTTAGGATCATAAGTACCAATCTCTTCGATGAACTTGCCATCTCTTGGGGATCTTGAATCTGCTACTACAATTCTATAGAAAGGAGCCTTCTTCTGTCCTAATCTCTTTAATCTGATCTTTACTGCCATTTTCATTTCACCTCCTAAAAGTTTTATGATTTTATGTTAAAAAGGAAATCGGAATTTACCTTTTTTACCACCTTTACCGCCGAACATTCCCGGCATCTGTTTCATCATCTTCTTCATCTGGTCAAACTGCTTTACAACACGATTAACCTCTGCAATATCAACTCCTGCGCCCTTGGCAATACGGTTCTTTCTGGACGGATTTAACAAATCCGGATTTGCCCGTTCCGCTGGTGTCATGGAAAGAATAATTGCTTCCACGCGGCTTAAGGACTTTCCTGCTTCATCCTCATCAAATTCCATGTTCTTCATGGTCTTTCCACCCATTCCCATGCCCATTCCAGGCAAAGCACTCATGATGGAACCAATTCCACCCATGTTCTTAACCTGCTGCATGGAATCCAGATAATCATTAAAATCAAACTCTGCCTTCTTCATCTTCCGGCCGAGTTCTTTTGCCTTCTCTTCATCAATCTGGCTTTCTGCCTTCTCAATCAATGAAAGAATATCTCCCATTCCAAGGATTCTGGATGCCATCCGATCCGGATAGAACTGTTCTAAGTCAGACAGTTTCTCACCCATTCCCACATAAAGAATCGGCTTTCCGGTAACCGCACGGATGGAAAGTGCAGCACCGCCTCTGGTATCGCCGTCCAGCTTGGTTAAAACCACACCATCGATACCAATCTTCTCATCAAACATGGATGCCACATTGACTGCATCCTGACCAGTCATGGAATCCACCACCAGAATCGTCTGATGAACTTCGACTACATTCTTAATCTCAACCAGTTCTTCCATCATCTCTTCATCTACATGAAGACGACCGGCTGTATCTATGATAACTACATTGTAGTTATTCTCTCTTGCATGCTCCATGGCTGCTTTTGCAATCACCACGGGCTTTTTGTCCGTCCCCAGTTCAAAAACCGGAACGCCTTGTTTCTCGCCGTTAATCTTAAGTTGTTCTACTGCCGCCGGACGATACACGTCACATGCAACAAGAAGCGGCTTTTTCCCTTTTGCCTTTAACTTACCAGCAATCTTTGCCGTAGTGGTTGTCTTACCGGCACCCTGAAGACCTGCCATCATGATAACTGTGATTTCATTACCTGACTTTAAGGAAATCTCCGTGGTTTCAGAACCCATGAGAGAAATCATTTCCTCATTTACAATCTTAATTACCATCTGTCCCGGTGTCAGGCTTGTCATGACATCCTGCCCAATGGCACGTTCTTCTACTGACTTAATAAACTGCTTGACAACCTTAAAATTAACATCTGCTTCCAGAAGTGCAAGCTTAACTTCCTTCATTGCAGCCTTGACATCTGCTTCGGAAAGCCTTCCCTTACCTCTTAAGTTCTTAAAGATATTCTGGAACTTCTCTGCTAAACTGTCAAATGCCATTCTTCATCCTCCAACTAAAACTCATCCACGATTCCTTCGGATAATTTCTCAATCTTATCAAGACATTCTGTATCGTTACTGCTGCGATACTCTCTGATGAGTTCATTCATTTCACCAACCATGTCCTTAATCTTAAGGAATTTTGAAAGAAGATGAAGCTTATCCTCATACTCCTCAAGCTGTGCATTGCACCGTTTAATGATATCATGGACAGCCTGCCTTGAAACGCCTCGTTCTTCCGCAATTTCACTAAGTGACAAGTCATTCAGCAACGCATCTTCATAAATACTCTTCTTATGCTCATTTAGCAATTCGCCATAAAAATCATATAACATTGTACGCTCAAAAACTCTATCCAACTTCAATCACCTTGAACATATTACTATAAACAAAAACAGGTGTCAAGTATTTTTTCTTGACACCTTGCAAAAATATTTAGAAATTCGGCTTCACAATCTTCGGACGGAATCCATGCTCTTCCAGAGCCTTTACAATCTGCTCCTTATGTTCATGACCAAATGCTTCCATGGTTACACGAAGCTCCACTGCCGCATTACGGTTGGTGCTGACAAACTGGTTATGGTCAAGCTTAATGACATTTCCCTGATTCTCCGCAATCACCTGTGCAACACGCACCAGTTCACCCGGCTTATCCGGAAGAAGAACTGATACGGTAAAGACTCTGCCGCGCTCAATCAGTCCGAAACGTACCACGGAAGACATGGTAATCACATCCATGTTGCCGCCGCTTAAGATGGAAACAATCTTCTTTCCCTTTACATCCAGGTGCTTTAATGCTGCAACAGATAGCAGTCCGGAATTTTCCACTACCATCTTGTGATTTTCAATCATGTCAAGAAATGCAACGATTAATTCATCATCCTCAATGGTAATCACGTCGTCCAGATTTTCCTTAAGATATGGGAATAACAGCTTTCCAGGGGTTTTAACTGCCGTACCATCCGCAATGGTGCTTGCTGACGGTAAAGTTACAACCTTATCTGCCTTTAGGGATTCCTGAAGACAGTTGGCACCTGCCGGTTCCACACCGATGACCTTAATCTTCGGATTCAGAAGTTTTGCAAGAGTTGACACACCGGTTGCAAGTCCGCCGCCGCCAACCGGTACCAGTATGTAATCCACGGTCGGAAGCTCCTTGATGATTTCCATTGCGATGGAGCCCTGTCCTGTTGCAACTGCCAGGTCATCAAACGGATGAACAAAGGTATATCCGTTTTCTTCCGCCAGTTTTAATGCATGTGCACATGCCTCATCATAAACATCGCCATAAAGAATCACATCTGCTCCATAACTCTTGGTACGATTGACCTTCATTAACGGTGTGGTGGTCGGCATGACAACCGTTGCCTTTACACCATAAATCTTTGCCGCATAGGCAACACCCTGCGCATGGTTTCCTGCAGATGCAGTAATTAAGCCTTTTGCACGTTCTTCTTCCGAAAGCGTGCTGATTTTATAATAGGCGCCTCTTACCTTATATGCACCGGTATACTGCATGTTTTCCGGCTTTAAATATACTTTGTTACCGGTCTGTGCCGAAAAATATTCGCTATACACCAGATTGGTATTCAATGTACCCTGTTTTACTTTCTCGGCTGCTTCCTCAAATTTTTACAATGTCTTCATCAACATATCCTTGTTTCTTCTTTTCATATTAACCATAGCTTTTATGCCTGTCCGG
>JAQXXN010000246.1 GCA_029226085.1 Thermoflexaceae bacterium
CACCGGGTAACTTTACTTTCCGTACAAGAGAATTTGAGCAGATGGAACTGGAGTTCTTCTGTAAGCCGGGAACAGACCTTGAGTGGTTCCGGTACTGGAGAGAATTCTGTATTAACTGGTTAAAGAGCCTTGGTATCAAGGATGAAGAAATGAGGGCAAGAGACCATTCACCGGAAGAGTTATGTTTCTACAGCAAGGGAACAACGGATATTGAATTCTTATTCCCATTTGGCTGGGGTGAGTTATGGGGAATTGCAGACAGAACGGATTATGATCTGACACAGCACCAGACTGTATCCGGTGAGGATATGTCTTATTTTGATGATGAGACCAAGGAAAAATATGTGCCATATGTTATTGAACCGTCTCTCGGTGCAGACCGTGTTACACTGGCATTCCTTTGTTCTGCATATGATGAGGAAGAGATTGTAGAAGGTGATGTAAGAACCGTCTTACATTTCCATCCGGCAATTGCACCGGTTAAGATAGGTGTGCTTCCACTTTCCAAGAAGTTATCCGAAGGTGCTGAAAAGATTTATGCAGAGCTTTCCAAGAAGTATAACTGTGAATTCGATGACAGGGGCAACATCGGTAAGAGATACAGAAGACAGGATGAAATCGGTACTCCGTTCTGTGTTACCTACGATTTCGAATCCGAAGAGGATGGTGCTGTTACTGTACGTGACAGGGATACCATGCAGCAGGAGAGAATTAAGATTGAAGATTTAAAGGCTTATTTTGAGGATAAGTTTACATTTTAAAATCACGTGGTAGTGGCAAATCACACCCCGTAAGATGTGCGCTGCCCATTGACATGGAATTGTCTTGGACAGCGGCCGTTTTGCGGGGTGTGAATTGTTATGGGGATTTGGTTTGTAAAGAGTGGTCCGGCAGGTCTGGATTTGTAAGGTTAATTGTGGTTGGGAGTGTGAAAACGAATGATTTGTGAGAAGTGTGGTACGGAGTTTGAAGGACGTGATTGTCCAAACTGTGGTGCACTGGCTATTTTTGTAAAGGAAGAGGAGTATCAGGAACGAAAGCAGGAGTGGGAGGAAGAAAATACTCCAAAGGAAGAGACTGCAAAGAAGTTTGCTTTACCAAAGATTCATGTGAATCCGGTCGTGCTTCGCAGATGCGTTGTGACAGTTGTGGCACTTTGCGTGCTGGTGGCAGTCATTGCAGGAGCCGGAAGTATTATCCGGGGATTTTTAAGGCAGGAACAGTATATACTTCTAATGGATAACGGAACCATCATGAATGCGGACAGCAGGGGATTTGAGGTGTTTTCGCTTGAGAAGACAGCTTTTTCGGCAGATGGAAATTATGCGTATCCGATGAAGTTTTTGCCGGACGGGATACGCGGAGAGGTACTTACTTCCTGTGTCAGTCCGTCAGGAGAGTATGCGTCTGTTGTTTCCATGGAAGTATCAAAGGGCGCAGATACGGCTGTATATTCTCTCTATGCAGTTAAAAATGAAGCCGATGCAGTACCGGAGCTTGTGAAAACAGGAAATAGCGAAATTCGGATTGTGGAGGTTTCCAATTCCGGAACAGTTTATTATGAAGAGGCGGAAATTGGAGCATATGAGGTGGTGTTAACGACTTCCCTTTACCAGTATGCGGATGGAAAGAGCCGGATAATCGCAGAGGATATCCAGCGGTTTGTTTCCTGTGAAAAGGAAGATGAATTTATCTACTATGATAGGAATATGCAGGCATACCGGTATTCTGAGGGAACGGTAACGACCCTTAATGAAGGAAAATACGGTTATGAATATATTCTCACGTCACAAGGAGATATCTACTATCTGACACCGGATGGCAATTTGTACCGTGAAGGACAAAAGGGTTCACTTGACCAGAATGTAACCACGGGAACCCTGCGGGCAGTGGCGAATTCCTCTAAGGTGTCTTATGTGAAAAACGGTTCCCTGTATTGTTATGAAGATGGAATGAAAGCACCGGTTGAACTGATATCCGGGTATGATTCCTACGAAAGTACCGTAAAAATTCTGGAACGCCATGGGAAACTTTACTATTCTTATGAAGGAATTCTCTATGAAAAGAATTCTTCCGGAAAGGAACTGTCGCAAAAGGAAGGAATTCAGAATGTGTATTTCCAGAAGCGGTAGGAGAAATGAGAAAAAAGGGAAATTTATATTACTATTATAAATAAGAAATGCAATCAGCATGTGATTTGCGTGAAAGGGAACAATATGGGAGAAAAAATCAAAAAATATTTAAAAGATGAATTAAAAGGCTGGAAAAAATATGACGTTGCATGGCTTATGCT
>JAQXXN010000247.1 GCA_029226085.1 Thermoflexaceae bacterium
GGAATGAACAATTCCAAAAACTTTTCCTTATTCTTTTTATTATTCTTTAACATTACTCCTAAATCCTTAAAGTCATAATCAGGATCTAACAGCATGTATCCAAAATAATCATAATTACATCCAAGTAGTTTGCTTATCTCATCTGCCATTTCTAGTAAATCTTTACAATTTATGGATGAAGGATATTTTTCAACATACATTCTTATTGAATAATAACTATTACTCATCTTTTCCCCTTTCTATTTCCATAAACTTCTCCCATAATTAGCAACTGACCCAGTCTGCCACCATGCATAAGAGCAGTGTCTGCAGTGCCAGATTTCAGCCTCCGAAGAGGGAAGTGGCAAGTGTTGGAGCTTGTCCACTTCCCGTGCAGCTGATTTTTTATTTCATTTTTGCAACACCATTTGAGTAATTATCTTACTCATTACAATTACGATTTACCATCACACTTATCAATAGACTCCAGAAATCTTGTATCCTTAAAAATGACATTTTCGAAAAAACTATTGCTATCCAAAAATGCCTGATAAATACTTACAAGTTCACAAAACTGTTTGTCCTTTAAGCTTCCTCTGATTTTACTGTGTAACGGAGAATATATTTCTTTTATTTTTTTCTCCAAATCAAGTTGATTCACACATTGTACTTTCGAAGAACATATTATGCCATCTATATTTATTATAATTATAGAATCATTCCACACAACTTCCATACTCAAAAATTCATGTCTATAATCCTCAATGAGATAAATACAAATCGGCGATTTTTTCAAACAATATTTCATTATTGTGTTATCTTCATTTAAATACTCAAACTGGAATCCATTATTAAGTTGGTATGTAAAAATTTTTTTAATATATTTCTTCTTATTCACATTTGCCCCTTTTAATACATCCTCACATAATTTGCATATCCTTTTAGCACTTGTCTTTCCATTTGGTACCATAAGCTTGTTGCCTTACTACTATAGTATGGGCCATTATCATATATAATTGCTCCCAATCTACGCATTCTTGTAATAAATACTTTATTGTGATATAAGCTTAATTCATTCGCAACTTTCTGACCTGCCACTTTTTTTACTATATTGTACCCTTTCATAGCTTTATACGTAGTTGCATTATTTAGTGTCGAAGCTTTTCCGGCACCATCCCAGCTACCGGTAGTGCCTCGGTTCTTAATTGCACTGATAGCAGCGCCGCCAATTGTACTTGCTGCCACCCCGATAAGCATAGGCGCAGCTGCACCACCTGTAGCAACTGTAATTGCAACCGCAGTTACTGTCGCAGCTGCGCCAACAACAACTTTTGCCCAGTTCGGCAACGACCAATTACCACCATCGTCAAAACGATTCACAGGGTTATTCAAGCAATATGCAAAAAGGTTGTAACTCAGAGGACTGACATCTGCACCAAGGTAGTCTGTATCATCTGCATTAATCCACCGTCCAACCTCAGGATCATAATACCTGCTAAATACATAATTCAATCCCGTCTCGGCTAGATTCTGTTATGTACCCATAGGGGGAGTATCCACCTCCATGACTGTGTTTTTCGGGCAATTACTTACTGAAAAAGATGCTATATCCCAGCAAGCAACGCCTTTGGATTGCCCTAGCATCAAAACGCACTTGTCCGAAGATTCCTGAAACCTTTTGTTTGCATTCAGATAAATAATGCCTCCTTACATTTAATCAGCAGTTATCACTAACGATGAATTCCTATGTTGGTACTGAATATTTAAAATTGGCACATCAATAACCTCATTGTTCGCTTTGGACAAATGATACATTAGTCTCTTTTTTTTCTTCCAACTGCAATTTTTAACATACTCTTCTTGTATCGTCCAACCATCTTCTTTTAGTGCCAATATTTTGTATTCAAGAAATGCATTAATTTCTGGATATCTTCTACCAACGCTTTCAAAAATGTCATCGTTCCATACTAAATCATTTTTTCCACATATGAATGCATGTAGTTGTTCAATCCCAACTTGTTGCAACAGTCTCAAGGTACTACTGTTATTACTGTTTTTCTTTTTAATGTATACATAACTAGAATCTGAATCTGTTCCAAATTCTAATATATCTATATCATTATCTTGTGCCGTTACAATAATCTCCATATAACAAATAGCAAAATCTGCAAAATAGTTTTTCACTTCTTCTTTGCTTAACAAAATACAATCTGTTAATTTCCCTGATATTTTCGTTACATTCATACATTTACCTTTTTTAGAAAATAAATGCTCAAGTTTTTTTTGAGACTCCAAAATATCTTTTTCATCCAATGCATGATTTAAATAAATCCCTTGTACTTGCCAAAAACACCGAGAATTTGAACATTCTATTACTGTGTCACAAAGTCTATTCATAGCTTCTACATCATCATAATCTATAGCAATCTTTATGTATAAATTTTCTCTGTCATAAATAATTTGCATTTATTCACCTCTTTTTTCGACTACTTAAATAGCCATGATAATATTCTACGATGCTTTTTAGCTGCCTTCCCCACACCTGAATGGAAATGCAAACCGTTCTCGATATCCAAATCTAACCTGAATCTATATGTTCTCTGTGACTTCACTAACTTTTTCTTCACAGAAAGAATAGTTCCTCCTTTAGTTTCTGGTGTGTGATAGAACATTTCAACAGTTTTTTTCTTTCCCAAAGATATTCCACTTCCAGCTTTTGTTAATGCAACTCTTCCGACTTGTATTCCACCTGCGACTAATCCGCCCGCCATATATCCAGTTGCAGCTCCATTTAACATAGATTTTCCAATACCTGTTACAGTTTTCTCTTTAATCAGATGCTTAGTTGCTCCTACACTTGCACCAATTACCGCTCCTGCTGTCGCTAATTTTAATGATCCTATCAATGCAGGTAATGCCGTACCACCAGTTAACGCTGTAACTGCCACGCCAACAGCTATAGCTACTGTTCCAATCACAACTTTCGTAGCCCACCCTGGCCAATCACCGTTTTCATCAGACATATTCACTGGATTATTCCAACAATACGCATACAGATTATACTGAGCCAAATTCTGATGTTCGGCTGTTAATACTTCTTCATCGTCAGGACTTATAAACCGTCCAACCTCAGGATCATAATACCTGCTAGATATATAATACAATCCCGTCTCCGCATCATAAAAATATTCCCGATATCGGAACGGATTTTTGCTTCCGATCTGTTCCTCTGTGCTGTCCGTCATCCCGAGCGGTCTGCCCCAGCTGTCATAGCTATAGCTTACCACCTGGGTTCCGGAACTGTCAATCAGCCCTGCCATGTCTTTCTACTGGCCTTTTACTGGTTATTTTTCTATAAAAACAGTCTCCCCCAGGTTCTCCTTCCCACAATGCCATCCGCTTCAAGACCCTCTGCTTTCTGGAAATCCTGCACTGCTTGTCTCACCTGGTTTCCAAACCTGGCATCGATCGCACCTTTATAATATCCCTTTGCCGACAGGATCCCTTCTGCGACAGCAGGAAATGTCCCGGAATCCCCTGTCCGGATCTCCGCCTTTCCTGCGCTGGCCCGGCACTTCTCCCCGTAAGCCGGATCCCCCGGGGTCAGGCTACAGCCGTATTTCCGGTTCAGCACGTCCTTCCACACCGCAAGGGATGCATTCCTGCTCTTTGGCCCATAGCTTCCGTCTTCTTTGAGCTTCCCGCCGCAGCAACGTTCCAACAGTTCCCCGTAATAGCTGTTCAGCCATTTCTGGTAAGAGCGTACCCGGTCCGATGCAGAAATAGTTCCGCTGTCCTCTTCCTGCCCTTCTTCCGGTCCCGTACCGGAACCGCAATATTCCATGATACAGTATCCCTTGATGTTCCCGTCCCCAATGGCATAGCTCTTCTCCCGGACAGTTCCTCCGTTCCGGTCGCCGTACATGGCAGAAGCATTCCCTTCATTGGTGTATATACGGCCGTCCCGCACGGAGATGACCCTGCCGATATGGGAATGATGGAATACAACAAGTGCGCCCACCTGAGGGTAACGGGAAATCTTTCCTGCCCGTTCGAAAGCCCGGTAGGTGGCAAAACAGTTATAGCCCCGGTAATCGTCCCACGTCATGTGGTAATGCTTCAGTGCCTTCTCCACACCGAAAGTCATGGCTTCCAGCCAGAACTGGTAGGTGGCACACCATGGCTGCCCCTGGCAGCCCGCCAATCCCCATCGGTTCACATCACGTGCATATTTTGTATAGTCTTTATACCCGGCGTCCGCTTCAAAATCGTCCAGATGTCCGGTCCCTGTTTTTTCCCGGTATCCCTTCTGGCTTGACGCAAGGGCCAGTAGTTCCTTTAAGCTTCCCATCTGTCACTCCTCCTTTTTCTTCAGTACATGGATGGCCTTCTTTATGGTTTCCGGCAATGGGATCCCCATCAGCCCTGCATTCTCCGTAATGGAGACCAGTTCATTGGCAATAAAGCCGACACAGACACCATCCCGAATATAATGGCTCCCCATGAGCAGGTCCAGCCGCGCCGCGACAAGCACCACCAGAAGGATCATCCCCTTCCGGCACAGGCCCTTGAACCCGGCCCTGCTCTCAAGGGTGCCGTTTTCGGACTTCGGACTCTTCCGGAAAACAGCCGGGAGCAGGATCCCGCCGGTGATCCAGTCTGCCGCCATGCATAAGAGCAGTGTCTGCAGTGCCAGATTCCAGCCTCCGAAGAGGGAAGCGGCTGCGCTTCCCAGGAAGCCGATTATGATAAAAATCTTCTCTTTCATCTGTTTTTTTCCTCTCTTTTTCTCAAAATCTCCTAAAAAAGGGTATAAAAAGGGAAGTGGCAAGTGTTGGAGCTTGTCCACTTCCCGTGCAGCTGATTTTTTATTTCATTTTTGCAACACCATTTGAGTAATTATCTTACTCATTACAATTACGATTTACCACTTTTCTGTCATTCACGGCAATATACCGTACCCGTTTTCGGCTGAAATACACATCGGTGTAATAGCCCGTCTGGATATAGCTCTGCCCTGCCTGCTC
>JAQXXN010000248.1 GCA_029226085.1 Thermoflexaceae bacterium
TTCATAAGATTTGTCAGGAATTAAATGACATGAAGGAATAGAACATGAAAGAACGATTGGATGTTTTACTTGTAAATCAGGGACTGGCCGATTCCAGGGAAAAGGCAAAGGCGGTCATCATGTCCGGAAATGTATATGTGAACGGGCAGAAAGAAGATAAGGCAGGAACCATGTTTGATGAAAAATCCATCATAGAGGTTAAGGGTGCTGCCCTGAAATATGTAAGCCGCGGCGGGTTAAAGCTGGAAAAGGCAATGGAGAATTTTGACATTTCCCTTGTAGGAAAAGTCTGTATGGACGTAGGTGCATCTACAGGCGGATTTACGGACTGTATGCTTCAAAACGGTGCAGTGAAGGTTTATTCCGTAGATGTGGGACATGGACAGCTTGCATGGAAATTAAGACAGGATGAACGGGTCTGCTGCATGGAAAAGACCAACATCCGTTATGTAACACCACAGGATATTGAGGAACCGGTGAGCTTTGCCAGCATTGATGTTTCTTTTATTTCATTGACCAAGGTTCTGCTTCCGGTGAAGAATCTTCTGACACCGGACGGACAGATCGGATGCCTTATCAAACCGCAGTTTGAGGCAGGAAGAGAAAAAGTAGGAAAGAAAGGTGTGGTACGGGATAAGGCTGTTCATGAGGAGGTTATCCGGATGGTAAGCAGTTATGCCGTTTCCATTGGATTTGAACTGTTAAACCTTGAATTTTCTCCGATTAAAGGACCGGAAGGAAATATCGAATATCTGCTTCATTTACAGAACCATACGGATGGCATCATCCGGGAAAATATGCCGTTTGATATTCATGAAATTGTTGAAAAAGCGCATGAAGTATTGTAGAATGGAGTAGTACAGCAAAGAAGTACATTGAGTTAAGGGGTATGAGTATGCGTAAATTTTATGTTGTGACAAACAAAGTAAAGGACCCTGATTTTTCTTTTACCTATGAAATTGTTAATTATCTAAAAGGAATGGGAATGGAATGTCTCTGTCAGGATATCAATGAAGACCTGAAATACACCAGATACCGTTATACGAATGCGGATAAGATTCCTGAGGACGTGGAATGCATTATCGTTCTTGGAGGTGACGGTACGCTGATTCAGGCGTCCAGGGACCTGAATAAAAAGAACATACCAATGCTTGGCGTCAATATCGGAACACTGGGTTTTCTTACGGATGTTGACAAGGAAAATATCTATGATGCCCTGTCTGCCATCATTAAGAATGATTATGAGCTGGACAGCAGAATGATGCTTCATGGTTCGGTTTATCGTAATGGAGAAATGATATATGACAATACGGCTCTGAATGATATTGTAATTAACCGGTGTGGAACACTGAAGGTAATAGATTTCGATGTTTATGTAAACGGTGAATTTTTAAATGCATATTCTGCGGACGGTGTCATTATTGCAACGGCTACCGGTTCCACGGCATACAGCCTCTCAGCAGGAGGCCCAATCGTTCAGCCGAATGCGGAAATCATGATGATTACACCGATATGCCCTCACACGCTGAATAAGAGAAGTATTATTTTAAGCAATAACGATACAATAGAGATTGTCATGAGTGATAATAAAGGATTAAAAGAAGAAAGAGTTGCTTCTTTTGATGGCGAGTTATTCTGTAAGATGGTAACGGGAGACCGGATTGTTATTCAGAAGGCTGATTCCAAGGCAGACTTTATTAAAACCAATAAGCTGAGTTTTCTTCAGTTGATTGGTAAGAAAATGAATAATAATTAAATGAGGGTAAATACATGAGAAAAGCCTTAAGACATGCGAAAATTAAAGAAATTATCGGAAAATATGATATTGAAACACAGGAAGACCTGGTGATGCGGTTAAATGAAATGGATTGTAACGTGACACAGTCCACGGTATCCAGGGATATCCGGGATTTGAAACTGACAAAGGTTTCTTATGAAGGCGGAAGGCAGAAATATACATATGGCAGCCATGATACACAGGTATTAAATGACAAATACAGCCGTGTGTTAAAAGATGGGTTTGTCAGTATGGATACGGCACCGGGGCTATTGGTTGTTAAGACAGTCTCCGGGATGGCAATGGCAGTTGCGGCTGCAATTGACGCAATGAAAATGGAAGAAATCATAGGTTCCATTGCCGGCGATGATACGATTATGTGTGCAGTCAAGACCACAGAGGATGCGCAGATGGTCATGAATTCCATTGAACAGATCATAAAACACTGACATTGTGGTTTCAAATGCTTTTTTCTATATAAGGTGACAAAATGCTTGTAAATCTTCATGTAAAGAATCTGGCTTTGATTGAGGAAGCTGATATTAATTTTGAAAATGGACTGAATATATTAACGGGAGAAACAGGAGCCGGTAAATCTATACTTATCGGCTCTATTAATGTTGCCCTGGGAGGCAAGGTAAACGGAGATTTTATACGAAAAGGTGCGGAATACGGCTTATGTGAGCTTACCTTTAAGGTTCATTCGGATGCAAGAATAAAGGCGTTAAAAGCTCTGGATGTGATGGAACTTGAGGAAGGTGTGGTAATTATTTCCAGAAAAATTCTTCCAAACCGGACAATATTAAAAGTAAACGGAGAAAACCGCACAATTAATGAAGTAAAGCAGATAGCATCGTTTCTTATTGACATTCACGGACAGCATGAACATCAGTCCCTGCTATATAAGAATAATTATATCGGTATAATAGACCGGTATCTTGGAAAAGATGCCATACCGGTCAGAGAAGCATTAAAAAAAGAATACAGCCAGTATCTTTCCTTAAAAAAGCAGCTTGGTGAATATTCCATGGACATGGAGCAGTTAAACCGACAGATGGCATATCTGGAATATGAAATTAAGGAAATTGAGGATGCAGGACTTAAGGACGGGGAAGATACAGAGCTTGAGGCATTATTTAAAAAATATAATAATTCACGGAAAATCATGGAAAACATTCAGGATACCCATGATTTGTTAAGTGAACGGGAAGAAAGCGTATCGTCACTCATCAGCAGGGCGTATAAGAATGTTTCTGCCGCCATGGAATATGATGACGGACTTAATAATATTTTTGCCCAAATTCGGGACATAGAGGATTTGATTAACGGGCTGGCTTTTGATGTCAGTGAGTATATGTCGGACATGGAATATGACGAAGAACAATATGCTTATGTGGAAGAACGGTTAAGTTTTATCAATAAATTAAAACAGAAATACGGTAATACTGTTTTAGAAATAAACCGGTATCTGTCCGGACAACAGGAGAAATTGGACAGCCTTAAAAATTATGACGAAATCAAAAACAGACTGACAAAGGAGCTGGAAGCGTCTCAAAATACGGTATTAAGTCTCTGTGAAGAATTATCGGGTAAGCGAAAAGCGGCAGCGAAGCTTCTTTCCAAGGATATTGAAAAAGCGTTAAGAGAGCTTAATTTTCTGGATGTCCGGTTTGAAATACAGGTAACAAAAACAGAAGTTTTCTCGGATAACGGATATGACGAGATGGATTTTCTCATAAGTACCAATCCTGGAGAGGATTTAAAGCCATTATCAAAAGTTGCATCCGGCGGCGAACTTTCCCGAATCATTCTGGCAATCAAGACGGTACTTGCGGATAAGGATGATATTGAGGCTCTGATTTTTGATGAAATCGATACAGGAATCAGCGGAAGAACAGCACAGATGGTTTCAGTCAAGCTCAATGAAATCAGCCGTACCCATCAGGTTCTCTGTATTACTCACCTGCCGCAGATTGCAGCCATGGCAGATGAACATTTTCTGATTGAAAAAAATGTAAATAATGGAAGTACGGTTACGACAATTCAGGAACTTTCCATGGAAGAAAGTGTCGGAGAGCTTGCAAGGCTTCTTGGCGGTGTTTCCATTACGGAAAATGTCATGAATAATGCCAGGGAAATGAAAGATTTGGCACTACGCTCAAAAACTACTAATATGATATAAAACAGAATGACACATACTATTTCCAACAAAAAATAAAGGAGGAAATAGTATGAGTGCATATATGAAATATAGAATTTTTCTATACGCTCTTTTGCTTACCGGAATGATTGGACTTCTGGGTTTTACCTGTTATGTGGTGGCATCCAGGGTTCCTGAAAAGATTGTTCTGAAGGAAGAGGATGAGAGCGTTCTGAATCTTGGTCTCCCATTCACCGGTGAGATTGAATCCCAGACCGTTAGCGGGAATTACATTACTTCCGTGAATTTTAATGATTCGGTGTCCATTACGACAGGACAGCCGGGAACATATAATGTACGTCTGAAATTATTCGGCGTTTTCTATTATAAGGACATAACCCTGGATGTGGTGGAAACAAAAGAAGTATATGCCTGCGGTATTCCGGTAGGAGTGTATCTTAAATCAGAGGGGGTTCTGGTAATTGACAATGCACGGTTTTTGACAATGGACGGACAGTATGTAAATCCTTGTGAAAATATCATAAAACAAGGAGATTATATTGTTTCTGTAAATAACGAAACGATATCCGGAAAGAACGAACTGATTGACAAGGTTATGACCAGTGAAGGAAATCCACTTATTCTGGGTGTGAAGCGGGGAGAAAACTATCTTGAGGTAAAGGTGAATCCATATAAAGATTCTTCCGGTGATTATAAAGTGGGGTTATGGGTCCGCGACGATACACAGGGAATCGGGACACTGACCTATATTGATGAGAATGGTAATTTTGGTTCTCTGGGACACGGTATCAGTGACATTGATACGGGAGAAATCTTTAATATCCATGAAGGTGTACTTTACCGTGCCTCTATTCTTTACATTGTAAAAGGACAGTCGGGAGAGCCGGGAGAATATGTAGGAACCATTGATTACAGTACCAAAAATCAAATTGGACTGATTCGGAAAAACAGTAATAAAGGTGTATTTGGTATTATTAATACCAATCCGGAATGTCTTGGACAATTTGAAAAATATGAGGTGGGATATAAGTACGATGTAAAACCCGGACGTGCGTATATTATTTCCGGGGTAGATGAAAATGTAAAAAAATATGAGATACAGATTGATGCGGTGGATTATTCCAACAATAATCTGAATAAAGGGATAGAGTTTACCGTTACCGATCAGGAACTGATTGGGCTTACCAATGGAATTGTTCAGGGAATGAGCGGAAGTCCTATTATTCAGGACGGAAAAATCATCGGTGCTGTGACCCATGTGTTTGTGAATGATTCCAGAAAGGGATATGGAATCTTTATTGAAAACATGCTGGGAGAATAGCAGGATACAACTAACAAAATGGCCGTAAAAAACGCTTTCCCCAAACACTATATTTTTTATTTTATTTTACAGATATTTGTTATATAATAAAAAAGAAAGAAGACTTGAAGATGTTTCCAAAGAAAAAATGTATCAAATGAAATTTAACCCATAAGAAAGGATGCGATCTATGATGCAAAGAAATACTAAAAAAATGGCGATGTGTATCGCAATGTGTATGTTGATTATATCATTATTATGTGGATGTGAAAAGGAGAAAGAGAATGTAACACTGTCAGTGTGGGGCGCTGAGGAAGACCAGGAGATGCTGAGGGAAATGGTGGATGCATTTGAAGAAAAATATAAAGATGAGGCAGAATTTAATATAACAATATGTGCGGAAAATGAAGTTACATGCAAGGAAACGGTATTGGTTGATCCGAAAAAGGCGGCCGATATTTATGCTTTTGCTGATGACCAGTTCAGAACCCTGTGTCAGAATAATACACTGCTTGAGATTACAGAAAATGTTGATGAAATCATTGAAGCAAATGGAGGAAAAGAATCCGCAGCTATTAAATCTGCTTCATATGACGGAAAGTTATATGCATACCCAATGACTGCAAGTAATGGATATTTCCTGTACTATAATAAAGAGTATTTTACAGAGGAAGATGTTAAGAGTCTTGATAAAATGCTTGAAATAGCTAAGGAAAACGGCAAAAAAATAGCGATGGATTTTACAAGTGGCTGGTATCTTTATTCATTCTTTAAAGGAGCCGGCTTA
>JAQXXN010000249.1 GCA_029226085.1 Thermoflexaceae bacterium
CCGTCACTTACTCCACAAACCCCAATTTAGAAATCCACGCCTGTCCATTCCCCACTCACTGAATCACCAGACTTGCACATTTAATATCTTCGGACAAATTATATACCATCCCCGTTGTAAGTCCCACAACCTTCGGCCGCAAGATACAGTCCGGATTATTTTCCACAACCTTGGCTTTCTCACCGTTACTAAGCTGTACAATTGAATTAACCGGATACAGGATGACACTTCCCAAAAAGCTCTTCATTGCAGAAATGTCAAGCTCGTCCGTCATGGACATAATCATCTCCACTGCATCACGCTTGGAAAACGCCTTCTTATACGGTCTTTCCGTTACAAGTGCATCATAAATATCAGCCACCGACAAAATCTTGGCATAAAGATTAATCTTACCAGCAGGGACACCCAGCGGATACCCTCTCCCGTTGATTTTTTCATGATGCTGCAATACCCCCATACGGATGGAATCCGAGATATCCTCTTTTTCTTTCAGGATTCCAAATCCAAACAAGGAATGCTGTTTCATCAGGGCGAATTCTTCGTCCGTTAATTTTCCCGGTTTATTTAAGACTTCATTAGGTATCTTGGATTTTCCAACATCATGCAGTAATCCGGCAATACCAATTTCATAAATTTCTTTATCCGACAGGCCATATTTCTTTGCAATAATCATTCCCATGGTTGCAACGTCCACACTATGTTTAAAGGTATATTCATCACTCACCTTAAGCGTATCAATATCCACTGCAATGGCGTCATTTTCCATGATGGCTTTCATCAAATCACCGGCAATGGTGTTTGTTGCATTTGTAAAATTTTCCGATTGCGTATTGTCAAATAAGTACTGTATTCCTTCCTGAACCCGTTTTTTTACACTTTCCGTCAATTTTACCTTGGACGGGTCAGCAGTTAGGTTTTTTTCGATTACTTCCTGAGTCTGCCTGGAAATGACAATCTCTTCTTTTTCTTCTTTTTTCTCTTCTTTGTCTTCTTCTCCATCACCAATATAAACACCGGCAATCCCCAGTTTCAGCATGGAATTAATCATGTATGTATCCAGAATGGTACCCCGTCCAATCAGCATGCGTCCGTTCTTATCCTTAATTGACTGGTCTATTCTCATACCATCCTGTAATGCTCTTGTTCTTACAAAGCTTCTTTTTGCCAAAAGTCATACCACCTTATTTTCAATATATTCCATTTATTCCCATTGTATTATAACGTATTTCCTTCGTACCGCCAATAAAAATTTCTCATTTAAACAAATCTCTTTCTTTCCTTTGTTTTATTGTAAATTGTACTTTTTACCGTAAACACGATTTTTTACTACACTTTTTTTCCATAAGTGCTATAATAAAGCCGCACATTGAATTCATTTGGAGGTGACCCGATGAATATACAGGAAAAGATTTTAGAAAAAATTGATATAAACTATTCCTATCAGCTTGCAAAACGCATGGAGGATTTTCGTTCCAATAAAATACTGGGCTATCGTCCTGCCGGTTCAAAAGCTGAATTTGAAACCGGAGAAATGTTAAAAAACGAGATGGAAAAAATCGGTCTTTCCCATGTAACAAAGGATGCCATTACTGTTGATGGCTGGGAATTTCATAAGGCGGTACTTACCTTTACCGATGAATGCGGCATTCCAAGAAACATTCAGCTTGGTGCCTATCAGACAACCTTCGTAACGGACGGTGCCATGGAATTTCCTCTCGTCTATCTGAACAAAGGAACCAAAAAGGATTATGAGGGAATTGATGTAAACGGAAAGCTGGTTCTTGTGGATATTAACCAGCGTGAGGAATGGTGGATTAATTACCCCGTATATCAGGCGCATCTTAAAGGTGCCAAAGCATTAATCGCCGTTCAAAGCGGCGGTTACGGCGAAATTGATGAGGAAGCCTTGAACGCACAGGATATCGCCGGTCCGGATGATGCTCCTGCCTTTTCCATTTCCAGAAAAGATGCAAAGGTTCTGAAAGCATTACTGAAAAAGCATGGAGAAATAAAGGTTTTGCTTGATTGTGATACATGCGTAAAAAGAAATTGTACGACCTATAACATTACCGGATGCATCCCCGGAAAACATAAAGACCGCATCATCCTGCTTTCTGCTCATTATGATTCCTATTTCAGCGGATTTCAGGATGACAACACTGCCGTTTCCATGATGTTTGGCATTGCAAAAGCTCTGCTTTCAAGTGGTTTTACACCTAATAATACCATTCTTTTATGCGCCATGGCCGCCGAAGAATGGGGTGTTGTGGATTCTAATTTTGATTGGTCCACAGGAGCCTATGAACAGATTTTTACCGTCCATCCGGAATGGGTGGGAAAAGTAATTGCAGACTTAAACTTTGAACTTCCGGCGTTGGCACACGGGACAAGGGCAAGAATCCGAAGCTGCCATGAATACAAAAAGTATCTGGAAAAGTTTCTGGAGAATCTTCCGGAACTGACCAAAGCTTATCCGGACGAGACCACCGTTACTGCTCCCATTGAGACCTGGTCCGATGATTTTTCCATGGCAATTGCCGGTATTCCTTCCATGGTAAATGACTTTACCGGTGGAAAATTCATGGAAACACACTACCATTCCCAGTTTGATAATGATGACTTTTATGACGAAAATGTTTACCGTCTCCATCATGAATTGTTTGCCCTGTTAATCAAGGCACTGGATGAAACTGCAGTGGTTCCCCTTTGTTTTACGCCGATTCTTAAAAAACTGGAAAAAGGCATGCAGACCGTTACTTTTGACAACCCTTTAATACTTTCTGATTTTAATGTATCAGACATTCTGCAAAGAAAGGAACATTTTTTCTTGCTGCTTAAGGATTCCGAAAAAACTGCCAAAAAGGAATACCAGCAGATTACTGACATCAATGAAGCATATCGTTCTTTATTGAATACCGGCCAATACGAAGAAGCAGAAAAGCTCTTCTCTTCATCCCGGAATCTGGAACAGAAGGTTCTAAGCAAATTTAAGGCCGAACAGGATGCTTTCGTGCGGATTGACTGGTACGGAAATGTCCACTATCCACATGAAATTGTCTGGCAGAAGATTCACTGTCTGGAAGAAAGCATAAGAAATTTATCAGAAGGAAATAAAAGCAAAGCCCTTAGGAATATTTATGAAATAGATAATAATGCATACGCTTTTATGTTTGATGAAGAGGTTTACAGACATTTTACGTACTATGTCTTTCATCAGCCAAAGGAACGCCTGAAATGGGGCTATCAAAGATTCATGAAGCACTCAGAGCTTTACCCGGTTGTACAGGAACTTTTAAAAGAACAGAATCCTGTTCAGACAAAAATTGATTATGATAAGGAAATACACTATCTAAAGAAGGTTCTTTTAGATCAGTACCAGATATTGTCCGATACGATTGCAGATTTATGCCATGTTCTTGAGGAATTCTTTATAAACGAGTAAATACTCTCCGTTTCAATAAAATGATATAACAGAATACTAAACAGCATTCAATTCTAAGAAAGGAAAACATCATACCGATGTTAAAAAATCATGACAAGTGACAAACTATACCGCGTACAAAAAGAAGATTTACCAAAGCTTGAACAGCTTTTAAATGTCTGTTTTGCACATGATCCGCTTTATGAAACCTTAATTCCGGATCCCGAAATTCGTAAAAAACTCATGCCGGAACTATTTCACTGTGACATGGACGAATTCTATGAAACCTGCGAAATTTTTGCTGACAGCAAGGATTTGAACGGAATACTGGTAGTGTCGGATGAAGCCGAACCCTATAATATCTTCCGCTTCTATCTGTCGGAGGCAAAGGCGGCTCTTCAGACCGATACTTTTCTGATTAAGGAGGACCCATCCTTAAAGACCCTCCATAACTTTCTGAAAGGTGAGGATTATCTGAATTCCAGCTGGACGGATCAGCTACATCAGAATCAGCGTCTGCATATCATTTATCTGGCGGTGGATCCATCCATGCAACATCATGGGATCGCGGCGGAACTTCT
>JAQXXN010000250.1 GCA_029226085.1 Thermoflexaceae bacterium
ATCATTTTATCAGAAAAGAAAGACGCTTTGAATCTTTTGCTGCACTGAAGGAACAGATTGCAGCGGACTGCGATACGGCAAAGGATTATTTTCATGGATAATATGAAAGAACTTGCAGTAAAAAATACTTGCATTACTCTCTATGGTATGCTATGATAGTTAAGTATGAGTGCAAAAAGCACAGTGCCTTTGCTCAGTTTTTGGAAACTCCGACCAGAACTTGGCTTAAGGCGGATTTATTATTTTAAGGAGGATATTGTAATGATATCAAAGGAAAAGAAAGCAGAGATTATTGCTGCATATGGCAGAAAGCCGGGCGACACAGGTTCACCTGAAGTTCAGATCGCAATCTTAACAGAAAGAATCAACGAGTTAACAGAGCATTTAAAGGTTAACCAGAAGGATCATCATTCCAGAAGAGGTCTTCTTCAGATGGTTGGTCAGAGAAGAGGATTACTTGAATATCTTAAGAAGAACGACATTGATGCATATCGTACATTAATTGAGCGTTTAGGTCTTAGAAAGTAATTATCTGGGCGGAGTTTTTCCGCCCTTTTTTACTGCAAAAAGCTATTTCACAGGAGTTTCTAACCGAGACTACTGAAAAGTACATAAGGATTTGGACAGAATTGTTATGTGTTTTTTAGTTGTTTCGGGCTCCTGTATCAAGACAAAGGACAGCTTGTTTTCAGGCAGTTTTTGTCAGAATAAAGAAAAGGAGAATGAGTATGAAAGAGTATAAGAGTTTTACCATGGAACTTGCCGGCAGAACCTTAAGGGTTGATGTGGGCAGAGTGGCAGCACAGGCAAATGGAGCTGCATTTATGCATTATGGTGATACGGTTGTGTTATCAACTGCAACTGCATCCGAAAAGCCGAGAGAAGGAATTGACTTCTTCCCGTTAAGTGTTGAGTATGAAGAGAAATTATATGCAGTAGGTAAGATTCCGGGAGGATTTAACAAGAGAGAAGGAAAGGCATCCGAAAATGCAATTCTTACCTCACGTGTTATTGATCGTCCGATGAGACCGTTGTTCCCAAAGGATTACAGAAATGATGTTACCATCAACAACATGGTAATGTCTGTTGATCCGGAATGTTCTCCGGAACTTACGGCAATGCTTGGTTCTGCCATTGCGGTTGCTATTTCAGATATTCCGTTTGATGGACCGTGTGCAACGACACAGGTGGGCTTAATTAACGGAGAATTTGTCATTAATCCCAATGCTGCACAGAATCAGGTTTCGGATCTTAAGCTTACAGTAGCTTCCACAAGAGAAAAGGTAATCATGATTGAAGCAGGTGCCAATGAAGTACCGGAAGCAAAGATGATTGAAGCGATTTATAAGGCACATGAAGTAAATCAGCAGGTTATTGCATTCATTGACACAATCGTTGCAGAATGCGGCAAGCCAAAGCATGAATATACAAGCTGTGCAATTCCGGAAGAATTATTTGCAGCCATTAAGGAGATTGTTCCACCGGCAGAGATGGAAGTTGTCATGTTTGCAGAAGAAAAGCAGCTTCGTGAAGACAGAATCCGTGCATTAAAGGACAAGCTTTGCGAAAGCTTTGCAGACAATGAAGAATGGCTTGCACTGATTGATGAGGCTGTTTACCAGTATGAGAAGAAGACAGTCCGTAAGATGATTTTAAAGGATCATAAGAGACCGGATGGACGTGAAATTACACAGATTCGTCCACTTGCTGCAGAAGTTGACATTATTCCTAGAGTACACGGTTCTGCAATGTTTACAAGAGGACAGACACAAATCTGTAATGTATGTACATTAGCTCCGTTATCTGAAGCACAGAAGCTTGACGGTCTGGATGAAAACGAAACATCCAAGAGATATATGCATCATTATAATTTCCCGGCTTATTCCGTAGGTGAAACCAAGGTATCAAGAGGACCTGGACGCCGTGAAATCGGTCATGGTGCGCTGGCAGAGAGGGCATTGATTCCTGTTCTTCCTACACCGGAGGAATTCCCATATGCCATCAGAACTGTTTCTGAAACATTTGAATCCAACGGTTCCACATCCATGGCTTCCACCTGTGCATCCTGTATGTCACTGATGGCTGCCGGTGTTCCGATTAAGAAGATGGTTGCAGGTATTTCCTGTGGTCTTGTTACCGGAGAGACAGATGATGATTATGTATTGCTGACAGATATTCAGGGACTTGAGGATTTCTTTGGCGACATGGACTTCAAGGTAACCGGTACGGATGCAGGTATTACTGCCATTCAGATGGATATTAAGATTCATGGTCTTACAAGACCGATTGTGGAAGGTGCCATTGCAAGATGCCGTGAGGCAAGAATGTACATCATGGAAAACTGCATGAAGCCGGTAATTTCAGCTCCAAGACCGGAAGTTGGGCCATATGCACCTAAGATTATTTCTCTTCAGATTGATCCTGCAAAGATTGGTGATGTCGTAGGTCAGAGAGGTAAGACTATTAATGCCATTATTGATGAAACTGGTGTTAAAATTGATATTACCGATGACGGAAATGTTTCCGTATGCGGTGTTGATGCTGAAATGATGGAAAAAGCCGTGAAGTATATTCAGACAATCGTTACGGATTTTGAAGAAGGCCAGGTATTTGAGGGTAAGGTCGTAAGCATTAAGGAATTTGGTGCATTTATTGAATTTGCCCCGGGTAAGGAAGGAATGGTTCATATTTCCAAGATTTCCAATGAAAGAATTAACCGTGTTGAAGATGTTCTGACACTGGGAGATAAGGTTAAGTGTGTATGCCTTGGAAAAGACAAGATGGGACGAATCAGCTTCTCTATCAAGGATTGCAAGTAATTCATATAGAACTGGCAGATGTGGCTTTGGATATATAAGCCGTATCTGCCATTTCATTTGCGGAAATTACGGAAGAGTTAATTTCATGGATAGAAGATTAATATAAAAACAGACTGGGAGGAAGTAAAATGGTAGATAATAATTGTGCTTATTGTATGGAAGGCGAGCTTGTGGCAAAGTTCGGAATTAAGATTTGTGAGCTGGAGACGTCAAAGGTTTATCTTTTTAAGGAGCAGAGTCATCCAGGCAGATGCATTGTTGCCCATAAAAAACATGTTGGCGACATGAATGAGCTGACAGCAGAAGAAAGAGCAGCTTATTTTGAGGATGTTGCAAGAGTTGCCAGAGCAATCATGGCAGCATTTCATCCGGATAAGGTAAATTATGGTGCATATGGCGATACCGGTCATCATCTGCATTTTCATCTTTGTCCGAAGTATAAGGATGAATTTGAATGGGGCGGTGTTTTCCTCATGAATCCGGATAAGAAATATTTATCAGATGAAGAGTATGCAAAAATGATTGAAAAGATTAAAAAGGAATTGTAATCGGGTCAGGATTTCATGGTGAGTAATATATGTAATTATCTGCATAAGAAAAGTAAAAAGGAACTGATAACAGGAATATTTCTTTCAGTTGCGGTAAACTTTTTATTTTTCTTTTATGCGCCTTTGGAAATTCTTTTTTTGAATAAAAAGGATTTGTTTTTTAGTACCGGGCAGATTATCAGAGTCATATTTCCATTGTTTCTGATGGGGACATTGATGGGAATACTGGTTATGGCGATTTTGTGGCTTATCAGTGAAAAGGCAGTTTTTGCCGGAGTATTTGTTTATGCGGCTTCTTATTTGTGTACATATGTCCAGGGAACGTTTTTGTTAAAAAATATTCCTTATATGAACGGAAGAAATGTAGAGTGGGATTCTCTCAAACGGGGAAAAGCAGAATCGTATCTGTTATGGATTATAATGATTGTCCTTTTCATTGTTCTGATTAAAAAATTGGGAAAGGCAATATTCCATTCCGTTATACGATTTGCATGTGTATTTATAACCCTTGTGCTGATTGTTACGGAGATTACTTTATATTTCCAGTCCCAAAGCTACCTGTCAGGCGATGTTATTGCCACTTCAAAAAATATGCTTGAAATGTCAACGGATAAAAACTTTATTATTCTGGTTTTGGATTCTGTGAATACCAAAATGGCATATCAGTTATTTCATGATAATGAGGAATATCAGGAAGTATTTGAAGATTTTACTTACTATCCCAACATGATTGGCGCTTATGGGGAAACAAGAGAATCAGTAACATTTATCTTGTCCGGGGACTGGTATGAGAATGATGAGGATTTTAACACTTACAGAAGTAATGCGTACAGAAATTCCCCATTGTTTTCCAAGCTGGAAAACAAGAATTACATTATGGGTCTTTACACGGATGAACTGGCTTACGATAAGAGTCTTGTAGAGCGTTTTGATAATGTAAGTGAATTGGAACGTGGACTTACCTCGTATTGGGGAGCAGCAGGCTGTATGGTTAAGCTTGCAGGTTATCGGTATGGTTTTTTTGACCTGAAACGTTATTTTGATTTTGACTTAAATGAATGTTATGATTATTTTACGCCGAAGGAATATTCTCATACTGTCTGGGAAAATAAAGATTTTTATGACATGATTGAGCCTGAAAATTTTTCTCTTACGGACGAGCCTGTATTTAAGTATATTCACATCCGGGGAGCACATGTGCCGTGGAATATTACCAAAGATCTTTCATACGATACACAGGGCGTATCATATGAAACAATGGTGGAGGTATGCTTTGATGTTACGGGAAAATACCTGGAAGAATTAAAAGAACTGGGCGTTTATGATAATTCTGTCATTATTGTTATGGCTGACCATGGATACAACATGGAAGACCAGAGCAGTGATTTGGATCATCAGACACCGTTTTTCTGTGTAAAGGGTATTGGAGAGCATCACAGTATGGAGGTTTCTGATGCGCCGGTTTCCTATGCAGATTTACAGGATGCTTTTTTAAAGCTTCTTGACGGAAATCCGGGA
>JAQXXN010000251.1 GCA_029226085.1 Thermoflexaceae bacterium
ATGTGTTTCCGAATCAATTCGTAATCCTAAATGTTTATCTTTTTCCATAAAAATCTCCAATACAAAATAAGTTTTATTTAAGTACATTTTTTGAATGAAAATAAAATAAGCGAGGAATAGTCTGCTTTTATAATTTAGATAATGATTATAAAGGAGGCGGGTTTTATGGAAAAATATGGATATATCCGGGTATCTACAAGAGAGCAGAATCCGGAACGACAGTTGATTGCAATGAAAGAATGTGGGATTCGGCAGAAAAACATACTCTGTTTGGAAGATTGAATTTATCGCCGGGCGATTTTAATTTATCAAAATCAAGAAAAACGTATTAACAATGTGTTGACAATGACAACATAATTGGTGTAATATACATAATATGTTATGGAGGTGTTGAGTGATGGCGAAGAGCGCAAATATTAATGTTAGAATTGATCCTGAAATTAAACTTGGAGCAGAGAAACTATTTGACAGTCTTGGTATTACTCTGACCGATGCAATTAACATTTTTTTACGAAAATCAATTATGGAAGGAGGTATTCCATTTGACATGAAGCAGCAGTATTTTAATGCAGAAACAGAAACTGCGATTCAGGAAGCCAGAGATATTATTACAGGAAAAACTTCAAGCAAGAGTTATCATTCTGCGCGTGAATTGTTTGAAGAGTTGGATAAGGAAATGGACGGTGAATAATGCTAGAATTAAAAGTTACGAATCAATTTCGTAAGGACTATAAAAAGGTTAAAAAAAGAGGATATGATGTAAACTTGTTAGAAAATGTGATACAGATGTTATTGGAAGAAAAAAAGCTTCTGTTAATTTATTCAATAGAGAAAGATAAACTTATTCTTACTGCATCCAGAACAGGAACGCATTCTGATTTATTTCGTTAATGTCCGGTGGATTCACACTACTAATTCATTTGTATTTTATAATGTTGAGGTATATGACATGGATAATTTAATAATTGATAATGCAAAAGTAATGTTGAAATGGACAGATTGAAAGAAGTCATAGAGTCAACTGCACATTTAATTCTGCGATATTCCAAAGAGAGGAAGATGCACAAAATCATCACAATAAAATTATTTTCAAATCCCATTCAATATGCTATAATATATATGTCATTAAAGGAATTCAATTTTCTGGTGGGTTCTCACCTTCTAATTCCAAATTTAGAAATACAATATTTTGAGCGAGGTAACTGAATATGAAAAATGCATTATCGTCACCAGAATTTTTTTCTGCGTGGAGAATATGCTGGCTATGTCTTTAGAGATGCTGCATGAACTGAACCGTAATACGATGCAGTATATAATTGATGAGCAGAAAAAAGAGCTGGAAGAAATGGATAAAGAACTAGGCAAAGTAGTGACACGGAATTATCCGGAAATGAAAAAAGCGTATATGCAGCCATACTGTCATACACGCCTTTGCCGAAGTAATTCTCTGACTTGTCTTGGAATATTAACGACTTATTTTATTTGTTAATTTCCTTCCTGCTGGTTCGTTCCAGAAGATAATCAATACTGACACCATGAAAATCAGCTATGCGGATCAGGACATCTGTCGGGATACCGCGGGTTCCGTTTTCAAAATGGGAGTAGGAACGCTGCGAGATATTCAGGTATTCACTCATTTTAGTCTGTGTAATGTCTTTATCTTCTCTTAAATCTCGAATTCTTTTATATATCATTAAAATCACCAGATATAATTTTAGACTGGAACAAATAGTTCTATACAGAAATAGAACAAAATGGACTTAAAAATTTTCCCTTGATTTGAATTTGTTTTTCTCATATAATAAGAACTTGAGTAAGACAGATGATCGCGGCTGAGTGGTAAAGGCGTTAGCCTTTGCCGTAAGGTGAGGAAAGTCCGGGCTTCATAGGGCAGGATGCCGGATAACGTCCGGTGGAGGCGACTCCAAGGCTAGTGCAACAGAAAGATACCGCCATATTTATGGTAAGGGTGGAAAGGCAGCTTAAGAGACTACCGTGTGTCTGGTAACAGACACAGCCATGTAAACCCCATCCGAAGCAAGACCAAATAGCAAAGCCATACGGCTGCCCGCCGTGCTTTGCGGGTAGGTTGCTTGAGCCTGCTGGCAACAGCAGGTCTAGATAGATGATCATCCACGACATAACCCGGCTTACCGTTTTGCTCAATAAAAAAGGAAGTGGGATGATTTATTATCAGTCGGCTTCCTTTTTTATGTTGTTTATATATTTGAATGTTATTTCATTCCTGTAGACCCAAATCCTCCGGCACCGCGCACGGTATCTTCCAGTTCATCTGCCACGACAAAATTTGCCGTAAGAAACGGCGCAATCACCATCTGCGCAATACGCTCGCCCGGTTCAACTGTTGCTTCTGTAAGGGAATGATTGTGAAGGGCAACCATGACTTCACCGCGGTAGTCGGCATCTACCACGCCGACCTTATTGGCAGGCGCAAGTCCTTTCTTGGTGGCAAGTCCGCTTCTTGCATAGATAAGTCCGGCATATCCAACGGGAACTTCCATGGCGAGGCCGGTTTTAATCAATTTCGTTTCACCGGGTGCTAAGGTAACCGCTTCGTCCAGACAGGCATACAGGTCTGCACCGGCGGAAAATTCTGTCCCATAGGTGGGAACAATGGCTTTTTCATTTAATTTCTTAATTCGAACATCTGAAGTCATCGTTAATCTCTCCTTATTAAGTTCTCTTTTTTATTAAGTTCTATATGCTTCTTATATTTTAGTATTGTACCTGACGGTCATCCCACAGCACAGGTTCGCCTTTTTCCAAAGTTTCCTTTACAAGAATGGTTTTCTGGTTGGAGGAACCTTTAAAACGCAGGGACAAATCCTTTAATTCCTCCACGAACTTTCCGTCCACAATCGTGTCAATATAAGACAGCATTTCACGGGTTTCTTCCCAGTTCTGGTACATGTTGCTGTAAATATCCTTCATGAAATCAAATCCGGTAAAACACCAGATATCTTTTTCCGGATAGACTTTTCGCACCTTGCGAAGCAGTGGCAGAAGACCCTGCTGGTTTACCCGTTCAAAAGGTTCGCCGCCAAGGATGGTCAGCCCCTTGATAAAGGAAGGCTTCATGTATTCAATAATTGTGTCAATGGTTTCTTCTGTGAAGGGTTTTCCGTAATTAAAATCCCAGGTTTCCTGATTAAAACAGCCTTTGCAGTGGTGGTTACAGCCGCTTACAAAAATGGAAATGCGGATGCCGGGACCGTTGGAAATATCATATTGCTTAATGTCAGCGTAATTCATGATTATTCAGCTCCTTAAACAAACATCCCTGCATTTTCCGGCAGGGATGTTATACAATTAAATATCAAAATCATCAGGAATCAAAATGTCAGATTAGATGTGAAGAACACGGGAATTGATTTCCTTGGTCTTACCAACATTCCAGAAATTCTCACCTAAGTATCCGCAGGTTCTTCTTGTAACATTCATCTTGGAATGATCCTTGTTATGGCACTGTGGACATTCCCATTCCAGATTGTCATTAATGATGATTTCACCATCATATCCGCAGACATGGCAGTAGTCAGATTTGGTATTGAATTCTGCATACTGGATGTTGTCGTAGATGAACTTTACAAGCTCCTCTAAGGCTTCCAGATTGTGTCTCATGTTCGGAATCTCAACGTAAGAGATTGCACCGCCGGAAGAAATTGTCTGGAACTGGCTTTCAAATGTAAATTTGCTGAAAGCATCAATCTTCTCACGAACATCCACATGGTAGGAGTTGGTATAATAGCCTTTATCTGTAATATCCGGAATGCTGCCAAATTTTTTCTTGTCAATTTCGGCAAAACGGTAGCAGAGGCTTTCAGCCGGAGTGCCGTAAAGACCGAATCCAAGGCCGGTTGTTCTCTTCCATGTATCGGTTGCTTCACGAAGACGGTTCATGACTTTTAATGCAAATTCGGTTCCCTTTGGATCGGTATGGCTGACACCGGTCATTAACTTGGTTACCTCATAGAGACCGATATAACCCAGTGAGAGAGTGGAATAGCCGTCGTGAAGGAGTTTATCAATGGTTTCACCTTTTTTCAGCCTTGCAATGGCACCATACTGCCAGTGAATCGGGCTTACGTCAGATAAGGTTCCTTCCAGTGCACGATGTCTGCA
This sequence comes from Thermoflexaceae bacterium, assembly GCA_029226085.1. Classification (GTDB taxonomy): domain Bacteria; phylum Bacillota; class Clostridia; order Lachnospirales; family Lachnospiraceae; genus MGBC120314. Next base: position 4,144 of record JAQXXN010000251.1, read on the forward strand.
CATTAAGGCTTCAAAGCAAAGCGCCAGTCTTTCTTCCAGAAGCTGCCAGAAAGCTTCCTCATCTCCGGCTGCAATAATACCAATCTGTGGAAGATTCAGGCTGACAACACCCTGGTTGAAGCGGCCTTCCCATTTGTAGTTTCCGTTTTCATCCTTCCAAGGAGAAAGGAAAGAACGGCAGCCCATACAGCTGAATACGTTTCCTTCGTAGTTTTCACGCATTTTCTTTGCGGAAATATAATCCGGATACATTCTCTTTGCAGAGCATTTTACGGCAAGCTTCGTGATGTAATCATATTTGCCGCCCTTTAAGCAGTTGTGCTCGTCCAGAACATAGATAAGCTTCGGGAAGGCAGGGGTTACATAAACACCCTGTTCATTTTTGATACCCTGAAGTCTCTGGCGGAGAATTTCTTCTATAATCATGGCGTTTTCTTCAATGTATTCATCATCCTTGTCAAGGTTTAAGAATAATGTAACAAATGGAGACTGGCCGTTTGTTGTCATTAAGGTATTAATCTGGTACTGGATGGTCTGTACACCGGACTTTAATTCATCATAAAGACGATCCTGTACAATCTGGTCAATTACCTCATCCGATACCTTGCCGTCAAGCTCCTCATGGTAGTGGGCAGAATACTTTTCCTTGGTCTTTCTTAAATATTTTCCAAGATGCTTGATATCAACGGACTGACCGCCGTACTGGCTGGATGCAACAGAAGAAATAATCTGTGTTGTTACGTTGCAGGCAACCTGAAAACTCTTCGGAGTTTCAATTAATTTGCCGTTCATTACCGTACCGTTGTCTAACATATCCCCGATGTTAATCAGACAGCAGTTAAAAATGGACTGCAAAAAGTAATCGGCATCATGAAAATGCAGAATTCCTTCTTCGTGTGCCTTGGAAATCTTCTCAGGAAGAAGAAGTCTTTTGGTTAAGTCCTTGGAAACTTCTCCGGCAATTAAGTCACGCTGGGTAGAAGCAATGGTTGCATTCTTGTTGGAATTCTCTTCCATGACATCCTTATTGCTGTTCTTAATCAGACTCATGATGGAATCATCCGTGGTGTTTGCCTTACGAACCAGTTCACGTGTATAGCGGTAGATGATATAAGTCTTGGCAAGAGTAAATTTCTTCTCTGCCATGAGCTTCTGCTCAATGATATCCTGAATTGCTTCAACATGCATGGTCTCATAACCACGGTTTTCAATGGAAGCAACAATGGATTCGATTTTGTCCTCCGATATCTGGTCGATTGGATCGACTTCATCATTGGCCTTCTGAATTGCAACGATAATTTTGTTGCGGTCATAGTTTACTTCACGGCCATCTCGTTTAATAACCTTCATTACTACATCCCTTTCTGGTAAAATAATTATTATGTAAAATGCCTTAAAACATGCAGATATCCCTGATTAGAAGTGCGTGATTAAAAAGCATAATATTTACAGAGATGATTATAGCACTGAAAAAATGGAATGTCTACTAAATCTTGTGTATTTATTTTATACATTCCACAAAATATAGTTGTTAAAGTTTTCTGTTATTATCAGGAAAAAAGTCAATGAATCAGAAAAAAACAAAAAATCAGAATAAAAAATAGAATTATGAAAATATTTTAATCTAAAGTATTTTCAACAGTATCAGAAATGGTGTATAATATTTTATTAAAGATACCTTGGGAGGAACGAACGTGAATATTACCAGATATGTAAATGA
>JAQXXN010000252.1 GCA_029226085.1 Thermoflexaceae bacterium
AGGGGATGGTTTCTATCTGTGCCAAGGCGGTATGTTTGTGAAGAATTGTAGGCTTTTCTTACACAATACCCCAATACACAGAGGCAATCCGCCAGGACGGCGGATTGAGCCTGCACTTGCCATGGAGGGCATTAATCGAAGTCTTGAAAAGACTTCGATTCGATTGGCAGGCGACTCGTCACTTGTCAATAAATGAAATGTATTGTGTTAGAAAACCACAATTCGTAACCCACATACCGCCTTGGCACAGATAGAAACCATCCCCTGCCGCTGCCACCCCGGACATCCGTCACTTACTCCACAAACCCCAATTTCCCTCCCTCACAAAAAATAACCAACATTCCTTCAGAAGTGAGTTGACATTTACCACCGGTTGTTATAGTATATGTATAACAGCAAGGAGGTTTTCTTATGTTCGTTTCCATTGATTTTAATAGTGATGAAGCAATATATATACAATTAATGAATCAGATTATCATGGGAATTGCACTGGAAGAATTTCATGAAGGGGATGCTCTTCCATCGGTGCGTCAGCTTGCAGACAGTATTGGTATCAATATGCATACCGTGAATAAGGCGTATTCTATTTTAAGGCAGGAAGGCTATATTAAGCTGGACAGAAGAAAGGGCGCGGTGATTGCCGTGGATCTGGATAAACTGGAAGCGGTAAATTCCATGACAAAGGAACTGAGACTTGTTATTGCGAAGGCATTGTGTAAAAATATAAGCCCGGAAGAAATTCACGGAATTGTGGATGAAATTTTAAATGAATATATGGGAGGTAAATGATATGTTGTGCGATAATTGTAACAAGAATGAGGCAACTATTCATTATACTGAAGTGATAAATGGAGTTAAAAATGAAAGGCATTTGTGTAGTGAATGCATGCAGGAACTGGATTACGGAATGGAAGGAGAGTTTCCGTTCTCTAAGCTGATAAGGGGAATCTTGTCCTCCCATCTTGCAGGTTTTGGACAGGAAGCAAATCCAATGCTTCAGATAAAATGTAACAAATGTGGAATGACATATAATGAATTTGCTAAAATAGGAAAATTTGGATGTTCGGAATGTTATAGTGTATTTGGACCGCTTATTGTGGATAATATTAAGAAAATACAAGGAAGCAGCATGCATACCGGAAAAAAATACAGAACTGCTTCTTTGGATGGAAATTTCATAAAAGCGCCTGAATCATCAGAAAAGAAACAGGAAAAAGGAAAAACAGAGAGCGATGAAAGCAGAATTAAGGGACTGGAGGCAAGACTTAAGGAAGCGGTTCTGGTGGAAGATTATGAGGAAGCAGCAAGACTTCGTGATGAAATCCGCTCAATAAAAGAAAGGGTTGGTAAAAATGCTTAGATGGTTTGAAGAGGCAGGCGCCAGCAGCGACGTAATTATTTCCAGCAGAATCCGGCTGGCAAGAAACATAAATACCTATCCTTTTTCCACACGGATTACTTCGGAACAGACTGACAGGATGCTTGCCGATGCAGGAAAAGTTATTTTAACATTACCGGTTGCAGCAGATTTTCATGATTATCTTCTGGAAGATCTGGATGAGGTACAGAAGGAAGCACTGGTGGAACGGAATGTTATCAGCAGATACCTTGAAAAGCAGGAAAAAGCCATGTTTTTTGCATCGGAGGATGAAAAGAATACCATTATGCTGAATGAAGAGGATCATATTCGTATTCAGTGTATTGAATCGGGACTGAATCTCAGGGAAGCATATAAGAGGGCAGGATATCTGGATGACTGTATAGGTAAGGAAATAACATATGCATATGATGATAATTTCGGCTATCTTACAACATGCCCTTCTAATGTTGGAACGGGAATGAAAGCATCTCTCATGATGCATCTGCCGGCTCTTGGTAATTCCAGAAAGATACAGGACCTTATCAGTGAAGTAGGGCATTTTGGAATCAACATGAAAGGACTGTATGGGGAAGACGGAACAGGATGCGGGCATATTTATCAGATTTCCAATCAGAAAACGATGGGGCAGACGGAAGAAGAAATAATTGCAAATCTTGAGAATATTGCACAGCAGATTTCCGGACAGGAACGGGAATGCAGACGTCAGGTATTAAAAAATGACCGTTCCAAACTGGAGGATGAAATATATAAATCCTACGGTATTTTAAAATATTCCCGAAGACTTAAATTTAAGGATGCCATGCTGTTCTTGTCGGAATTAAGGCTTGGATTATCATTGGGACTGCTGGAGTTTCAGGAAAAGACAGACTTTATTGTTTATCAGCTTATGATTGGAATACAGCCGGCAAATTTAAAGTTAATTGCGCAAAAGGATGCTTCGGAGGACGTTCTTGAAGAAATCAGGGCTCGTTTTATCCGGGAAAATCTTCCTTTGATAAATTAAAAATTGACTGGAAAGGATTTAAAAAATGCAGGATAGATTTACAGGAAAAGCAGATGAGGCTTTAAAAAGGGCTTCCATTATTGCAAAAGAATTTGGTCATGGTTATGTGGGGACAGAGCATATTCTCATAGGACTCATGGATGCGAAGGATAACGTGGCTGCTTCCGTGCTCATGAATCATGGCGTGGAACAGTCAAAGCTTGAGGAACTGGTAGAACAGTTAATCGTACCGGAATCAACGGTAAATGTCATTGATCCGGAAACCTATACTCCACGTGCAAAAAAAGTACTGCTGGGAGCGTCCAAGGAAGCGGTACGGTTTAAGTCTAAGTTAATCGGAACGGAGCATATTCTGATTGCAATCATTAAAGAATACGATTGTGTGGCTTCACGCCTGCTAAACGGAATTGGCGTCAATATTCAGAAATTATACATTGATCTTCTGGTGGCAATGGGAGAAGACGGTAATGCCTACAAGGAAGATTTTCAGAACGGTAAACCGAAGAGTACACGCATAAAGTCTGTAACACCGACTCTGGAACAGTACAGCAGGGATTTGACAGAATATGCAAGGGATGGAAAACTGGATCCGGTTATCGGAAGGAATGATGAAATACAGCGTGTCATACAGATTCTTAGCAGAAGGACGAAGAACAATCCGTGTCTGATTGGTGAACCGGGCGTGGGAAAAACTGCGATTGCAGAAGGACTTGCACTGCGTATTGTGGAGGGGAATGTTCCGGATTCCATTAGGGATAAAAGAGTGGTTACACTGGATTTGTCCGGAATGATAGCTGGATCAAAGTACCGCGGTGAATTCGAAGAGAGAATAAAGAGGGTTATCGCAGAGGTTCGAAATGCGGGGAATGTATTATTGTTTCTGGATGAGCTTCATACGATTATCGGCGCCGGTGGTGCTGAAGGAGCAATGGATGCTTCCAATATTTTAAAACCGTCCCTGTCCAGAGGGGAAATTCAGCTGATTGGAGCAACAACGCTGGAAGAATACCGCAAATATATTGAAAAGGATGCTGCATTAGAACGCAGATTCCAGCCGGTTAAAGTAGAAGAACCGGGAAAAGAGGAAACAGTAGCAATTCTTACGGGGTTACGTCCAAAATATGAGGGACATCACGGCGTAACCATTTCGGATGCGGCAATACAGGCAGCAGTAAGCATGTCTATCCGATATATTAATGACCGTTTTCTTCCGGATAAAGCAATTGATTTGATGGATGAAGCAGCATCCAAGGCTCGTCTTGGGACATACGAGAAACCGGAAAATATTAAAAAAATAGAAAAAGAAATAGAACAGCTCAATGAGAAGAAAGAAGAGGCAATCAAGACGGAGGCCTATGAGCTGGCAGGTGAAATTAAGAAAAAACAGCAGCGAAAGAAAGAACGGCTTGAAAAACTTCTGAATGAATGGGAAGAAAGTAAAGTACAGAATAATATCGTAGTGGATGAAGACGACATTGCAGACGTGGTTTCCTTATGGACAAAGATTCCGGTGAAGAAGCTTGCGGTGGAAGAATCGGAACGACTCATGAAACTGGAATCTGTTCTGCATGAAAGAGTCATAGGACAGGAAGAAGCAGTAACTGCCGTGGCAAAGGCAATGAGAAGAGGAAGAGTCGGTTTAAAGGATCCGAAACGTCCAATAGGTTCATTTTTATTTCTTGGACCAACCGGTGTGGGAAAGACCGAGCTTTCAAA
>JAQXXN010000253.1 GCA_029226085.1 Thermoflexaceae bacterium
GGAAAAATCAGAAAGAAATTGCTTTGGAAATGGGTGTGAGTAAATCCCAGATTAGTAAATGGGAAACGGAAACTTCTTATCCAAGCATGTCGAATTTTGTAAAATTAAGCCATGCTTTAAACATTCGTCCCGAAGCTCTGATTGAAGGCAGAATTGAAGAAAATCTTATTGAGAATAAGGAATATAAGGAAAAAGGGCAGAAAATACTGATTGTTATTCTATGCGTATTGGTAAGTATATTGTGTCTTCGATTTATTGGGGATGTCTATTTGAAATTTTCCTTTTTTCATACGAATGAAAAGTATAAAAAAGAAATTTTATACAGACATCAGCAGGAAGATGATACATGGGAGATTCGCCAGATGATAAAAAGCAATGACGGAGCGGTCTGGGTGGATGTAGTAACTTACCAGAATGGTGATGTTATTACGGGCGGAAAGGTTCTGGAGGTTATTGCAATAAGAGATATAGAAGTGGAAGCGTATTCTATCAGACTAGAAGAAGATTTGAATAAAATGTATATTCTGATACAATATGATGAAGAAGGTATCATAAAAGATGTAGTCATAGAAATCGAAGGCTGTGATGTCGATTAGCCATAAAATTAAAAGTTTCATAAAAATGTCTGTGCAATTTTGTTGCGCAGGCATTTTTTATATGCCAAAGTAAAATTAGAACAATATGTTCTTTTATATTTGTGGAATTTTCAAAGTTTCCAAAATTTAATGGTAAAAACAAAGGTGTTAAGTTAAATTGAATAAGAATCTACCTGAAGTAAAAAGCAATTTATGAGTGGGACGAGGAAAGATAAATGCGTGATAAATAAACTGCTTTAGGTAGATTCATTTTTATTTAATATAAATCATAGAAGGTAAGTAATGTGTGTGAGGGAAATAACAATCCGTTTATAAATTATCTAAAGGAACAGAGACAGAAAAAGAATTTAACTCAGGAACAGGTGGCAGAACGGATGCAGGTTTCAACCGCTACCATGTCTGCCATTGAGCGGGGGAAGATAGAGATTGACATAAGGATGTGTATGGAACTGGCGGGGATTTTTGAGGTGCCCGTGGTGGATATATTGAGGTTTTGGGAGATGTGAAAAAGTGTTGCGGCAGTCAGATGTATACGATATAATTACAGATAACATGATGTGAGAAACAAGGGGATACAAAGGAGAATGAAATCAGAATCTTTATTAAGTAAGGCTATTCAGTGGCTGGTTATAATTATAGTGGTTTATGTTATATTTGGAATGTTTTTTCCGGTGAAGTCTGGTTCTAGGCGGGATTTGGCTGATTACACACAGATGAGTGTATCTGAGATAGAGAAAGCATTAGATGTGTCACTGCCGTTAGCGGAGGATATGGAAACGAAAATTACTCAGTATTCCAAAAGTGATGTTACTGTTTATGGGAATGGAAGTCTCGGTGTTGTTTGTTTTGATGGACAGCAGGGTGGTCTTTTTTCCAATAGCAAAAGGTATTCTTTTTTTGGAATTAATGTTGGCGATACCCGAATATATGCGGAAGAGAATATGACTTATGAATATGATAATTCAATTATAATATTGAATGATTATGGTTTTTTCCTTCCAACATATTTTTATTATAATGAAGCGAAAGGTGATTGTTTTGCCATAACATATGACAGTCAGAAAGTAAAGGTCACGGCGATGACATACTATGACAGTTATGCCAAAATAACGGAGAGTACATCAAGGTTGTATTAGTATGATTTATGTATTGAATAATGATGAAATTGAGATAAAAATTAATAGTTTTGGTGCAGAACTAAAGTCGCTTGTGGATCAAAAGACGCATACAGAGTATATGTGGGAAGGAAATCCTGTGTACTGGAAAAGGACTTCGCCGGTGCTGTTTCCTCTGGTAGGAAGCTTGAAGGGAGGAAAGTATTCTTACGATGGAAGAGAATATTTCATGTCCCAGCATGGGTTTGCACGTGACATGGAATTTCAGATGATAAACCAGACGGATGATGAAATCTGGTTTGCACTTCTATATAATGAAGAAACACTTTTAAAATATCCGTTCCGTTTTCGGCTGGAAATAGGATACCGGCTGGAGAAAAGAACCGTTCAGGTACTCTGGAAAGTAAAAAACATGGAAGATACAAAAATGTATTTTTCCATCGGAGGGCACCCTGCTTTTCGCTGTCCGTTATATCCGGATGAAGAACGCAGCAGTTACTTCATTAAAATGGAAGCGAAAGATAAGATAATCAGTCGAAGGATAGTAGGGAACGGACTGGTTGGTGAGATACTAGACGAATATAAACTTGATGATGGCCTGCTTTCAGTGAAAGATAATTTATTTGATAAAGATGCTTTAATCATTGAAAATAACCAGATACATCAGGTGCAGCTTCTGAATGCAAAGAAAGAGCCATATCTTACGGTAAAGTTTGAAACTCCTCTTTTTGGCATCTGGTCTCCGTTTAAGGCGGATGTGAAAGGACCGGCTCCTTTTATCTGCATTGAGCCATGGTATGGAAGATGCGATAGTCAGAAGTCAGATGGTAAGCTTGAAAACAGGGAATGGGGAAATGTGCTGGAAGGTAATTCATGTTTTGATGCGGATTACACGATTTCGATATAAAGTATTCAGGCTGGATATATGGTATAATAAGTGAAAAAGAAGAAACCGTTTTCAGAATTACTTCATGTAATTTTGAAGCGGTTTTTTTAATTTTAAAAAAATTAAAAAAAGGTATTGACATTATCTGGAAAAGTATTATAATCAAAACATACTAATCATATTAAAATAATAGGAATTAAAACAAGGAAAGGGGAATTGACCATGAAAACAAAAACATTCGGAGAATTTGCAGCAAAAATGAACATGATGTGTCAGATGTGTATGTGTTGTTGTGACGGACATATGCTTTATTTGCTGCGCGGACGAATGTGCTGTTGACATGAGATTGAACCAATCTGATTGAATGCATAATCCGGGCTGTACCCGGATTTTTTATTTTATTAGAAGTTAAGGAGAAAAAAATGATTCGATTTGAAAATCTGAGTAAAACATTTTATAACAAGAAGCAATCGTTTGAGGCATTGAAGGATGTTTCTTTTGAAATTGAAAAAGGAGACATATATGGAATCATAGGTTACAGTGGTGCAGGAAAATCAACACTTGTAAGAATGATAAATGCATTAGAGACACCTACAAGTGGAAAGGTATTTGTAGATGGAAAGGATGTAAATACATTTAATAAGAAGGAACTTCAGAATTTAAGAAAGGGAATCGGAATGATTTTCCAGCAGTTTAATCTGCTGGAATCAAAAAACATTTACGATAATGTGGCAATTCCGTTGAAGCTTAATGGAGTATCCAAGGAAGAAATTGATAAAAGGGTAAATGAGCTGTTGGAATTTGTTGAACTGTCAGACAAAAAGCTGTCCTATCCCAACCAGTTATCCGGAGGACAAAAGCAAAGAGTTGGAATTGCAAGGGCGCTTGCCACGAATCCGTCCATTCTTTTGTGCGATGAGGCAACCAGTGCATTGGACCCGAAGACAACGGAATCCATTCTGGAGCTGCTCAAAAAAGTTAATGAAGTATTTCATATAACCATTGTGATTATCACACATGAAATGAATGTCATTCAGAAAATCTGTAACAAGGTTGCAGTAATGGATTATGGAAGGGTGGTTGAAACAGGCGATGTCTTAAGCGTCTTTGCAAATCCACAGTCGGAAATAGCAAAGCATTTTGTAAGAAATCTCATCCGGGATACAATACCGGAGCCGCTGGTAGAGAGTATAAAGAATGAAAAGAGAAACGGAAGGCTTCTTCGGATTAAGCTTCAGAATACAGACAGTACGGAACCGTTGCTCTGGGAGATTAACAGGAGATTTGAAGTGGAAACCAATATTCTGTACTCTACCATTAATGTGATTCAGGGAATTGTAGTTGGCATAATGCTGGTACATTTTGTAGGTTCTGATGAAGAGATAAACGGAGCTGAAAATTATATCATTCAGTCCGGTGAAGAATATAGGGAGGTGGCGTTAGCATGATAGAAGAATTTTTAGGAGTGTCAGTAGAAAAATTGCTTCAATCGGCAGGAGAAACAATTTACATGGTAGGATTTTCATTAATCCTTGGTGCACTGCTGGGAGCTGTTATTGCAATCCTTTTGTGGCTGACAAGAAAAGGTGGATTGCAGGAAAACAAAATTGCATATGGAATCATCAACGGCGTGATTAATATTATCCGGAGTACACCGTTTATTATCCTGCTGGTATGTGTAATGCCGGTTACGAAATTCATTGTGGGAACCCGAATTGGAACCAAGGCAGCAATTGTTCCACTGGTTATCTACATTGCTCCATATCTGGCAAGACTGATAGAAACATCTCTTCTTGAAGTCGGAAACGGAATTGTGGAGGCGGCAAAGTCCATGGGAGCCAATACATTCCAGATTATTATTCATTTTGTTCTGCCAGAGGCATTTGCCTCAATTATCCTGGCACTTACGACAGGAACCATTGGATTAATCGGTGCCACGGCAATGGCAGGCTACATTGGCGGTGGTGGTGTCGGTAATCTGGCACTTACATACGGATATCAGATGTTTAATTTCAGACTGATGTTTTTCACGGTAGTTGTTCTTATTGCATTTGTATGGCTGATTCAGAGCCTTGGTAATACTCTTGCAAGAAAAAGAAGAGTTCATGAGTAAAATTAAAATTTAAATAAAAGGAGATTATGATTATGAGAAAAGAATTATTTGGAAAGAAAATTAAGAAAGCAGCAGTTATTTTACTGACATTATCACTGGGAGTTCTGACAGCATGCTCCGATGGAAAGGCACAGACAAATGCAGATGCCAATAACAAGAAGGAGATTAAATACGGAAAGGCAGCAGGGCCATATACAGTATTGTTTGAAGATGCCATTAAACCGATTCTTGAAGCGAAAGGATATACAGTTACGGCTGTTGAATTTTCAGATTTGTTACAGAATGACATAGCATTAAATGAAGGCGAAATAGATTTTAATGTGGAACAGCATACAGCTTATGCCAATAATTTTAATGAGGCACAGAACGGTAATCTTGTAACGATTTCACCAATTCCGACTGTACCGGCAGCTATATTCTCGGCGACCAATACTTCACTGGATGCAATTAAAGATGGCGCTAAGGTTGCAGTGCCGAATGATGCAGCAAATACGGCAAGAGCTTATGTGCTTTTACAGAAGGCAGGCTGGATTAAACTGGATCCGAATGTGGATTTGTCACTGGTAAAGCAAAGTGATATTATAGAGAATACTTATAATATTGAATTTACGGAAATGAACTCTATCAACATTCCTGGTGTACTGGATGATTTTGATTACGCAGTCATTACGGGAAGCATTGTATATAATGCAGGAATAGACCCTTCTACTGCACTCCTTCAGGAAGATATTTTAGACCATCTGATTTTGCAGGTAGTAGTAAAAGAAGAGAACAAGGATGCACAGTGGGCAAAGGATATTGTGGCTGCTTATCATTCAGAAGAATTCAAGAAATACATGGATGAAAATAATAACGGATTATGGTATGTTCCGGAAGAACTGTTTCAATAAGTTTTAACAAACTGCTTTAAGTAATTTAGTATACTTAAAAATTTTCACATTATAATAAGAAAAGAGGAGTTGCGTATGGCATATGAGATTGACCCAACCGAAAAAAGAATCCTTGATGTCATAGATCAGAATCGGGAAGAGATTATAGAGTTTGCAAAGGATATTTATACACATGCCGAATTAGGTTATAAAGAACACAGAACTGCTGAAAAATTTGCACAGTTCATGAAGAAACTGGGACTTAGTACCGTTGAAAATCTGGCAGTAACAGGAGTGAAGTCTTATCTTAATGAAGATAAAAAGGAGAATGTGAGTCTGGCATTAATTGGGGAACTGGATGCATTGAGAATTCCGGCACATAAATATGCCAATCCGGAAACGCAGGCTGCCCACTGCTGCGGACATCATGCTCAGCTGGCAGGTGTCATTGGCGCAGCACTGGCATTGACAGATGAACAGGTGAAAGATAAGCTGGACGGTCAGGTAGTATTCTTTGCAACTCCGGCTGAGGAATATGGAGAAATTGAGTTTAAGAATAAGCTGACAGCCGAAGGGAGAATCAAATACGGCGGAGGAAAATGCGAGTTAATTCGTATAGGCGCATTCGATGATATTGATCTGGATATTGTCCATCATACTGGAGAAGAAGATATTCTGGTTGGCTCCGGTTCCAATAACGGATTTGTTTCCAAGGTTATCCGTTATAAAGGCGTGGCATCTCATGCGGCAGGTGCGCCACATTTAGGGGTGAATGCATTAAATGCGGCTTCTCTTGGCCTTTCTGCATTGGCTTATCAGAGGGAAACATTTAAGGATGAGGACAGTGTGAGGGTTCATCCGATTATTACCAAGGGTGGCAATCTGGTAAATGTTGTACCGGATGAGGTTATCGTTGAAACACTGGTACGTGCGGCAAACAAAGATGCAATCATTGATGCGGCGAAGAAAACAGACCGTGCTTTTGCGGCAGGAGCTTTGGGAATTGGTGCTGAATGTGAAATTACAACAATGCCGGGATATCTTCCGACCATAAAGAGTGAAGCGGATGAGGATGTACTTGCAGCAGCGCGGATTGCTTCAGATTCTGGCAGCAGAAAATATAATGTGGTAGAGCAGGATGTGAATTTTCACAGCGGCGGTTCTACAGATGTGGGAGATGTACAGCATATCCAGCCGGTACTTACCTTTAATACAGGGGGCAAGGTAAGTGGACTTCATTCTGTTGATTTTGATATTGTGGATGAAGAACTTGCATATATCGTCACGGCTAAGATATTTGCCCTGTCTGCATACAGGCTTTTAAGAAATGATGCAGTAAAAGCAAAGATAATTGTACAGGATTACAAGCCTGTATTCACAAAAGAAGAATATATTAAATACATGGATTCATTTATTAAGGAAGAGACATTTTCATAAAAATGAGTTTCTTCTATATAATATATGTATATATGGCGAATAAAAAGAAAAAAGATTGTACTAAAAAAAGTACAATCTTTTTTGGCGGAAATAGAAAAAAATGCTTGCATTTGTAAGAAACAGAAGATATACTAATACTTGCTGTGACATTGATAGCTGTGAAGCGTGAGGTTGCTATATGAATAATATAGGTTTTCCGTGGAGCGAATGTCAAGAGCCGTAAGGCTTAACAAACTGGCGACAAGTCACTGTACAGAATAAAAAACCTGCTTAGCAGGGGGTGTGTAGCTTGAAACTCTGAATGGAAAGTCAGGAAACACACGGGGATGTGTACAGTCACCGCTTGTCGTACTAATTCACAAAAGTACGAAAAGGAGGCGACTTTTTTTATGGCAAGTCAAGTAATGAGAATCACATTGAAGGCTTACGATCATCAGTTAGTTGATCAGTCTGCAAAGAAGATTATCGAAACTGTTAAAAAGACAGGATCTCAGGTGAGTGGTCCGGTACCTCTTCCAACAAAGAAGGAAGTGGTTACAATCTTAAGAGCTGTTCATAAGTACAAGGATTCAAGAGAACAGTTCGAACAGAGAACACACAAGAGATTAATCGATGTCATTGCTCCATCACAGAAGACTGTCGATGCATTATCTAGATTAGAAATGCCAGCTGGTGTATTTATCAGCATTAAGAACTTCGGCAAGTAAGATGTGGTAACAAATTAAGTAAGTTAGTCCTGAAGGGTTTAATATAGAAGCAACATATACACAGTGGTGTAGGTTCCACTTATATTGACTGTTCTAGGATGATTAGAGGTAATTCTCTAATCCGCTGTAGATTAAACAGGAGGAAAAAAGAATGAAGAAAGCGATTTTAGCTACAAAAGTCGGAATGACTCAAATCTTCAACGAAGACGGAGTATTAAC
>JAQXXN010000254.1 GCA_029226085.1 Thermoflexaceae bacterium
ACATTTATGGAAGCTCCTTTCCATGACCCAAACTGGCAGCTGGTGCGGGTGAAGGGGAGCAAAAAGGCTTTTTTGTGGACTTACGAGAGGGAAGGATATGTTAACCTCAACGTGAAAGCTGATCCGGAGTGGAGAGATTTCTGGAGAAATGCCTTTGATGCGGTCATTCCCGGATATCATCAGAACAAGGAGCATTGGAACACGATTATTCTGAATGGTTCCATACCGGATGAAGACATCAAAAGAATGATTGCCGAAAGCTATGATTTAGTGACGGACCGTCCGTCCAAAAGAATTTATGAGGCGGTTAAGAAGATTCCCAAAGGTCATGTGGCAACTTATGGTCAGATTGCAGAACTGGCAGGCGATAAGAAGATGGCAAGAGCAGTAGGAAATGCACTTCACAAAAATCCTGACCCGGAGCATATTCCATGTTTCCGCGTGGTAAATGCAAAAGGGGAACTTTCGGGAGCATTTGCATTTGGAGGTGCCGGAGAGCAGGAAAAGCGGCTTAAGGAAGATGGCGTTGAGGTGGTAAATGGAAAAGTGGATTTGAAAAGATACGGTATTTAGTGATTATTCCATCATCAGTCGGATGATTTCCTCATTGGTTGACCTCATTCCATCTTTTCCGAGCCGTCCGATGCTCTTGATTGTGGATTCAATGTCATTCATGACAATTCCGTCTCCGCCTTTGAATTCCTGACCGTTTAGGTACATCTGGTAACCAAGAATTCCGGCATCCACAGACGCAGATATTTTTGCCGCACAGGAGGCTTTTGCACCATCGCATATGATGCCGGAAACGATGGCAAGGGCATTTACAATCGTATGGGAAATCGCTTCAAAGTTTCCGCCGCATAAGTATGCAATTCCGGCACCGGCTCCGGCACCCGCACTTACTGCACCACAGTAGGCTGATAGAGTTCCGATACCGGTCTTTTCATGAATTGCAGTAAGATTTGAAAGAACCAGTGCCCGGTAAAGTTTCTCTTTTTGGGACTGAAGTTCCTTTGCATACTCTATTACAGGAACGGAACAGGCAATTCCCTGATTGCCGCTGCCGGAATTGATAATAACCGGTAATTCACAGCCGTTCATTCTGGCGTCCGAACCGGCTGCAGCTTTTGCTTTTGCACGAGTCTTTACATCATTGCCATAAGTGCCTAGAAGAATGGAGCCGATATTGGCACCGTAATTTCCAAGAAGACCTTCTTCGGATATTGCATTATTATATTGAATCTGACGTTCCAGAACAGCCTGTAAATCATTAATGTCAAAGGAATTCGCAAAATCCCAGATGTCTTCCATATTAAGTAGCGAGTAATCCAATGAGGCAGTAGTATTGCCATCATCAGAAGAAGTCTCTTTTTCATAAAGAATCCTGTTATTCTTTTCAATTAAAACAATATTCGTGTGGTTGTCTGTAATTCTTATCCGTGCATAAGATTCTTTATAAAATTCCGTAATTATGATATCAAATACGTGATTTCTTTCAATATGTTCTGTTTCAATGGTAATATTGCTCAGATAATCATTCATTTTCTGACGTTCATTTTCACTGATATCTGCCAATACTTCCAGTTCCTTTTCCGGACGGCCTGAAATAATTCCTGCCACGACTGCCGCAGGGATACCTTTTAAATGATTGGTGTTAGGAACTATGACACTTTTTACATTCTTAAGAATACTTCCACTGACTTGAACAAGAACATGATCCGGAATATTACCTAAAACCTCACGTGCCTTTGCAGCTGCAAAGGCGAGAGCAATCGGTTCGGTACATCCCATTGCGGGAACCAGTTCGTTTTTTAGAATATTTACATAAGTCTGGTATTTTATAGTATCTTTTTTCATAGGCATCCTCCTTTGTCTTGACACAAGTATAGTTCAGATATAGAATTTAGTAAATTAAAAAGATTTTATTAAAACATTTAAAAATATTTATAATAAGGAACAAATCATGGAATTACAGGAAATAAAAACATTTGTTACGGTAGCCGAACATGAAAGCTTTTCAAAAGCGGCAAAATATCTGGAATATTCCCAGGCTGCCGTTACCATCCAGATAAAGAATATCGAAGAGGAGCTGTCAGTAAAGCTGTTTGACAGGCTGGGAAAGACCATCAGGCTGACTTCCTCCGGGAAAAAATTTTATGAGCATGCGGTACGGATTTTAAACGATGTACAGGAAATGAAAGAATCCGTCATAGAAAGTGAAACACTGACAGGCACGCTCAGCATCGGAACCATTGATTCGCTATGTTCCTCTGTATTTCCCGGGATAATAGATAAGTATCATGAGAGCAGTCCCAAGGTGTCTTTAAGTGTTACAACGGATACGCCGGGTACTCTGCTTAACATGCTTAAGAATAATGAGCTTGATGTTGTCTATCTTTTTGATGAGATGGTAAATGATCCTGTGCTGATAAGTGTCATGGTGAAGGAAGAAAGAATTGTGTTTACTGCAGCAGAAAACCATCCCCTTGCAGATGGCAGAAAACACAGGATGGAGGAACTGATAGAGTATCCTTTCATACTTACGGAAAAAGATGCAAGTTACAGAAAAGTACTTGATACAATGCTGCTAAAGAACCAGAAACAGATTATACCGGTATTCCAGTCTAATAATACGGATCTTTTACTGAATCAGGTAAAGAAGCAAATGGGAATCGCTTTTCTGCCGTATTATGTAATTGAAAATGATGAGAAACAGGGGGTCTTAAAAGAAATAAGAGTGAAAGACTATAATATTAGTGTATGGCGTCAGGTTTTGTATCATAAGGACAAATGGGTAAATAGGGAAATGAAAAAGTTTTTTGAGGTTCTGGAAGAACTGCGATAGGGAAAGAACCTGTGTAACGTGATACCATAATGTGATACCCAATAATTCATTGCATTTGCCATGTGGTTACGGTATAATAAGCATATATATTATCGGGAAAAACAGATGATATTTTTTAAAATCGTTTGGAGGTGTTCAATATGAAAAAGACCAGGTTTAGTTTTAAGCTGGTTGCTTATTTTGGACTGGTGGTGTTTGTTGCGTTGTTTATCTGTACAATGCTGATGAGAGGAAAGATGCAGTCCACGCTGGAGGAGAACATGCAGCTGACAAGCCAGCAGACCATGGATGAGGCGGTTAATGAGTTTCAGCGTTATATGAAGACACTGAGTCTTCCAATTGACATTATGTGTCGTAGAACAGAGCTTAAGAAAATTGATGAAAATTATACGGAGGCAACTGTCACATCTGTTCAGGATGCACTGCTTAGTTCCCTGAAGGTTATTTCACAGTCGGAAAGAGCCTATTATTCCACATGGAGTGGAAAATACATTCAGGCAAAGCTTGTGATTTCAGCGGAAGGCAAGAAAACCGGTGACTATGTGGTAAAGGATAAGTATGACCTGTCCGGAGAAATGTGGTTTACGGACTGCCAGGATCTGGAATCCAGACAGACGGTATTTGCCAATTTTACGGTTCCGTATGTGAATGAAGACGGAATAGAAGTTTTCACGGTTTCACAGGATCTGGAATCCGGTAATGTGGACGTGGGCGTTGTGGCAATGGATATTAATGCACAGGCGTTAAGAGATTACATAAATGATATTCGGCTGATGAATACCGGATATACAATTCTGACGGATAAGAATGGGAATATTATCGTAAATAATGACAGAAACAATATTATGGCATCCACTGCCGAAATTCCGGTCTGGAATGAGCTGATGGAAACCATTGACAGGGGAATTGCGGATGGAACCTTTGGCGAGGAGCATCCAATGGCAAGCCAGATTTGCAAGATGGGTGGTGAACAGTACTGCATCACGGTTATTAAGGACGCCATTACCGGATGGTATCTGGTTGGCATACTTGGCTCCGAGGAAAATGCGGATGAGCTTGCGGCAGTAACTGTTACGGCAGTGATTGCATTGATACTTGGAATGGTATTTGCGGTACTGGTGGCACTCTTGATTGCATATACAATTTCAAGGGAACTTAAGAAGCTTACCGAAGCAGCAGAATACATGGCAAAAGGTAATATGACGCATGAACTGGTTGTAACACGCAGGGATGAGTTCGGACAGCTTGAAAATAATTTTAATATCATGAGAGAAAGTATTTCCAGTCTGATTTGTCAGGTTAAGGAGAATACGGAAGCAATTCTTGGAATCGCAAAATCGGTTCTGGAAGTATCAAATGATACCAAGGAGATTGCAGGTCAGGTAACAGAAGCAATTAACAGTGTTGCCAACGGCGCAACGGAGCAGGCTCAGAGTACGGCAGAGGCTAATATGGAAGTAGAACAGCTTGCAGACAGTCTGGCAGTTTCCAAGAATAAGGTGGATATCATTGGCGACAAGTCAAGGAATACGGACGGATTAAGCCGGCAGGGTACGGAAATCCAGCAGGAGCTTATTCGAAAGGCAGGAAAGGCAAAGAATAATGCGATGGAGTCTATTGCTACCATGGCAGAGATGCTTAAGTCCATTGAGAAGATTAACTTTATTTCGGATGCGATTGTCGATATAACGGAACAGACCAATCTGTTGTCCTTAAATGCTTCCATTGAGGCAGCAAGAGCAGGAGATGCCGGACGTGGATTTGCGGTGGTTGCGGAAGAGATTCGCAAGCTTGCAGACCAGTCTAACGAATCAACGGAAGAGATTAAGAAGATTCTGACAGAGATTACGGCAAATTCCAACCAGGTGGAGAAGAGCCTTAGGGAGAATGGTATCCTTCAGGATGAACAGGAGATGTCGGTTCAGGAATCTTCCAAGTTATTCCTTGAAATTCGTGACGCAGTTGAGAATCTGTTAGAAGCAGTCGAGGAAATCGAGACATTGAACAGTGAAATGAATGTTGCCAAGGATAAGGTGGTTGTCCGCATGGAAAACATTGCTTCGGTATCTGAGACTTCGGCAGCAGCATCTGAGGAAGTGACGGCTTCGGCAGAACAGGTAAATGAAACCATGGCACGTGTCGCTTCGTATGCACAGGAACTGGATGATATTGTTAATAAGTTAGAGGATTCAATTAACCAGTTTAGTTTATAAAGGAATTAATCGGGCATTCGGGTCCGCCTGTCCTATGGCAGGCGGATCTTTTATATTTTATCCGATGAATATTATCCAAGACAAATCAATTGCCTGAAAAAAACAAAAATGATATAATAAAATATTGTTATATAGGAAATCTGGGGATGGAAATAAAAACGGAGGAGGAAAAACATATGAAACTGATTAAACGCAAGGTATCTCCGGCAGGAGAAAATGCGGTTATTTTGGAATATATCGAGTGGACACAGGAATTTGAAGATATATGTGATTATCTGGAAGGCAGGAAAAGGCAGATTACGGGATATGGGGAAAATAAAGAAGCATACCAGATTAAGCTGGATGAGATACTTTATTTCGAAGCAGTAGGAAGCTTGTGCTTTGCATATACCAAAACACAGATTTATGAAGTGAAAATGAGGTTGTACCAGATTGAGGAGATGGTAAGACCAAATCGGATTGTACGGGCATCCAAATCATTTCTGATAAACATAAGGAAAATCGAAAATGTTCGTCCGGCTTTAAACGGAAGATTTGTGGCAACCATGGATAACGGGGAAGAGGTACTCATATCAAGGCAGTATGCAAAAGAAGTGGCGGATGCGATTAAAGCGGCATAGCCGGGTATTCAGGAGAAGAGGCAGAAAATGCGGAAAGAGAGGATTAAAAAATGAGCAGGGATGCGTTTAAGAGAATGATTTCAGATTATATTCTGATTCAGGCAGAGGTTGCATTGTCTTTTGGAATTGTGGGAAGTATCTTTGCAAAAGACGTGCCTATTACATTCAGTTATTTTTTTCTTCCGGCAGTGATTGGGTTAATCTGTATGCTTCCGTGCATTATCATCTATTTAAAAGAGGATTTGACGGTAAAACAGGTAATTATCCAGAGAATTGTTGAGTGGGTAGTGCTTGAGATTGTGATTATCCGAATTGTCTATGCCATGGTTGGAAATGCGCCCGGAAAAGCCGGATATATAGCAATGGTGTTTTCCATATTATTTTTTGATATTGCTACATATGTAATCAGTTATTATCTGGAAAAGAGAGAAGCGGATGACATCAATAAGAAGTTAGTGAAGATTCATGAACAGGAAAAGGAATGAAACAATGGAACATAGTGTGGAAGGAATCTTAAGGGGCGGCAAATTCAAAAAGCTTCTTGAGAATATCATGACGGATGCCAAAAAAAGAACCAATCTTAACCGGGTTGAAATAGAAGTTTTGTATTTTCTGCACCGCTATGGAGAACAGAATACCCTGACGGATATCTGCCAGTATTTGCAAATGAACAAGGGGCATATC
The DNA here is from genome assembly GCA_029226085.1 of Thermoflexaceae bacterium. Classification (GTDB taxonomy): domain Bacteria; phylum Bacillota; class Clostridia; order Lachnospirales; family Lachnospiraceae; genus MGBC120314. The sequence continues at coordinate 6,363 of JAQXXN010000254.1, forward strand.
TCATCAACGATGGATAATCTCTGTGACAAGGGATATGTTGTTTATAAGAGGGATGACAGGGACCGGCGTTATGTACATTATGAAATTACACAGCAGGCAGATTCCATCATCAGGGACATGGATAATGCATGGAAGAAAATGTCAGAAAGAATTCTGTCAGGAATTGGAAGAGAAGACCTGCAGACATTTAACAGGGTGGCAAAGCAGATAGAAGATAATATTGAGATGATGCTTTAATTATTAAAAAAGTATAAACTCACTTGACAGTACAGAAATATCTGTTATAATGCAATATAAACAATTAGTTTGGAAACAAACCAATAATGCTTCGAAAGAAGCATATATTTTTACACTCTCATTAGCACTCGTTTTAAAAGAGTGCTAACAAAAAAGGAAGGAAGGTAATATTTATGCAGTTAAAACCATTAGGAAATCGAGTTATTTTACAGCATCAGAAAGCGGAAGAAAAGACACAGTCCGGAATTATCTTACCGGACAGTGCAAAGGAAAAGCCACAGGAGGCCATTGTTGTAGCAGTGGGAACCGGAGAGGATGTGGATGGAAAAAAGACAGAAATGCAGGTTAAAAAGGGTGATAAGGTTATCTATTCCAAATATGCCGGAACAGAAGTAAAGTTCGAGGATGAAGAATATGTAATTGTCAGCCAGAATGATATTATCGCAGTTGTGGAATAGCTGTCGAATCATTGTGAAGAATTGTTAAAGAAAGAAGGATGTTATCATGGCAAAAGAAATCAGATTTGATATTGATGCAAGAAAGAGAATGGAAGATGGCGTTAATAAACTTGCAGATACAGTAAAGGTTACCATTGGACCGAAGGGAAGAAATGTTGTACTGGATAAATCCTATGGCGCACCGCTTATTACCAATGACGGTGTTACCATCGCAAAGGAAATTGAGTTAGAAGACCGGTATGAGAACATGGGAGCACAGCTTGTAAAGGAAGTTGCCACCAAAACCAATGACATTGCCGGAGACGGAACAACGACAGCTACGGTTCTTGCACAGGCACTGGTAAACGAAGGAATGAAGAATATTGCAGCCGGAGCCAATCCGATTATTCTAAGAAAGGGAATGAAAAAGGCTGCAGATGCCGCAATTAAGTCCCTGGAAGAGATGAGCCAGCCTGTTACGGGTAAGGAACATATCGCCAAGGTTGCTGCAATATCAGCCGGAAATGAAGAAGTAGGCAAGATGATTGCCGATGCCATGGAGAAGGTTGGTGAAAACGGCGTCATTACAATCGAAGAGTCCAAGACCATGCATACGGAAATTGATGTGGTAGAAGGAATGCAGTTTGACAAGGGATATTTATCTGCATACATGTGTGACGACAAAGAAAAAATGGTTGCTAACATGGATAACCCGTATATTCTCATTACCGATAAGAAGATTTCCAACATCAAGGATATTCTTCCGTTACTGGAACAGACAGCAACAGGCGGAAAACAGCTTCTCATTATTGCAGATGATGTAGAGGGAGAAGCCCTTACCACATTGATTGTCAACAGACTCCGCGGAACCATCAAGGTAGTTGCCGTAAAGGCACCGGGATATGGAGATAACAGAAAAGAACAGTTACAGGATATTGCAATTCTTACCGGCGGACAGGCGGTACTGGATGATTTGGGAATGCAGCTTAGTGATGTTACCCTGGATATGCTTGGCAGGGCTAAATCCGTAAAGGTAACCAAGGAAAACACAACCATTGTTGACGGTGAAGGAAAGAAAGAGGAAATCAGTGACAGAATTGCAAGCCTTAAGCGTCAGGAAGCAGAGACAACGTCAGAGTTTGATAAAGACAAGCTCATGGATCGTATTGCAAAGATGGGTGGCGGCGTTGCAGTTATCCGTATCGGTGCGGCTACCGAGACAGAGATGAAAGAAGCAAAATACAGAATGGAAGATGCTTTGAATGCAACACGTGCTGCCGTATCCGAGGGTATTATTTCCGGCGGCGGATCTGCGTATATTCATGCGCAGAAGGATGTGGCAAGAGTAGCCTCAACATTGCAGGGTGATGAGAAAACAGGTGCCAGAATTGTTGAAAAAGCATTGGAAGCACCACTCAGAGCCATTGCAGAAAATGCAGGACTTGAGGGAGCAGTCATCATCAATAAGGTTAAGGAAAAGGAAGCCGGAATAGGCTTTGATGTCATATCGGAGAACTATGTTGACATGTTAAAAGCAGGAATCATTGATCCGGTAAAAGTTACAAAGAGTGCCCTGACCAATGCAGTTAGTATTTCTGCTACGCTGCTTACAACAGAGGCAGCAGTGGCAGATGTGAAAGAAGATAAGCCGGCTGCACAGCCAATGCAGGATATGGATTACTAATTTATTAACTTTCATTAAGGGGAATAACAGAACATGCTATTCCCCTTTTGCTTTTTTATATGGAGGGATTATATGGAGGAAAAAAATAATGTAACAGAAAAGACGAATGCATCTGAAAAAACAGACATCATGAAATTATCCAATGAGCTTACTTACAGACGGTACATGATGAACAGGGGGAAAATAAGAAATCTGTTTCAGTCTGTCAGCATGACGGAATATATAGCACTTCACAATATTTTGCAGAATGATGAGAGTTCTTCCATATATGGGGAAAGAACATATCTGAAGGAATTATCGGAAAAAATGGAGCTGACCATCCGCCAGACATCAAAACTGGTAGGAGAATTAAGGGACAGAGGACTTGTAACATGGTCACATGACGGAAACGGGAAGGATGGAACCTATGTGTCCATTACGGAAAACGGAAAGAAACTACTGAAAACGCAGGAAGAAATTTTAAAGGAATATTACGGACGTGTAATAGAAAAATACGGAAAAGAAAATTTAATTCAGCTTCTGCATCTTATGAAAGAACTGGAAACAGTCATGAGTAGTGAAATGGAAGATTTTCAGGAGGGAGGCATGGAAGATGAATTCGATTGAGGAATATGCAGTAAAACAGGAAAAAATATGCAGGAATCATGATTTTATTGATAATAGATTATATGATGAATACGGTGTGTACCGTGGACTTAGGGATGAAAAAGGAAACGGCGTCCTGACAGGGCTTACCAATATATCAAAGATTGTGTCGTCCAGGATTGTCGATGGACAGAAAAAGCCTTGTGATGGGGAATTATGGTATCGAGGATATAATGTAAAGAGCCTGATTGAAGAAATCGGGGCAGAGGAAATGGGATTTGAAAAGATAACGTATCTGTTATTGATGGGAGAACTCCCGGGAGAAAAAGAAGAAAAAGAGTTTCGGGAACTTATGGGACAGGTAAGGACACTGCCGACCAATTTTACAAGGGATGTAATCATGAAGGCTCCTTCGGAGGATATCATGAATTCCATGACAAGAAGCATACTGACGCTTGCTTCCTATGACCCGAAAGCAAAAGACATAAGCGTCAGCAATTCCTTAAGACAATGTATCCAGCTCATCAGTGAATTTCCATTATTAGCGGTATATGGATACAATGCTTACAATCATTATGAAAAAAATGAGAGCATGTTTATTCACCATCCGGATCCGAAACTCTCCACTGCCGAAAACTTACTGATGCTGATGCGGCCGGATAAGAAATACTCGGAGGTGGAGGCAAAAGTTCTGGATACTGCCTTGATTTTACATATGGAGCATGGCGGCGGAAATAATTCCACATTTACAACCAGAGTAGTAACTTCAACCGGTTCGGATACTTATTCCACCATTGCGGCAGCAATGTCATCCTTAAAGGGACCAAAGCATGGTGGTGCCAATATCAAAGTCATGGAAATGATAAATAATATCAGGGAAAATGTAAAGGATTATTCGGATAAAGAGGAAGTGGCGGCATATCTTGAAAGAATAGTCAATAAAGAGGCTTTTGACGGAAAGGGGCTGATTTATGGAATGGGCCATGCAGTGTATACCCTTTCCGATCCGAGAGAAAGAGTGTTTAAGACCTATGTTGAAAAACTGGCAAAAGAAAAAGGAAGGGAAAATGATCTTCTGCTATATGAGAATGTAGAAGAACTGGCACCGAAAATCATTGCAGAAAAACGCAACATATTGAAAGGTGTAAGCCCGAACGTGGATTTTTACAGCGGATTTGTATATGACATGCTGGGGATTCCACAGGAACTATACACGGCAATCTTTGCAATCGCAAGAATTGTGGGGTGGAGTGCACATAGAATTGAGGAACTGATATGTACGGATAAAATCATTCGTCCGGCATACATGAGTGTTATGGAAGAATTGGAATAATGTAAGGACACGGTTAAGAAATTTCTAAACCGTGTCTTTTTTAATGGTGTTCTTTGTGATGACAGGATTTAATTTGTTTTTACATTGATTTTGCAAAAGAAACAGATGAATTTGATAGCGGGAAAAAGACAGATATTTTATTCTTATCTCGTAGCTGTCAGACAGCTATGAGGAAAGGAATGACAATGAAAAAATATTTATATGAAACAATGGCAGATTGTATTACACAGAAAATTGATGAAGGAATCTGGTCAGTAGGCATGAAACTACCAGGTGAAAAAGAACTTTCGGGTATGCTGGGAGGCGGACGATCCACGGTACGGGAAGCGCTTGATTTGTGTGTAGAAAGAGGATTACTTCAAAAAAGAAACGGTGTCGGAACATTTGTTGTTTCAAAATCGGTGACATTGAATAATCCGCTGGAACAGTTAAATTCTGTTGGTGACATGATTAAGGCAGCAGGATGCAAGCCGGAAAGTGTGCATTATAGTATAAAACATTGTCAGCCTGACCAGGACATACGTGAAGAATTCGGATTGGATTTTAATGAGCGGATTGTTGAAATGAGCAGGGGGAGGGTGGCAAACCGGACTCCGGTTGCGTTTTCCATAAATATATTTCCGGAAAAATATGTAGGAAATATATTTGATAACGGAATCCAGGGAAAGATATTTGATAATTTAAGAAATTGCCACAATATTGAAATTAAGTATTCCAAAACGAAAATAATGGGAATCAGTCCGGAACGTGAATGGGATAGAATTGCATATGAGTTTTTGAAAAGTTCCATTGTGTTATTAAAGCAGTTACATTTTGACTGCAATGGTGAAAAAATATTTTATTCCTACGATTATTTTAACACGGATGTCATGGACCTTAATTTGAGAAGAAAAAAATATGATTAACAAAGTGAGGAACCTGTAATGAGAAAAAAATTTTTGAGTGCAGTTAGTGTTTTTATGGCAACAGTAATGCTTGCAGGATGTGGAGCAAAAACGAACAACGAAGTGCAGACAACGGCGGCTTCTACTCAGACAACAGATGCCCAGACAACAGCTGCTCAGGCAGAAACCACGATTGATAAAAAGGATATTAAGGGAAGTGTAATGCTTTATACATCCTCCGGTGATGATTACATGACGGATGTTATCGAACTGTTTGCAAAGGAATATCCGAATATTGAACTGAACTATTACAGAAGCGGAACAGAAGAGGTTGTAAGTAAGATTTTAACTGAGCAGAAATCAAGCGGTATACAGTGTGACGTTATCATGCTGGCAGATACACCGACCTTTGAAATGTTTAAGGCGCAGAACCTGCTTTTGAAGTATGATTATCCGGAAATAGACAAGATGTATGAAGAATTTGTTGATCCGGATCATATGTATTATGGCACTTCCGTAGCGTCAACCGGAATTATATACAATACCACAATGGTATCGGAAGCACCGTCATCACTTACTGTTTTCACGGATCCGTCAACCCAGGGAAATTGTGTAATGCCGAGCCCTCTCTATTCGGGAACAGCGGCATATAACCTTGGTGTATATACCTCCATGGATAATCTTGGATGGGATTTCTATCAGGCGATGAAAGATAACGGCATGCAGGTTGTGAACGGCAACGGTGGTGTTATTACTGCTGTTGCAAATGGTGAAAAGGCATATGGAATGGTACTTGATACGGATTCTTTCAAAGCGATTGATAATGGATCGCCAATTGCATTTGTCTATGCCGAGGAGGGCTGTTCTTCTATCTGTGATCCGATTGCAATTGTGGCCGGTACGCCAAATGAAGAGGCAGCTAAGATTTTTGTGGAATTTATGTTATCCAGGGAAGTGCGTGAATTCGCAGCACAGAACTACTATAAGACAGCTCCGAGAAAAGATGTTGAACCTGTTAGCGGCATATTAAGTATTGATGAGAGAAAAATCCTGTCAGCAGACCCGAAGGAACTCTATTTAACCAAGGAAGAAAGCAAGCAGAAGTTTGACGAAATGTTTAATAAGTAAGGAAAATAAGAACATGTTTGAAAATAAAAAATATCGGTATGTTAAATACTTCATTGGAATAACGATTGTATTTTTTATATTTCTCTGGCCATTACTTAGTCTGTTTAGTGAAGCCTTCACTGTAAAGGATGAAGGCTTTACTCTTAAATATTTCATGCAGGTATTTTCAGATCCGGGTTTTAAAAAGGTAATATTAAATACATTATTTATTAATTGCTGCTCCATGGTGTCGGCAGGAATTGTTGGAGTGTTTCTTGCATACATCATGGCATATACGGATATTGCATTTAAAAATATTTTACATAAGTTACTGTTAATTCCGTTATTTATTCCTTCTTATATCGTGACCCTGGCATGGATGCAGACCTGTCTGAAAAGTGGTTTACTATATAAGCTGACACATTTTGAATTGTATTCCTATGGCGGAATTATTCTCATGTTCACGGTATGCCAGTATCCTATTGTTTATCTCATGTGTTTGAGCCATTTTCGAAGAATTCCGGAAGAATTGGAACAGGCGGCAGTTGTTTCTGGCTGTAACCGATTGGAAAGTTTTTTTAAGGTAATATTTCCAATTACAAAAATTACTATTGTTAATGCAATGCTGTTAGTATTTTTATCATGCCTGGACAATTTTGGTATTGTTGCCTTTGTGGGAATTCCGGCAAATATTCAGGTTTTAAGCACGGATATTTATAAGACAATTGTTTCAGCCACAAGTGACAGTTATGGGCTTTCGGCAGTTAAGGGAATCGTTCTTTCTGTAATTTCCCTTATCATGATGGGGGTAACACAGCTGATTTCCAGAAACAATAAGGCAGAGAATTGTGAAAAGGAAAGCATGGAGCCCAGAATATTGCTTGGCAGGGGCAAATATGTGGCAGCAGCACTTATGGGATGCTTTGTTGCGGTATTTAACATCATTCCGCTGCTCAAACTGGTATCATCAGCATTGACAAAAGCGCAGGGAGTAAAATTATCTCCTGCAACCATTTGTTTTGATAATTTTGCGAAGGTATTTAGGAATGCAAAATCCATGAACGGAATCAAAAACAGTATTTTTCTGGCAATTCTAACTGTGATGATTTGTTCGGTTATTGGCATTGTGATTTCTTATTTGTCCGAATATAAAAAAGACAAGATAGCCTCGAAACTTCAGGCAGTTGTTACGTTTCCTTATTCAATTCCGGGAATTATCCTGGGTCTTGCTCTAATACTGACGTATGCCAAATCTTTTCATGGCATTACAATTTATGGAACAATCTGGATTTTGTTGTTGTCTTATGTAATACGATTTACGGCGGTATCTCTCCGGTATGCCAACTCAGCGTTTGCACAGCTTGATTCATCAATGGAGGAAGCGGCGCAGATTTGTGGAGCGAATAATCCTGTAAAATGGAAAAAGGTAATCATACCGTTAAGCATGGGAACCATATCGGCAGGAATGGGGCTTGTGATGATATACAGCATGATGGAACTGACCACATCAAGTCTGTTATGGTCAGGAGGATCCGAAACAATCGGTGTTGTAATATTTAATTTTACTTCTGCCGGTCTTAGTAACATGGCATCCGCCTATTCATCAATCATTCTGATGGTAGTGGGAATTGTTGCAGTCATTTTAAAAATAGTCACGAAGCTCATGAAAAAAATAAAAAGAGCATAGAGGAGAAATTATGGCAACGGTAATTAAAAATTTAAATATGTGTTTTGATGGATATCAGGCTTTAAAAAATGTAGATTTAACCATTAATAACGGAGAATTTGTTGCGATTCTTGGCCCATCCGGTTGCGGAAAAACCACACTTTTAAGACTTCTTGCAGGCTTCCTTAAGCCCACGGAGGGAGTCATTGAAATTGATAACAATGTGGTTGCCGATAATAAAAACGTAACAAGCCCGAATAAGAGAAACATCGGAATGGTATTTCAGTCTTATGCATTGTGGCCACACATGACAGTAAGACAGCAGGTATTGTTTCCGATGAAGCATAGTATTTTTTCAGAATATAAGACAATGCAGGAACAAAATGACAGAATTAGAACGGTTCTTAAGCTTGTAAACATGGAAACAATGGAAAATAGATATCCGTCTGAGCTGTCGGGCGGACAGAAGCAAAGAGTGGCAATAGCACGTGCCATTGCCAATGAGCCGGGCCTTTTGCTGATGGATGAGCCTTTGTCCAATCTGGATGCAGAATTAAAAATTGAAATGCGCCGTGAAATCAGTAATCTTCATAAGCGTGTGGGAGGAACGGTTCTGTATGTTACACACGACCAGGCTGAAGCACTTGGAATGGCAGATAAGATTGTCATTATGAGTCAGGGAGAAATCCAGCAGATAGGAACACCAAAAGAAATTTTTAATCATCCGGTCAATCCGTTTGTTGCAAAATTCGTTGGACAGAGTAATCTGATTAAAGGCTGCTGGTACGGAGATGAGTTTGTTTATGGCAGGAATGAAACGATTGTGGACACGGAGGTAGCTCCAAGTTTTAAGAAAGAGAATTATTATCCGGTAAAAGCAGATGGATTGGAAATGGTAAACAAAAATGAATCCACATTCTGCGGTACGGTAAAAGAAATTGAATTTCAGGGATTTCAGAATAAGGTAATCCTTGAAATGGAAGATGCAGACAGTATTCAGGTGTTTGTTCCGGGCGACAAAATGATTAGAGAAGGTGAAGTGTATGGAATCAGGATTAAAAGCAGAAAAAATGTGGAGATATGATTTGCATGTGCATACCAGTGAAGTAAGTCCGTGTGGACAAATGAACGTTCATGAAGTGGTTGATGCATACCTGGAAAAGAAATACGATGGAATATGGATTGCAAATCATTTTCACAAAGAGTTTCTGGAACGGACATTGGAAATGGAATGGAAGGAGAAAATTGATTTTTATTTACAACCGGTCAGGGAGGCAAGGAAATATGCAGTGAACGGTTTTTTTACCGGATTGGGAATGGAGCTTAGATTTCTTTCGGATCCAAATGATTATCTGATTTTCGGGTTGACCGAAGAACTGCTGTATCGTGAAGCAAAAGAATGGCTGTACATGGATCTGGAGTCTTTTTATAAAAGATATAAGGATGAACTGATTATAATTCAGGCGCATCCAAATCGTGAAGACAGCTCTTATCCTGCAGACATAAATTATCTGCACGGCATGGAAGCTATTAATACATCTCCTCGTCATGACAGTGGAAATGAAAAAACACAGAAGATACTGATTCTGAATCCGTGGATGATCCCTACTGCCGGAAGTGACAGCCATCGGCCGGAAGATGTTGGGAGAAGCGGAATTCTCACATTAGAAGAAATAAAGGAAGAAACACAGTTAATTCAGGTATTTAAGAAAAGGGCATACCGGTTAATTCCTAATTAGACAGGAGTGAATATCATGAGCAGCATACAGGCAATTCCTTTTGGACAGGCAGACTGCTTTCTTATTAGTCTGGATTGTAAGGAAGGCAGGAAGCATGTGTTGATTGATGGTGGGACAAGGAAGTATCAAAGAAATAAACTGGAAGAGTTTTTGAATAAAAATAATATTACAGAAATTGATTTTCTGGTGGTTACCCATTTTCATCAGGACCATATTGGCTTTATTCCGGAAATAACGAAAAAATTTGCCGTGGGAACGGCTCTGTTGCCATTCAAACCGGAATTTTGTCAGATTTTTGTGCCGGGTACATTGGAGATGAAAGAAGATCTGATTCATCTGATAAAAATAAAAGAAAACCTGAAGAAGAAAACGAAGATTTTTTATAACAATCGTCTTTCACAATATCAGTCCTTTTTTATGGGAGAATATTGTTTTACCGTAATTTTTCCAAAACCACAGGATTTTTTGCCGTTTACAGAAATGATGATGGAACGGAATTTTGTAAAAAAGAGTACGGTGGAGACAAAACGACAGCTGATTAATGGCGACAGCTCAGTATTACTTCTGACAAAAAAAGAAAAACAGTTAGCATTATTTTGCGGGGACTGTTTTGAAGAGAATTTTAAGGATGCTTATTTTCAATATAAAGAAGAAAAGGGACTGGAAGACGGTGTACAGATTGTGAAACTGTCCCATCACGGAAGGAATGATAAGGAACATGTTTATTATACGGAGGAATTTTTAAAGAAACTTCATCCAAAGGAAGTTATCATTACCAGTGATGAAAAGAATATAGAAAAATATGAAAAAGAGTGGAAAAGAATATTAGACGGAATCCGCATTCATATAGTAAATGACCAGAACACAAGGATTCTGATAGAATAAGTAAAGGAAAAAAGGACGCAGGACAGATGAACCGGTAAGGGAGTTGTCCTGCGTTGTTGACATTATTCGCAGATTGGCATAAAATAGTTCAAAAATAAACAAAATTAGTAAATAAAGGAGTCAAAATGATTTATAAACTTATAATATGTTTTCTGTCCGGTCTGGGCGCCGGTCTGGGCACGGGATTTGCCGGCATGAGTGCAGCGGCGGTAATCAGCCCAATGTTAATTACGTTTCTGGGAATGCCGGCTTATGAGGCAGTCGGTATTGCGCTGGCAAGTGACGTACTGGCAAGCGCCATAAGCGCATATACTTATGGAAAAAATAAGAATCTTGATATCCGTAACGGTTTTGTCATGATGGTAACGGTTTTATTATTTACGCTTGTTGGCAGTTTTGTGGCAAGTTTTGTACCGAATACTACCATGGGAAATTTTTCGGTCTGCATGACGTTACTGCTGGGAATAAAATTTATTGTTAAACCGGTCATGACAACAAAGGAAGCCATGAACTCCGTAAGTCGTAAAAAGAGAATCACTCAGTCTGTTCTTTGCGGAAGTGTTGTGGGATTTATCTGTGGATTTGTCGGTGCCGGCGGCGGAATGATGATGCTGCTGCTTTTAACATCTGTTCTTGGCTATGAATTGAAGACGGCAGTTGGAACCAGTGTGTTTATCATGACATTTACTGCACTGACAGGAGCGGCAACTCATTTTGCCATTGGAGGAATGCCGGATATGTGGTGCTTTATTTTCTGTGTGGCATTTACGCTACTATGGGCTAGAATCGCCGCTAAATTTGCTAATAAAGCCAGTGCGGTGGTGTTAAACCGTGTGACAGGTGTTGTTCTTGCCATTCTCGGCAGTGCAATCCTGATTGTGGGATTCTTCAAATAAAAATTCTGTCTTCCATGGAAATTATGCAGGATATGGAAAAATGCCGCAGATAAAATAATATTGTCATTTTCTGTGTTCATGGTTATAATACTAAGAGAAAGTTTTTGGAGGCAGAGAGAGCCTTGTAAGCTGGAGGATATATGGGTAAAAACAATAAAAAGAAAAAAAATTCACCTGTCATGGTTGTTCTGATTACGTTACTGGCGTTAACGGTTGTTACTTTTTTGATAGTAGTATGCGCCTTTTTTGCAGGAATTTCCAATAATAAGCAGAGTGAAACATATATCGGTTCAGGTGCCATTAATGCAATTGCAACTGAGAAAGTGTCGGTTAAGATTAACATGGAAAACTGTACGATGACAGTGGGAACCAAGGTGCAGGTTACGGCAACGGTCTATCCGGATGGTTCCACATCGGGTATTCTTTGGTCCAGCAGTGATGATAGCGTGTTCACCATAGACAGTAAGGGAAATCTGGAGGTTATCGGCACGGGAATTGTTGCATTGACGGCAAATTTCGGAGACGCTTATGATTCCATTGCCATTGAGTGCGTGGAAAGTGATGATAAGGCAGTGCTGAATCTTCCGGATTACAGTATGTTTACCCAAAACGGTGGGAAGAATACGATGGATAAGGAAACTACTCCGGCAGCGGAAACATCTGCAGGCAGTACCACCGCTTCAAACAATGGACAGGAGACAACAGGAAAGCCGGAGACGACATCGGCAACTGCTTCATCTGCTGCGACTACTGCTTCGTCAGCCACAAAACCATCTATAAGCCAGACGACTACTGCGGTAACGGTAGTGACCACGGCAGCACCGGAAACGTCAACAGCTTCCGGAAACAATACAAAAGAGACCACGTCTTATCAAATCGAGACCACGCCGGCATATGAAGGGGACAAAGTCCTCAGTACACAGGTGGCAGAAAAACTTGCCGGTTATGGATTTAAGCAGTATCTTAATAATACATACGTTTATGAAGAAAATGAGTCCTATCTGGGGGAAATCATTATTTCTTCCAATATGACGCATATTTATATTAAAGACAGAAGCACAGGACTTGATAATGCAATTAATTCTGTTCTTACGGAGCTTTTACCGGATTCTCATGAGAATGTATGGAATATATATTCGGGTGCCACAACTGACCAGACCATAACGGTAGACGGCAGGGTTGTCCGTGTGGTTGTGCCTTCTGATGGAGGACATTCCCAGATTGTTATATATAATTAACAGATATTTAATAAAAATGACGTGCATTACACATGTTTTGTGGTATAATAAAATAAGCATGGTGTATATTGAGGTGTGGTATGTTAAATGAAAAGAAAGTCAAGTTAATGACGAAAATTGCCATATATGAAAAAAATGAAGGTAAAGATTTAAAGATAGCATCTAAGAGCTTTAAGGTGGATTATGTGACGTTACAGATGTTGTATACTGCGGTTACCACAACGATAGGGTATGTCTGTCTTGTAGCGTTGTATGTGCTGGGACATCTGGAAGAACTTCTGATTGAGGCGGGAAATGTTGATTTTCCGAAGCTTTTAGGAAATATTTTCCAGTACTATGTAATGATTCTTGTGTTATTTCTGGTAATCGCATTATTCTTTTATTCGCATAAATATGATAAGTCTTTTGAAAAGGTTAAGCGCAATTATACGGATTTGAAGAATCTGGCAAAACTTATTGAAAAGTAGCATGGAGGAATAAAATGACAGGCGTTCTTTTATTAAAGGAAAAATTAAAAAGTTTTTATGGCAGGAATGACATGTTTATCAATCCGGCAGCAAAGTTTTTACTTGCATTTGTGACATTATGCCTTATTAACGGTAATATTGGCTATATGAAAAGTCTGAACAGCATATTTATTGCCATCATTCTTTCACTTATTTGTGCGATTCTTCCAAATGGGGCAACGGTTCTTTGTGTTACCCTGGTTATGGCTGCACATTTGTTTTCTTTGTCAATGGAGCTTTCGGTTGTTACACTGCTGGTATTTCTGGTAATGTATCTGTTTTATTTCCGTTTTACCGGGAAAAGCAGTGTATGGGTTGTTTTGACAGTATGCTGTTTCATGCTTAAAATACCGTATGTGATTCCGGTTGCAGCAGGTTTATTATCCAGTGCTTTTTCTATTATTCCGGTTGTGTTTGGCGTAATTATTTATTATATCATGGAATTTGCCAAGGAATATGAAAAGTTAATGGCGGGCATGGAAGGTAATGATTTATTTGACAATTTTCTTGCTGTCGTTAACGGAATCATGAATAAAGAGATTCTTCTGATAGCATTGAGTTTTGCACTGACCATTGCCATTGTGTATGTTATCCGGAGATTATCCATTGATTATGCATGGATTTATGCTGTTGTTGCCGGTGCACTGACGGATTTTGTCATGCTTCTGGTGGGTAATGTGATTTTCTCTACCAGTATTAGCTTTTTCGGTATTCTGGTTGGACTGATTTTATCCGTGGTTGTCGGATATATTCTTAATATTGTGTTCTTTGGCGTGGATTATACGAGGACAGAGAGAGTGCAGTATGAAGATGACAATTACTACTATTATGTAAAGGCAGTTCCTAAGTATAGTGTTACGGCTGCGGATGTCAAGGTGAAAAAAATCAATACACAGAAAAAGAGAAGACCGGTTGAACGTGACGAAGAAGATATAGACTTAGATTTTTAATATACTCATAAACAGGATGGTTCTTTTGGATGAATGTGATAACGGAATTTTTTAAGAAAATGACAGGATGGTATCTACCGCGGATAACTGTTTCGGATATTGTTGAAATAATTATCATTGCAATATTGCTATATTATGTCATGGTATGGATTAAAGATACCAGGGCGTGGATGCTTTTAAAGGGTATCCTGGTGTTAGTTGCGTTTACCCTTTTTGCCGTGTTATTTCAGTTAAAAACAATTCTCTGGATTGAAGGAAGCATCTTTAATGTGGGTATTATTGCCATTGTGATTATTTTTCAGCCTGAACTTAGAAGGGCACTGGAGCAGCTGGGACAGCAGCAGATTTTTGCCAAGTTTATTCCATTTGATGATAATAAGGACAAAGGAGAACGATTCAGTGACCGGACAGTAAATGAGCTGATTAAGGCATCCACGGAGCTTGCCAAGGCAAGAACGGGAGCACTTATTGTCATTGAACAGAATATTGTTTTAAGTGAGTATGAGAAAACCGGTATTGCCATTGATGGTATTGTTACCAGTCAGCTTCTTATTAATATTTTTGAGCATAATACGCCGTTACATGATGGTGCGGTAATTATCCGGGAAAATCGTGTTGTGGCGGCAACCTGTTATCTGCCGCTTTCGGATAACCTGAACCTGAGCAAGGAGCTTGGAACAAGGCACCGTGCCGGTGTGGGTATCAGCGAGGTTTCAGACAGCCTTACCATTATTGTATCGGAAGAAACAGGTAAGATTTCCATTGCAATTGGCGGAGAATTGTTCCGAAATGTGGACAGCGACTCCTTACGTAATAAATTGATTTATGTCCAGAAGAAGTCCATTGACGTTAAATCATTTAAATTATGGAAAGGCAGGTTGAGAAATGAAAGAAAAAACGCTAAATAATTTTGGGTTAAAAGTTCTTTCCGTAGTCCTTGCCATCGTATTATGGCTCACAATCATTAATATGATTGATCCGGCAGATTCCAAGGTTATTTCCGGTATCCCGGTGGAACTTTTGAATCAGGAAACACTTACGGATTTGGGTTATACATTTGAAGTGCTGGAAGGAAATACGGTTTCCATAACTGTTGAAGGACCGGTATCTGTTATTGACGCTCTTACCAGTGCGGATTTTTATGCCAGTGCGGATTTTTCCACCATCAGTCCGTTGTCCGATTATGTTAATATTGAAGTTTATTGTACAAAGTCTTCCATTTCAGGAAGGAATCTGGATATTATTCTGAGAAACAGTGCCGTAAAGCTGAACATAGAAAATCGTGAATCAAGAACCATTGATGTAGAGGTTGAACTTACGGGAACACCGGCATCAGGATATGCGGCAGGAGATTATGATGTGTCACCGATGTCCATTAAAGTTACAGGTGCGGAATCCGTGGTGGAAAGTATAGCACATGTAACAGCGGAATATGATATTGAAGGGGCGTCTTTAGACATATCAGATAATGTGAAATTAAAATTATATGATGAAGATGGCAATGAAATAGATAAGAACGGACTTGTTTTAAGCAGGGATGAGGTACGGCTTAAGGTTCCTCTTCTTGTAAAGAAAGTTGTTCCGGTTAATTATGCTTATACGGGAACGGTAAAGGAAGGATATAAGGTATCCAAGATTACCTATTCCATTGAAAATGTTGTTATTGCAGGTACAGCTGCGGTAGTGGATACCATTGACAGTATTGACCTTCCGGCGGAGCTCATAGATATATCTGATTTAAGTGCAAATGCTTCGTATACGGTAAGGATCAGCCATTATGTGCCAAGCGGTGTTAAGATTATTTCAGATGTGGTATCTGAGGTCAATATTAGTGTGGAAGCATTGATTACGAAAGAATTTGAGATTCCGACAGATAATATTGAGATTGTAAATGCCAATGACGCATTTACTTATGAGTTTGCTAAAAAATCCCTGACGGTTACATATTCGGGTCTCAGGGAGGATATTGAAAAGGTTGCCATTGCCGGAATTACCGCAAAGGTTGATGTGGCGGGACTTGCAACGGGAAACAGAACAGTAAAGGTACAACTTGAGAATACGAATAACTGTACGGTTGTGGGCGAATATACCGTATCCGTTATTGTATCCAAATAAATATTAGTGTAGAAGGGAGAAACCTAATATGTCATATCAAGAAATTTACAAGCAGTGGTGTGCAAATGAATATTTTGATGCACAGACAAGAGAAGAATTAAAATCAATTGCCGGAAATGAGGCAGAAATTGAGGATCGTTTTTATCAGGATCTTGAATTTGGTACAGGCGGTCTGCGCGGTGTCATTGGCAACGGTACTAACAGAATGAATGTTTATACGGTGCGTCGTGCCACACAGGGTCTTGCAAATTTTATCAGGAAAGAAAATGCCATGGACAGGGGTGTTGCCATTGCATTTGACTCAAGAAGAATGTCACCGGAATTTGCAGATGAGGCAGCATTATGCTTAAATGCCAATGGAATTAAGACATATATTTTCCCGTCTTTAAGACCTACACCGGAATTATCCTTTGCAGTAAGGGAATTAGGATGCATTGCAGGTATTGTCGTGACAGCAAGCCATAATCCGCCGGAATACAACGGTTATAAGGTATACTGGGAAGACGGTGCACAGATTACTGCTCCAAAGGATGTTCAGATTATTTCTGAGGTGAAGGCAGTTAACGATTGGAATCAGGTAAAGACGATGGACAAGGAGGCAGCAAGGGTTGCCGGTCTTTACAATGTAATCGGTTATGATCTGGATGATAAATATATTGCTGCATTGAAGAAGCAGATTGTGAATCCGGATATCATTAAGAAAGAAGGCAAAGAGTTAAAGATTGTTTATACACCTTTGCATGGAACCGGTAATGTGCCTGCAAGAAGAGTACTTAAGGAAATCGGATTTGAGAATGTTTATGTTGTTCCGGAACAGGAAAAACCGGATTCCAATTTCTCAACCGTGGATTATCCAAATCCGGAAGACCCGAAAGCATTTGCCCTGGCATTAAAGCTTGGAAAAGAGAAAGATGCTGATCTTGTCCTTGCAACAGACCCGGATGCAGACAGACTGGGTGTTTATGCAAAGGATTCAAAGACCGGCGAATATGTGTCTTTTACCGGTAATATGTCCGGAATGCTGATTGCGGAGTACTTACTTTCCCAGAAGAAGGAAAAGGGATTAATTCCGGCAAACGGGGCTTTGGTTAAGACCATTGTTTCAACGAACATGGCAGATGCAATCGCAAAGGAATATAATATTAAACTGATTGAAGTTCTTACGGGATTTAAATTTATTGGAGAGCAGATTAAGCTTTTTGAACAGACCGGTTCCAATGAATATTGTTTTGGTTTTGAAGAAAGCTATGGATGTCTTGTTGGTACCCATGCAAGGGATAAGGATGCCATTGTTGCGGTAATGGCATTATGCGAGGCTGCTGCATATTACAAGTCCAAGGGTCTTACCCTGTGGGATCAGATGCTTAATATCTATGAAAAGTATGGATATTACAAGGAAGGATTAAAGTCCATTACATTAAAGGGTGTTGAGGGCGTTGCAAAGATTCAGGAAATGCTCAATAATTTAAGAGCAAATCCGCCGAAGACACTCGGTTCTTATAAGGTAATTTCTGCAAGAGATTACAAGAAGGATGAGATTGTGGATATGGCAACAGGCAAGGTAACTCCTACCGGACTTCCAAGTTCCAATGTATTATATTATGAATTGGATAATGATGCATGGTGCTGTGCAAGACCATCCGGAACAGAGCCAAAGATTAAGTTCTATATGGGTGTTAAGGGCACAAGCTTTGAGGATGCCAATGCAAGACTTGAAGAATTAACCAAGGCTGTAATGAGTGTTGTTGAACAGTAATTAACCATGGTTATGATACATAAAAGCCGTTTCAGATGAAGCGGCTTTTTTTATAGAGAATTCGAGACTATCCTGATGAAAAAATGATAAAAATCATGTAAAAAAACATAAAATACACATAAAGTGAACACAATTGCGTCACAATCTCTTGTTAAGATACATTTAACAATCAAGGAAGGGAGTAGTTGTTATGTTTGAGAATGATGAAAATGATGAATATAATTATAATGGAATAATTGGAAACAGTGAAAGCCACGCAACAGACGGAGAAAGTGAAAACAGCGTGGACAGTGAAGAAGAAAAGAAAGATGCGTATGCAGGATATACCACACCGCAAGAACCTTACCGGGAAGAAAAAACAGAAGTATGCGAAGAACCGAAAGAGAAGAAAAAGGGCTTTTGGGGAGCAGTTAAATTCGTTGGAATGGCAGCCGCATTTGGTATCGTAGCGGGTGGAGCATTTTTTGCAGTAAATTATACGGCAAGTATGGCAACCGGAACAAAAACAGAAGCAGTGGAAGAAACCACGAAAGAAACTGCCGGGATTGTGGTAAATAAGACCAGTACATCGGACACAAAGGGAGCAGTTATGGTGATGGATGTTTCTGAGGTCATTGATAATGCCATGCCTTCAGCAGTTTCTATTACTGGTACGGTAACAACTACTTATCAGCTGAATCCGTTCTTTGGCAATGCATATGAAACAGAGACACCGATATCCGGTTCCGGTGTCATTATCGGACAAAATGGAACGGAACTTCTGATTGTAACCAATGCACATGTTGTTGAGGATGTCAATGGAATTGAGGTTACATTTATTAACGGTTCCAAGGCGGATGCCGTTGTAAAGGGCGCAAAGAGTGATTATGACATAGCAGTTATTGCAGTAAGCCTTAATGATTTGTCAGCAGATACCCTTTCTTCCATTTCCATTGTTGAAATCGGTGATTCGGAAAGCCTTAGGATGGGACAGCCGGTAATTGCCATAGGAAATGCCCTTGGTGAAGGTCAGTCTTCGACGGTAGGATGGATTAGTGCATTGAACAGAACCATAACTATTGAAGGAAAAGAATATGAGAACATGATTATGACAGATGCTGCAATTAATCCGGGCAACAGCGGTGGTGCACTTCTTAATACACAAGGACAGCTTGTGGGAATTAATTCAGCAAAATATTCTGATGAAAAAGTAGAAGGAATGGGATATGCAATTCCGATTTCTTACGTGGCTGACATTATTAATGAATTGATGAACAGACAGGTCAGAACAAAAGTGGATGAAGACAGCATTGGTTATCTTGGCGTAACCGGAATGGATATTTCAAAAAGCATCAGTCAGGCGTATGGATGGCCGGAAGGACTTTTGATTACTTCCATTGGCGAGAATAGTCCGGCTGCCAATGCAGGACTTTTAAAGAACGACATTCTGGTGGAATTTGATGGTGAAGATATTTCGTCACTGGAACAGTTAAGAAGTCTGTTAGAGTATTATCAGGCAGGTGAGATTATTTCAGTAAGTTATTACAGACTGGAAAATGGTGAATATGCATTAAAAAGCACGGATGTTACATTAGGCAGCAGAAGTGCAAATCAATAAGCTTCCCCTCTCTCTTATATATGGAGACCGTCTTAAGAATATTCTTGGACGGTCTCTTTCTTTACTTTAGGGAAGAAACAGTATATAATCTTAGAAAGGGAGTTTAATGGAGGTAGAAGAAATGTCGGAAATTGATAACATAGACTATAATGAAACAGAAGAAAAAGATGATGAATATGAAAAAATCTGTTATATCTGCAGAAGGCCGGAAAGCAGATGCGGAAAACTAATTAAGCTTCCGGGCAACATGGATGTATGCGCAGACTGTATGCAGCGTTCCTTTGATTCCATCAATAATGTTGATCTGGATGATATCATGAAAAATTCCAATATGCCGGGAATAAGTTTTTTAAATCTCGGGGAATTCAATCATGAAATACCAAAGAGCCAGAAAATCAAGAAAAGAAAAAAGGAAGAAAAGGACAAGCTTCCGGAGCTGACATTAAAAGATATTCCGGCACCACACAGAATCAAAGAAAAGCTGGATGAATATGTCATCGGACAGGAACATGCCAAAAAGGTTATCTCAGTTGGTGTATATAATCATTATAAGCGGGTTCTCGGAGAACAGGATGACGTGGAGATTGAAAAATCCAACATGCTTATGATTGGACCTACGGGAAGCGGTAAGACGTATCTGGTTAAGACGCTGGCAAAGCTTCTTAATGTTCCGCTTGCAATCGCAGATGCAACATCATTAACAGAAGCAGGATATATTGGTGAT
>JAQXXN010000255.1 GCA_029226085.1 Thermoflexaceae bacterium
AATGCCATTGCCGGAGCAGACCGGGCGATTATTGTAACGACTCCTGAGGTTTCTGCAATCCGTGATGCGGACCGTATTATCGGTCTGCTGGATGCCAATGAAATACAAAAAAAGCATCTGATTATCAATAAAATCCGTATGGACATGGTACATAAAGGTGACATGATGTCCATGGAAGATGTCATTGAAATTCTTGCAGTGGATTTGATTGGTGTGGTTCCTGATGATGAGAACATTGTTATTTCAACCAATCAGGGAGAACCGCTTGTGGGTTCGAAAACATCTGCTGGTACTGCATACATGAACATTTGTAAAAGAATCTGCGGAGAGGAAGTTCCCTTCATGAATCTTACCGGTAAAAGCAGCATATGGAACAAACTCTCCAGAATTTTTAATAAATAGGAGGGGCATATGGGGTTATTTGAATTATTAAGGAAAAAGAATTCAGGAAGTATTGCAAAGGACAGATTGAAACTTTTACTGGTTTCGGACAGGGCAAATTGTTCACCGGAAATCATGGACATGATGAAAAATGATATTGTAAATGTCATTTCAAAATACATGGATATTGACAAAGAAGGGATGGATATCCAGATTACCCAGACAAAATCGGACAATGGAGAAACCGTTCCGGCGCTCTTTGCCAATATTCCCATAAGGGAAATAAAGAGTAAATTCTAAAATAAATTAAACTTAGCTGGTGATAAAATGTTAAAGAAATATGACTTAAAAAAATATAATCTGCTTCTTGTTCTTGTACTCATTGTAATTTCAGGCTTTGGAGCACTAATGATTAACAGTGCAAGTGACATGGACAGCTGTATCCGTCAGATTTATGGTATTATGGCGGGATTTGTCATCATGATTATCATATCGTTTATTGATTATAATTTCATATTAAAATTTTACTGGCTAATTTACCTGGTTAATATTGGCATTCTTCTTCTGGTACATTTTTTTGGTACGGATAATAACACGGATGCCATGCGATGGATAGAAATCGGCGGTTTTTCCATTCAGCCTTCCGAATTTACCAAGATTTTCATGATTTTATTTCTGGCAAAGTTTTTGACCGTATACCGGGAGAAAATCAGTTCCTTTAAATTCCTTGGAGTATTATGTGCCATTGTTGCAGTACCGTTATATCTGGTTTATAAGCAGCCGGATCTTTCTACCACAATCCTTACATTTGCTGTTATTGTCATTATGATTTATTGTGCCGGACTGCGGTATAAAAATATTTTTATCATACTAATCTGTGTCATTCCGATTCTGGTTACCGGAATCATATATATCCAGTCTCCGGATCAGGTACTTTTGCAGAAATATCAGGTAAACCGAATTTTGTCTTTCGTTTATCCGGATAATCCGGAATATAATGAACTGAAATATCAGCAGGATAACGCCGTAAAAGCCATTGGTTCCGGACAGCTTTATGGGAAAGGATATAATAATGATGATTCCAATTCCATAAAAAATGCCGGTTACATTGCAGTTGCAGAAAGTGATTTTATTTTTGCAGTTATTGGAGAAGAATTAGGATTTGTGGGAGCATGCTTTTTGATTTTTCTATTGGCATTTTTGGTTTTTGAGTGTATACTTATATCAATATATGCAAAGGATTTTCAAGGGCGGCTGATATGCTGTGGTTATGGGGCACTAATAGCATTTTCCAGCTTTATTAACATCGGTGTGGTAACGGAACTTTTACCAAATACCGGGTTACCGCTTCCATTTGTAAGCCAGGGACTCAGTTCCCTGATATCTTTATTTGCCGGCGCAGGGGTCGTCTTAAACATAAGTCTGCAAAGACGCAGATAATTATAAAAAGCGGAGGTATTTATGAACATTGGATTGATTGCACATGATGCAAAAAAGAAGCTGATGCAGAATTTTTGTATCGCTTATCGCGGAACACTTTGTAAGAATCAATTATTTGCAACAGGCACTACTGGAAGACTGATTGAAGAAGCAACCAATCTTTCGGTTCATAAGTTCCTGGAAGGACATCTCGGAGGGGAACAGCAGTTGTGTGCCCAGATTGAAAATAACCAGATTGACCTGGTGATTTTTCTGCGTGATCCGCTTGCTCCAAAGTCTCATGAACCCGAAATTACCAACATATACAGTCTGTGTGACATGTATAACATACCTCTTGCAACCAATCTTGCTACGGCAGAGCTTCTTATTAAGTCATTGGATCGAGGGGATTTGGAATGGAGAGAAATCTTTAAATAATAAAAACCAGCTATGTATGGGGTGCCGTTGGCACCCTTTTTTACAGGCTTTCGTTCCCCATGTCCGTGATTCTTCCGTATATGCTTACAAGATATAAGCCGCACAATCCGACAATGGCATAGATAATTCTTGAAAGCCATGTCATATTGCCAAAAAGAAAGCTGACAAGATCAAAACGGAAAAATCCGATTAATCCCCAGTTTATTGCTCCGATAATTACAATTGTCAGGGCAGTATAATCAAATCCCTTAGAACTCATTGTTATTCCTCCCAATAATATATTTCAATATTATTTTCCCTGATTTTAATGAATATATGCATTTTTCTTTATTTTGTTTTTATAAGATGTGAAAAATCCGTGTTTTATGATATTTTTGCTTGTATAAGCTTCACTAAAATGATAAAATAAAATGATGTATTATTGAAAAGGGGTTTGCCATGGCGAAAAGAAGCAACAGAGTAAAACGGCTTGACAGAGGGCCAAGAATCATTGTGATTCTTTTTGGTTTTATTTTAATTTATATTAGTTCTTTTGTCATTAAATACATGACAAAGGAAAAAGTTGATATTCATGAAGTATCTACCGGCTCCATTAATGCCAACAACACTTATACCGGAATTGCAATCCGGAAAGAAGAAGTTTTTTATTCGGAATATGCCGGCAACATTAACTTTTTTGTCCGTGAGGGAGAGAAAGCATCCGTGAATTCCATTGTTTATACGGTGGATGAAACAGGCAGGGTTGCTTCCATGATTGATTCCCTGAATACCAGCGATAATTCCATGTCGGAAACCAATCAGACAATTATCCGGAATACCTTGTCTTCCTATAAAACCGGAAATTCTGATAATCGTTTTTATGAGCTGTATGAGCTTAAGGATAAGCTGGAACAGGTTGTAAATGACTCCGTAAACGAGAATATTATCAGTAACCTTAGTGATATCATAAAGGAAACAGGAAGTGAGAATATGTTCCGTTATGTAAAAGCACCGAAAACAGGTATTGTGGTATATTATACAGACGGATATGAATCTCTGACTGTAGATCAGTTAAATGAAAGTTATTTTAATAAGGAAAATTACAACAAGACTAATCTGCGTGCAGATAACATTATTGTAGCGGATAGTCCGGTATATAAGCTGATTACGGACGAAGCATGGCAGATTGCAATTCCGCTTACCAATGAGCAGATTGCAGCCCAGGGGCTTGCAGACAAGAAAACGGTTCAGATTCGTTTTATTAAGGATAACATTACTACTAATGCTAATTTTTCCATTGTGCCGACTGCCGGTGGAACATATGGTGTCCTGTCCCTTAATAAATTCATGGTACAGTTTGCATCTGACCGTTTTGTTGATGTAGAAATCATTACATCATCCTCCTTTGGTTTAAAGATACCGGTTTCTTCCATTGTCGAAAAGGAATTTTTCATTATTCCGGAAGAATATGCGACAAACGGCGGTAATAAATCGACCATCGGTTTTTTACGGGAACATCAGGATAAAGACGGAAAAATCGTAACGGAATATTGTGATGTGGATGTTTATGCCCTGGTAGACGGTAATTATTATGTGGACAAGTCTGATTTTTCATATGGTGATTCCATTATTAAGACGGATTCCAATGAACGTTATACCGTAACCTCGGTTGGTGTGCTAAAAGGAGTTTATACCGTTAATAAAGGCTATGCTGTTTTCCGACGAATTGAGATTATCGAACAGAATCAGGAATATGCCATTGTACAGACCGGCGTTTCTTACGGTCTATCTGCATATGACCATATTGTTCTGGACGGAACCAGGGTTGAGGAAAATCAGATTATATATTAATAAAATAAATCAGGTGATAAAATGATAACCGAAAATATTAATGATGTTTCAGCAAACATTAGAGAAGCATGTGAACGTTCCGGAAGAGACATTAAGGATGTATGTCTGATTGCAGTAA
>JAQXXN010000256.1 GCA_029226085.1 Thermoflexaceae bacterium
TTTCTGCTTCCCTTCACCCGTACCAGCTGCCAGTTTGGGTCGTGGAAGGGAGCTTCCATGAATGTATCCGGAAAGGAAAGACCGTATTCCAGTGCTTCTTCTCTTGTCTGCATAAGCTGTCTCCTTTTTTCAATATAATAATATTAAATTTCTTAAAGCACAATCGAATATTTATTTTTAGGAAAGATTTTTGCAGCCAGTTGCACTTTTCAGTCCTAAAACAACTACAATAATTTATAAACATATGCTATAATTAACAGGTAGTACTTAACAGAAGGAGTATGTATGAATTTAGCCCAGAATTTAGATGAATGTAGTAGAATATGTGATCGTTTTAAGGTTCAGCTAAAGGAAGCCGGCGAAGATAATTTTTATTACAAGATAATCGACCAGCTTGCCAACATGGCATTTCTTATTGCGGCTGCCAACTCCCTTGTGAGTGAAGCCGAGATTAACACCATTAACAGCCACCTGAAATTATCCATGGATTTTAATACCCTGAAAAAGAAATATGGTTCTGATTGTATGTCAGAAGACAGCTTTCTTCATAAAGTACCAGGCGTTATTACTACCATGGCAGAGATTGAGAAAAAGCAAAACCCTGCTCCTGACAGTTTTCTCAGGGATACAAGAACCATATATGAAGCATTCGGCCGAATGGGACGACTTATGGTTGACTGCAACGGTACCAAATTAAAATACGAGAATATGTTTCTTGATTTTTTTATGGGAAGATCGTTAAAATATATTCTGTCCATAGAAGCCCGGGATGATTTTTTAAAGGATTTGGAAATTGATTATCCATCGTTTTATCAATATGACAAATCAGAGGATGCTGACGATGATAATGCCGAAGAGGATTATACAATCGACCAGGATAAGATTAACAGCATATTAAAGGATATCGATAAACTAATAGGTCTTGAACAGGTCAAGAAAGAAATCCACGATATGGTGAATCTTACCATCGTACAGAAGATGCGTGGCAAGAAGGGGCTTAAGAATGTTGGAATTTCCAAGCATCTGGTATTTTCAGGAAATCCCGGAACCGGTAAAACTACCATTGCAAGAAAGATTGCACAGTTATATGCCCAGCTCGGAATTACTGAGACGGATAAACTAATCGAAACCGACAGAGCTGATCTTGTATCCGGTTATATGGGACAAACTGCTGCCAATGTGAAAAGAATTGCAAGCGATGCCATGGGCGGTGTCTTATTCATAGATGAAGCCTATACATTATCCAATTCCGGTTTGGAAAATGACTATGGTCAGGAAGCAATTGACACCTTAATCAAGATCATGGAGGATGAACGGAATAAACTGGTTGTCATCGTAGCCGGTTATATTAATGAAATGGAGAAATTTATCGACTCCAACCCGGGGCTTCGCTCCAGATTTAATAAATATATCTATTTTGATGATTATTCCGATGAAGACTTGTTGAAGATATTTGAACATTTTTGCCATGAACAGGACTATACCATTGATGACAGTGCCTATGACATTCTGAAATCAAAGATTATATCCCTGAGAAATGAACCCGGTGTCTTTGCTAATGCAAGAGCTGTCAGAAATTACTTTGAAAAAGTTATTTCCAAGCAGGCAAACCGCATCGTTTCCGATATCAGCAGCTTAAGTGCTGAGGAATTACAGCATCTTATGGTTGAGGATTTTATGTAATATGCCTTATTCATTATCCTCTATTTGGTTCGCCTTGTTCTATTAGCCAATTTCTTCTTTTTTTCATTTTTGGCTAATAGAATCAAGTTGCCATCATTTACTGTGAACTGATGTTATTGACAAAATTCTTCCAGACAAACCATTCTGCTTTTTCTTAATTACACATCTTCTTCCACAATCAATATCAACAGAAAATGGAACATAAGCAAAAAACAGTTAGGTATATTAACAAATAAATATACCTAACTGTATCCTTACCTTCTGTTCAAAATATCAACTTTAATCTCAAAATATAAAGAGTTTGAAGCAGTTATCTACTTCCCAAATATGTCTTCACTTCGGATACCACTTTCTCATATTCTTTCATAAATTCATCATGGTTCTCCTGCACATAGGATACATTATTTTCATTTTTTAACGCAAGTTCCAACTGTTTTGCCACATCAGACACCCTCACAGCTCCGATATTAGCCAGATTCGACTTCATCGCATGAATCTTGATACGATAATTATCAAAATCAGACTCCTCATAATACTGTCTCAACTCCATAGGAGAAGTAGAATCTAAAAACGTCTGCAGCATCTCCCTGTAAAAATCCTCATCCCCCATACAAAATAATCTTCCCTTTTCCCAATCCACAAGACCATTTTCTGATGATGCATTCCTCACAGTGTCACCGGATGTAGCAGGGATTTTTTCCTTCTGTTCCAAATCATTCTTCAATAATAACTCTTCCGGAAGATATTTTTGAATCATTTGTTCAAGTTTTACCGAAATAATTGGCTTTGAAAGAAAATCATTAAATCCCTCTTCCAAAAACATTTCCCTTGCCCCGGAAACTGCGTTAGCGGTCAAAATAATAATAACTGCATCCTTACTTTGATTTGTTTTCAGTTCTCTAATCTGCCTTAATGTCTCCACACCATCCATCTGGGGCATCAGATGATCCATAAAGATCATGTGATATGCATTTTGCTCAATTCGTGCAAGGCATTCTTTTCCACTCATTGCAGTGTCAATCTGCATACCATGATTTTTAAGTAATCCTAAAAAGACTTTAAGATTCATCTCATTG
>JAQXXN010000257.1 GCA_029226085.1 Thermoflexaceae bacterium
CTGGCATCCCCCAGAAGTGGAACCCCTCTTGATGCAAACTGCACACGTATCTGGTGATGTCGTCCCGTAATGAGATGAATTTTTACGAGGCTTACTTCCTGCATTCCGCCGTTCCAAGGAATATTCTTACTGCTGATTACCTCATATTCAAGCTTTGCTTCCTTTGCGCCTTTTATTTTCGAATCTACAACTTCGGATATATTGTTTCTGGCATCTTTTAACAAATAATCTGTGAGCATGCCTTTCTTTTGTGGCATACTTCCACAGACCACAGCATAATATTCCTTATTGATTGCTCCATTCTGCAGTTCCTGGGAAAGTGCTGCTGCAAATTTCTTATTCTTTGCCAATAATACCAGCCCGCTGACCGGCCGGTCCAGACGGTTTATCACAAATATCTCCGGCTTTTCGCCTTTTTCTGCCAGATAAGTCATAAGGCTGCTTACCACATCCACATCAAAAGAACGGTCTGACTGAACCAGCATGCCAGCCGGTTTATGAAAAACAATTATATTCTTATCTTCATATATGATCTGTTCCATGCTACATCTTAAAGCGGTACCCAACTCCCCAGACAGTTTCAATATACTGTGGATTAGAGCTGTCATACTCGATTTTATCCCTTAATTTGTTAATATGTACGGTTACTGTTGAAATATCTCCAAAGGATTCCAGTCCCCATACTGCGGAGAATAATTCCTTCTTTGGTATTGCCTTATTCGGATTCTGTACAAAATACAGGAGCATGTCATACTCCCTTGCCGTCAGCTGCTTTTCCTCACCGTTGACAAATACCTTTCTCGCATCCTGGTCTATTTTCAGTCCATGGATTTCAATGATACGGTTCTTTGTGTTTCCTCCTCCCACAAGCCGTTCATATCTTGCCAGATGCGCCTTGACCCGCGCAACCAATTCTCCCGGACTGAACGGCTTTGTCATATAATCGTCCGCACCAAATCCCAGTCCTCTGATTTTGTCAATATCCTCCTTCTTTGCAGAAACCATTATTATCGGTATGTCTTTTACATTTCTGATTTCACTGCACACCTGAAAACCGTCCATGCCCGGAAGCATGACATCCAGAATAACCAGGTCAAAATCTTCCTTTAAGACCCGGATGAGCCCTGTATCTCCCTGATTTTCAATAACAGCTTCATATCCATTCACTTCAAGATAATCTTTTTCCAGCTCTGCAATTGCTTCTTCATCTTCAATTATTAATATTCTGCTCATGACTGCCTCCAATATATTTTCTTATTACAAAACACATTACCGTACCAACGCCTTCCTTGCTTTCTGCCCAGATTCTTCCGCCGTGGTCTTCAATAATCTTCTTAACAATCGCAAGACCGATTCCGCTTCCTCCCGTAGCTGAATTTCTCGATGCATCAGCCCGGTACATTCTTTCAAAGATATGCGGCAGATCATTTTTATTGATTCCCTTTCCGTTATCTTCGATTTCAACCCTTATGAAATCACCCTCATCCTTTACCCGAAGTTCAATCATCGTTCTTCTGTCTGCATGGTACTTGATTGAATTGCTGATGATATTATTGATAACTCTGCTCAGCTGCTCGGCATCCACGATAATTTCCACGCCCGGCTCCAAATCATTCTGGTATCGGAAATCAATTCCCTTCGCTTCCAGTTCCACGGAAAGACTGTCGCTGCAGTCTCCAAAAAAATCCTCTGCCAAAAGTTTACTAAACGAATAAGGTATTCTGTTGGTGTCGATTTTCGAATACAAGGTAAGTTCATCAATAAGCCTGTCCATTTCAATTGCCTTGTTATAGATGGTCTTTAGATACTTCTCACGCTTTTCTTCTGTTACGGCAACTCCATCCCTCAGTCCTTCCACATATCCTTTTATGGCAGTGATTGGTGTTTTTAAATCATGAGAAATATTGCTAATCAGTTCTTTACTTTCCCTGTCTGCCTGAAGATTCTCCTCTGCCGATTCTTTTAACTTCTGTCTCATGAATTCAAAATCCTTGCACAGCTCACTAATCTCGTCTTCGCCATCTGCCTCCACAACAAAGTCAAGATTTCCTTCTGCTATGTTGTGAGTACCGGCCTTTAATTTATTTAACGGAATTATGGTGGCACGATAAATCCAGTAAATCATTGCTGCACTGATTACCACAAGTACAATTACAACTGCTATGATACTTTCCGTCCAAAATCTTTTCAGTCTTGGAATAATATCATTCAGATATGTTATAAGAGATACGGAATATTCATCTCCCTCCTCATTATTAATGTCAATCTGGCGTATGATGCATTTCTTCAAGCCTCCATAATACAGACCATTCTCGCTGACATCATTTATATCCCCATAATCCGGAAGAATTTTCTCGGCTTCTTCTATTTCAATCCCTTCACTCAGGTAAATATATTCTCCATTTTTCCGTACAACAATATCCGTTGCTTTCTTTTTCAGTGTTTCCTCAACTATCTGAAGATACTGCTCATTTTCCAGAATATTGGGTTCTTCCTCGATTTTATTCAACAGTTCACCATAAAGCCGATCTGCAACCTTAGTGAGAATTTCCATGGGATTTGACATGGAATTTAGCGTGGTTCCTTCAATCCCATAATATGCATTAATATTATTGGTCTGATATGACAATAGCATCCACATTATGATGGATAACAACACTATCGGCATTACTGCCATGATAAAAAATGATAGCTTCAGTCTGGTCTTTAACTTCAACTGTTTTTTCCTCCGTCTTACATGCTCTCATATAATGATTGTAGCATAGAATTGACTACATGATTCTAAAATTTTTATTAAAAAACTCCTCCAGGCAGAAACTTTGTCGGTTTCTACCCGGAAGAGTCATTTTAAATTACGTTTTTTATTTATTCCGTATGATTATACTCTCTTTCTTTTTCTGAAAAAGAAGGATGCACATACACCTGCTGAAACAAACATGATTACTGCAAGCGGTACAACCGGTGTTGTATCACCTGTTGAAACGCTGTCCACAGTATCTCCGTCATACTCATCTTCCTCTTCTAGTGCATAACGGATTGCAAATGGACTTAAGCTGCTTACCTTTACCATGATACCGGTATCAATGCGGCTTGTTCCAAGCTGTTCAATCTGTCCGTCAGCCAGTCCATGATATACCTTAAAGCTATAATCTGACTTATTGGTTCCTTCCGGATACTTAAAGATTAATGTCAGCTTTCCTGATGCAATTGTAACCTTATCACCGTTTTCATCCACACAGGTTACGTCATAGTAAAGTATATTCTCATCTGAACCAATCTTGATTTTACCTGCAAGCGGAGAGTTTTCATCGATAACAGCCTTGACAAAAATCTTGCCGTCCTCAATTACCTCACCCTTGCTGTTCTTAAATACAACATCCTTCGGTACTTCAATCGCAATATTTTCTCCGATAACAGCTATTCCATTCTCTGTTTCAACATAATCCGGAAGGTTTTCATTGCCATAATCGGAATCATCATCCGGTACAACCCATGTAGAATCCTTATAGGCTCCCTTCTCCCACTGAAGTACAGTAAGATTCAGCTTACCTGCACCTGCATATGGCTTCACAACCGTATACAGTTCCGCTGCATCATATAGCGCATATCCGGAATATGGCAAGTTTTCTACAAAGTTATCTGCATCCAGAAGTAATACTTTCTCACCCGGTTTCGTGGTATTTACCTTTGGAGTCAGTGCATATCTTGTTCCGTCAATATAA
Source organism: Thermoflexaceae bacterium (assembly GCA_029226085.1). Lineage (GTDB taxonomy): Bacteria > Bacillota > Clostridia > Lachnospirales > Lachnospiraceae > MGBC120314. The sequence continues at coordinate 3,723 of JAQXXN010000257.1, forward strand.
TACAGGCTGTTTACTGCATTAATATAACCAGCCGGGCTTGAACCGTTACCACTGTTCAATGCATTAATGATTCCGTTAATGTAACTGTTTTCAACGAGAAGCTGTCCACCACATGTTGAAGAAGCACCATTACTTACAATGTGCTTTGCTGCCTCTGCATTACTGATGGAATTTCTTGCATCATATAATTCCTGGGCATCCATGATACAATTATATACATGCGCATTACCGTAACGTAATCTTGGCATTCTGTCCATGGAGTCATAGTAGTAATTATTCGCAAATGTAACTCTTAAAGCTTCATTCTGTGTTGCTTCATCGCTCTGTCCAAGAAGATGAGTCTTCTTCTGTCCATATGCATACCACCAAATCTGTTCTTCCGTCATTCCACTGTCAAGCAATGACTTGTAATATGGGTATTTTGCCGGATTAGCCGCCAAAGTATCCATCATTGCATTAAAGAATGTATTATTCTCACTTCCCGGAAGGAATTCACACCAGGAAACTGTAACATTGGTATTGTTAGCTGTTGTATTTGTCTTAATATCAACAACACCATCATATGCCTTATAGAATGTACAATGATCAATCCAGATTCTGTCACAGCCATTCTGAATTACAATGTAATCCCAGTCGTTGCGGTCGTAATCGCCACTGGTAGCTTCATCCCACTCCCATAATTCATCAAATGCGATATTACGGATAATAATGTTATTAGAACCCTGAATATCAAATGATGCATGATTAATGGATGAACCGTTGCTTGAGAAAATAGTCAAATCACTAAATTCCTTAAGCTTAATGGATGATACCCCGGATTGTACCAGTTCCGGATGAGTCAACGGCACATTCGTATGCGCCTGCGCAATACTGCTGTATGAGGCAAAATTCTGCACCTCAAGGTTACCCAGACTCAAATCACTCTTAATTTCAATAACCGCTGCCGTTCCCTTTGCCTTAATCGCAACTAATGCATCAAGGAACTCTTCTGCTGTGGATACTGCATAGTAGTTTGAATTTGTTTCCTTAAGCAGACCACCGCCTGTTGTAGCAGAACTCTGTGCGTAGCCTTCCAGATTATACTTGCCTAATCCGGTATCATTACCTTCATATGCAGAATACTTGTCTGAATTATAGGTATCATTTACAAACTTATCATCTGAAGCTGTTGTCTTATTACCTACATAATAACTACTGCTGACCGTTGCTGTATTACTATACGGATCCCATCCAAGTCCGGCAGGAGAAAGCATTGTTGCTGCCTGCGTATCACTAATCTGTCTTCTGTACTTGGTTACTGCATATCCTCCGCCATAGGAACCGTTCTCATAATATCTTGTCTTGGCAAAAGCTGCTTCATCTGTCGAGAAGTCCTTGCCGCCCCATGTCGTGAAACCAACATTACGATTAATAATGCTGCTCATGTAACAATCAATATATGTTACGGCTGCCTCTTCACCCCATGGACGTCCAAGATAATACTTGGTTCCGGAGCATCCATTTTCTGCCGTAATACGGCATTCATTGAATACTACACCATAGGCTATGCTGGAATCGGACTTCATCGCTGTTACATAACCTGAATTCTTGTTGGCATTATACCGGAATACGATATCACAATCATTGAATAATGCCATACCATTACCTCCGTAGATAAAGTCTACATTACCGGTAATATAACACTTGTAATAATACTGATGATTCTTATTGGCATCAATTGTATCCTGATATCCCATGAACCGTACATTTACGTACATAGCGCCTTCAGCTTCACTCATTATTGCATCTGCCGATTCATTACTAATGCTGCCGTCACCCTTATATTCCCAGTCATTCTGAATTGTAAGGTTCTCAGCTGAGAATCCGGTTGCTGCTGCTTCAACACGCATTGCACAACGGTCACTCGTCGAACTATTAAGTACTGAACCACCTGCTAATCCCCACTTCGCATCACCAGGATAACAATGAATAATCGTCTTGGTACTGTCCTCTCCAATTAATGAAATATATGGAGTTGTAATATCTAATCTTTCTTCATAAGAACCTTCCTTGATGAAGATTACTTTTCTTGATGTATTTCCTGCACCAACTGCCGTAATTGCCTCTCCAATTGTTGCATATTCCGGTACACCATAGGTACTTGTATCACCAGGTGTTCCTGTAAATGTTCCGTCAACCACATAATCATAGTTGGTTAAATATACAATATTTAATGGCTTTCTTGTAATCTTATTACCACCATCATACTTAAGATAAACAACCACATCATTACGTCCTTCGGCAACTGTTATATCAGCAAAGCTGAATGTTCCATTTGCTTCTGATACCGTTGTTGTCGCAGCGACTGTTCCGTTTACTTCAACGGATACCACGCCCGGTGCAGTAACTAAGCCTTCAATTGTAATCTTATCCTTAAATACCGTGTCATAAGACTTCTTGGTAATAGCAATCACTGCATCCTCATACTGATATTCTCCTGTATGCCCTGCTGTCGGAAGTGTCCATACTTCTTTTTGTGGATTACTGAAATTATCCGCAGACTTGGCAATTACATAGTAATAGTAAGGAACCTCTGCTGTTACTGCAGTATCCGTATAGGATGTTCCCGTTACAGTTGCAATTAAAGTTGCAGTCGCTTCATCTGCGCTTCTTCTATATACTTCATAAGTTGTTGCCAGTGGAGATACTGTCCAGCTTAAATTAACCTTATCTGCCGGAGAAACTACATTCAATGTAAGTACCGGTGCTTCCAGTGCAGCAATGATGACAACATCCCCGGATTCTACATAACTGTTTCTGTTGGCTGCAGACTGTTCTGCAGAATTACCCAGTGTACCACATACCCTGAACTTATATGTGCCGGAGGCATCACTTGATACCGGATACTGATAAGAATATCCTGTCAATTTATCCGATACCTCTGTCCATGCACCGCCATCCTTGGAAACCTGAAGTACATATTTACCGTCACCGTAAACCTGACTTCCTGTCCATGTGACATCAATATATGTTCTATCTGCTGCTGCAGTTGCCGATACGCTTGATGCAACTGGTGCAGTTCCAATCGGATTATAGTATTTATTCTGGTCATAAAGTACATTACCATCTTTGTCGTAATATACCATATTCTTAACATCTGCATTGACGCCTGCAAGCATAAGTCCATAATAAACCGGTGTTGCTGAGCCATTATCCCTGAATGCAACGAATGAAGTATCATTGTAATTAAACTTACTTGTATATGTTCCTTCACTCCATACCGATTCAATATAGAATGCATCATCAGCTTTATATACCGTGTACTTCACAGTATCACCGGCCGTGATTGTAGAATTTGCCTGACCGCCACCGGCATATTCAGCTGCCTTGGTATAGATGCCTCTAAGTCCTGTAAGTTTTCTGACACCTACCGTAGCAACTGCTGTGTTGGCAACATTACCGTTAATGGCACCGACAAAGATTCCGTTCTTATCGCTACTTTGTTCAATGGAATTAACCGTTACTTCTAATTCTAATTTATTCCAATCAGCCGTTTCAGGAAATGCGTAGAAACTCACTCCTGCTTCCGCAAACGTGCTATCCATATTGGATGGTAACTGGCCGCCTGTCTGAACAAAATTAAGTTTCTGACCGTTTGGTGTTACCGTAAGATTTCCTGCCACACCAACACCGGTTAAAATCTGAGGTTTTACACGAACGGCATCTTCATTGGTTGTTGTTGCTTCTGCCTCATTGGTTACCGTAATGGAATGGATATAATTCTGTCCGCTTACTCCACCTGTCAGAGTAAATGTTAATGTTGTTGCAGTGCCTTCATATACAAAAGTTGCTGTTCCGCCATCCGAAGATACCTTTATCGGCGTAGAACTCTGTGCATCATCCGTTGACAGATAAATTCTTCCGGTTGGAGCGGATGCCGTTAACATTTCACTAGGCTGTGAATGTTGACATAATGAAAACGATACTGTTGCATTACCTGCTACCTTAACCGTAACTACGTCCGTATCCGCTATAACAATACCATGTGAACCATGATAATATATCTTATTGTTTGCCGTAAGCGATACCAGCTTATCCGTAGATGTAATTGTTGTAGCGCCTGTAAGGGCATTATTACTGTCATAAAGTTTTGATATGACACTTCCGTCAGTCATACTGTAAACTTTGGTCGCACCGTCCTGAACAGGTACACCTGATGCACTATTATCTTTCACATTCAGTTTATAGCTTTCCGGGAGAGTATTCCCGGCAAATGTTACTGTAATTGTATTACCGCTTACACTTGCTGTTGCTCCGTTGCCATAAATAACATTACTTACAACACCGTTTCCTGCACCGCCAAGATTTGCCCAAAGGATTGCTTCCTTAGCTCCTGCGTATTCGACACTGCCGTCACCACCGCTTGCCGTTACAGAAAATACAGCTGTATCCGAAGCACCCGGCTGAATGGTAAATGTTGTTCCGCCAACCGTTACGGTTGCTGTCTTTGTTGCATCCCATGCAACATATGTAATATTGTTGGTTACGGTTGTTCCGGCTGTTGTAGCTGTAAGGTCAATTGTTCCACCTTCTGAAACTTTATATATACCACTATTTTCAAACTCAACCGTATATTCACTTCCCACAGGAAGTGCTACCGAATATGTTCCATTGGCTACAGTAGCATCTGCCACCGTGGAACCGGATTTCTTGAATAACAGCTTCTGTCCGTTAACTGCCGCATCAATTGTGCCACTGACTGTTGCCGTAGGCTGTACGGTTTCTGCCTTGGCTGTAAGGTAATGGATATATCCCGAGCTGGTACCCTCCACCTTAAGCACTACTGTTGCCGGGGCATCTGTTGTACAGACTAAAGTTTTCTCTGTACCATCTGTTGCATCATAAAGATCCACATCATCTGATTTTTTTACCCCGTTTATATACAGGCTGGCAAATACTTTTCCTGCTGCCTGACCTCCTGAATATTTGCATGTAGCAACTGTTACGGTCGTCTGTCCAGCCGGAACGGTAATTGCAAACTCTGCTCCATTACCTGCTGTTAATCCATGGGTTGTATCATGCCACGACATATTTGTTCCATTCAAGGTAAGAATACCGTCCGGTGACATTGTATCTGGTTCAATAGCACCATTACTTCCAAAAACGCTACTTGTAAAACTATATGTAATTGCCGGTGCATCCAAGGTAAGTCTTGGATCATTTTGATTATATGTAATATTATTCGTTACAGATGCACCTGCAGCCGTTCCGGTAAGATCAATTGTTCCACCGGAAGTAATTTCATATAAAGCACTCTTTTTAAATTCAACCGTGTAGGAATTTCCCACTTCAAGTTCAACAGAGTAGCTGCCATCCCCGGCAATAGTAGCCGTAGTTACCTGAGTACCATCCTTCTTAATTACCAGTTTTTCACCGGCAACTGAAGTGCCTACTGTACCGGTAACTGTTGCTTTGGTCGCTGATACAGTAGGGTAAGTAACAGAAATTGTCTTAATATATGCATTACCTGTTGATACAATATCCACACTGCCTGCTTCACCAGTATATCCATATACAGTCACTGCATTATTTGTATCCGCCGCCTCTCCATTGATTTTATAGAGCGCATATTGTGCCTGATATGCTTCAACCGTTATTGTACAGTTGCCTGCTACGGGAACACTGATTTTCGCTCCCGTGGTAAACTGTGCTGAATTAGAATTAGGTGGATTATTAGGTGTCAATTTACTTCCAGATGCACTTGCATCAATCCCTAATCCATCATATGTTCCTGTGGCGGTACCTCCACTTTGATATGTTTCTGTAAAACTTGTAGTAAAGTCCCATGTCTTGTCCACTGCCTCTGGAGGGAATGTAACGGAAATACTGCCAATATAACTGTCTGCTGAAGATTCAATCTCAATTGTTCCGTCACTACTATATTCATATTCATACTCAAATGAAGGACCTGTTTTATTCTCCCCATTAATAGTACATTGAAAGTTAGTATCATATGCAGTCACTGCAACTGTACAACTTCTTGAAACTTGAAAACTGAGTTTTGCTCTATTATTCATCTGAGCCCAGTTGCCAATCCTTATTGACAGTTTTCCATTAGTTCCGTCAATATACAGTTCCGGAAACTCTGTTGAATATCCTGCATTGCCTTCAAAAACTTGAGCAGAGGTGGCTCCTTTTAGATTCCAAGTAATATTTTCTGTCACCAATGTGTCAGCCTGTACCCGAATAACCTCCCCTCCTAAGAAATTGACAGGCAATAAACTCAATGTCATGAGAATCGTCATCACAAATGAGATTATCCTTTTTTGCATTTTGCCTTTCATAGAATCCTCCTTAAATTTTCTCTTTTTTAGCTTTTGTTCTGCCCCATATATCAAATCGTATTTGGATTTATTGTATCATTTATTTTTTATTATCTCAATTATATTTCTTACAGATTTTGTAAAATTTGTTAAATAAGGAATTCTTGTTAAGTTTAAGTTTTCCATAATAAAAACAGGAAATTTCGTCACAACAATAGATGAAATTCCTGTTTTAAATGCATTCATTTATTGATAAAAAGCCTCTTATATTTAATAAGTTTCTCCTCGAAATCTCTTATATATTATTGAACAATTCCGTACTCTTTGTAAAATTCTTTCCTTATTCTTTCATCTGTTGCTGCTTTCTGGACATCGTTTGTACGTCCATCAGCGAACAAGTGGGATATCAGTAAGCCAAGCTGGGTTTCACCTTGCTGTATTCCTTGCTCCATTCCCTGCTCCATACCACGTCTTTCTCCTGCTTTTACCATTTCATCAATTGCCTTACACATATTATATCCTCCCGTTGCTTCCACATTTTTCATAATCTCTAATAGTTTCCCTGTTTCTGTCATGACTGCTATCATTTCATAGGTTTCTTTTGATAACCGCTGGAATTCTTCCCTGTTCTTCTGAATGAATTCTTCCAGTTTCTCCGGATTCTCATCATGTTTTACATACCCAAAAAGCAGTTTTACCTCGGACTCGATTCCTTCTATCTGCTCATCTGTTAATCTTCGTACATCAATTACATTGATTCCGTAATCCTGCACATATTCTCGTAAAATACTTAACCTGCTGTCCGCATTCTCCTGGATGTCGGATAACCTCTCTGGATATTCCCACGGTTCCTTACCATAATAAATCACGATTGTTGTCACAGGTATGAGTCGGTCTTTTGTCGAGAATCCGGCAACAAACTCATCATCACGCAGATCCCTTTTTTCCTCATGTGCCCACTGTATGAGCTTCCTCTGTCTTTCATATTCCATCGCATCATACAGCATGACCCTCACCGGTTCCGAACAGTCCATGTACCTCTGGTTTTCGATTCCCACAATGATTCGTTCCTTTCCAATCCGTATCATTTTAACTGTATCGCGGTGTCTTTCCATAATTTTTTTCTTCTTTTGTTTTCCTTTTTCCTCCATAAGCTGTTCTATCATGACCAGCAGATTTTCGCTGATGTCCTGTAAGCTCTTCTCTGTAAGCCTTCCATCCGGATAAAACAGTTTCACGATGGAGAGGAAGTTCTTTGGCTTTGAATAAAATAATTTTGATGTGCTGTCTGTTTTTCCCATTCTGCCTCCTTTTGCAGGAATCACAAAACACACATTCTTGCCAAATCCTTCCCTTACCGATGATTTAAGACTGTTTACTTATCATCCTGATTCATAAAAGAACGTATATTCATCATCCCTGCTTATTTTATTTTGATATTGATTGTTGCAAGGATAATTTCACATTTAGTTAGAATTAAGAATTCCAGAACACGGCTTTCGCCGATAATGAGATATTTTCTTGCTTTTTTATTTTAATTGATTTACTGTCATCTGTCAATATCGGTGGTGATTCCAAAGAATTAATTTCACCCAACTATTCCACCAATAAAAGACCGGATAAGCTTCTCTGCCTTTGCAGACAAAGCCATCCGGTCTTTTATTACCTGATATTATAATTGCTTATAAATACTTCTTTAATACATCAACCTTATCAAGCGCTTCCCATGGAAGATTCAGGTCATTACGTCCAAAATGTCCGTAAGCCGCTGTCTGCTTGTAGATTGGTCTTCTAAGGTCAAGCATCTTGATGATTCCCGCCGGTCTTAAGTCAAAATTCTCACGAATGACTGCCACGAGTTCTTCATCTGAAAGCTTTCCTGTACCGAAAGTATCTACCATAACCGATGTAGGATGTGCTACACCGATTGCATAGGATAACTGAATTTCGCACTTATCCGCAAGTCCCGCTGCCACAATGTTCTTTGCGACATAACGTGCCGCATACGCTGCGGAACGGTCAACCTTGGTGCAGTCCTTTCCTGAGAATGCACCACCGCCGTGACGGGCATATCCGCCGTAAGTGTCCACAATAATCTTACGTCCTGTAAGACCGGAATCTCCGTTTGGTCCACCGATTACAAAACGGCCTGTCGGATTAATGAAAATCTTGGTGTCGGCATCTATCATCTTAGGGTCAACAACTGCATCAATAACATACTTTTTAATGTCCTCATGAATCTGTTCCTGTGTCACGGCAGCATCATGCTGTGAAGATACCACAATCGCATCCAGTCTTACCGGCTTATTGTTTTCATCGTATTCCACGGTAACCTGTGTCTTTCCATCCGGTCTTAAATAAGAAAGTGTTCCGTCCTTACGAACCTTGGTAAGCTGTCTTGAAAGCTTATGTGCCAGTGCAATTGGATATGGCATGTATTCTTCTGTTTCGTTGGTCGCAAAACCAAACATCATGCCCTGGTCGCCTGCTCCGATTGCATCAATCTGTTCATCTGTCATTTCACCTGTCTTGGCTTCCAGTGCCTTGTCAACGCCCATTGCAATATCTGCAGACTGTTTGTCCAGTGCAATCATGACAGCACAGGTATTACCGTCAAAGCCTTTTTCTGATGAATCATATCCGATTTCCGTAACGGTATCTCTGACAATCTGTGTAAAATCAACATTAGCCTTTGTTGAAATCTCTCCCATTACTAATACAAATCCTGTATTGGTACATGTCTCACAAGCCACACGGCTCATTGGGTCCTGTGCCATTAACGCATCAAGAATTGCATCCGATACATTATCACAGATTTTATCTGGATGGCCTTCTGTAACGGATTCTGAAGTAAATAATCGTTTCTCCATGTTTTCCTCCCTATGTTCAATAATTTTGCAGGAATCTTTCCTGATTCCATAAACTAAAAAAAGTCCGACATAAGCGGACTTCATATCTGACGATAATTCATTCCTCTTATTGTTCGATTTCTCGCTCAGGCTGGCACCTTCCCGAATATAGGGGTTGCCGTGGCTTCACAGATCCTATGTATCTCCACCACTCTGAATAAGGGACTTTTTTATTGATTTTTTGTTACAGTTGAATTATACATACATATGTTATAAAGGTCAATAGTATTATTTGACTTTTTTGTAAAATATTCTTATAATTTATAATAAAAAGGTACAAAACATTCTGGATATAGTGAGGGTAATTAATGGCAAAAAAAATCTTATTTACATTCGAACTGGAACCAGGCATGATTGTGGCAGAAGACGTATACCGTTCCAATGGTGTACTCCTTTTTCCCAAGCATACCATGTTAAATGATTTAATGATAGCCAAGCTTCCGTTATACAACATTATGGAGCTTCCCATCGTTGATGGGCCAATTGAAAAACCGGAAATAGATATTGCAAAACTTGTAGAACTTGCAAAGAAAGATGCAGAAGCCAAAAATTCTCAGCCTTCTGTGGATTCTTATGCCCAAAAATTAAAATCCAGTCCGGAATTCAAGGAATTCAGCCAGAATTATGATCTCACGATTAATAAGATTAATACAAAGCTTGATGCTTTTGTATCCGGAGACCAGCCTCTTGACACGGAAGGTCTGATAGAAGATACCCTGGCTCTGATGGGCAGTACCCCTCTTCAGCTTTTTGACATGCTCCACAACCTTCAGGTACATGATGATTCCGTTTATGAGCATTGCACCAATGTTGCCCTCATAAGCGCCACCATCGGCAAGTGGCTTTCTCTCTCCGACAAAGATGTCCGTAATCTGACACTTTCCGGTCTTCTTCATGATATAGGCAAGCTTTCTCTTCCAACTGCGCTTCTTAACAAGCCAGGAAAGCTTACCCCGGAAGAATTCGAAATCATCAAATCACATCCTAAAAAGAGTTATGAATATCTGCGTGATTTTCCTCTTGATATCCGTATAAAAGAAGCCTGTCTTCTCCACCATGAGCGTTGTGACGGTTCCGGCTACCCTTTTGGCATCGCAGGAAATAAGATTTCCATTTATGCCAAAATTGTAGCTATTGCCGATGTTTATGATGCCATGACCTCTCCTCGTTCCTACC
>JAQXXN010000258.1 GCA_029226085.1 Thermoflexaceae bacterium
ACGACTTTCATATTGTTTTGGTGAAATACATCTGGCCTCGATTCCATGCTTTTTTGCTCTCTCAAGAGCGTAGGCATTGGGATTATTGCTGATGACCACGGAAATCTCAGCATTTGTAATGCTTCCGTCATCAATTTTATCTATAATAGCCTGAAGATTGGTACCGCCTCCGGATACCAATACTGCCATTTTTAACATAAGGTCACTCCTTTTTCTCCCTCTTCGATCTTACCGATCACATACGGAGTTTCACCTGCTGCCTTAATCGCTTCCATTGTCTTGTCAACATCAGCCGGATCAACAGCAACAATCATACCAATACCCATATTGAAAGTATTGTACATCATTTTTTCTTCAATATCTCCTTTTTTCGCCATCAATGGGAAAATCGGAGGAACCGGATAGCTGTCTTTTTCGATCACTGCACGGACACCATCTTTCAGCATACGGGGAACATTCTCATAGAATCCTCCTCCTGTAATATGGCTGCATGCTTTTACTGTAACTCCTGCCGCTTTCACACTTTTCAGTGCTTTTACATAAATCTTTGTTGGAGCAAGAAGAGCTTCACCAAGGGTTTTACCCAGTTCCTCATAATAAGTATCCAAGGATTCTTTTGTCATCTCAAACACTTTTCTTACCAGAGAAAATCCATTGCTGTGTACACCGGAAGAAGCCATACCGATCAGCACATCTCCTGCTTTCAGATTTTCACCGGTTATCATATCTTTTTTATCGCAAACACCAACAGCAAATCCAGCCAGATCATAATCATCTTCCGGCATCAATCCCGGATGCTCTGCTGTCTCACCGCCGATCAATGCAGCCTCAGACTGCAGACATCCATCTGCAACACCCTTTACGATAGAAGCAATTTTTTCAGGATAATTCTTTCCACAGGCAATATAATCCAGGAAAAACAGAGGCTCTCCTCCTGCGCATGCGATATCATTGACACACCTAGCAACAGCGTCTATACCGATGGTATCATGTTTATCCATGATCATAGCCAGTTTTACTTTCGTACCACATCCATCTGTTCCAGACAACAGTACCGGCTCTTCCATTTCTTTAATCTTTGCCAGAGAAAATGCTCCTGAAAATCCACCCAGACCTCCCAGAACTTCCTCACGCATGGTCTTCTTTACATGTTCTTTCATCAGTTCTACTGATTTGTAACCAGCTTCGATATCCACTCCAGCTTTCTTATAATCCATTTTCATCCTCCATATATGCTTTTTCTGCAGTTACGCAATTTACAGATTATTTTGTATAGTTTTTATATCCAACTTCCTGAAGTTTTGCATCTTTTGCCATCACTTCATTTTTCATCTCTTCTGAATAAGCTTTCAGTCGGGCAAGCAATTCCGGATCAGAAGTAGCCAGAATCTTTGCTGCCAGAATCCCTGCGTTTGCTCCACCATTGATCGCTACCGTAGCAACCGGAATACCTGTAGGCATCTGTACGATCGAATACAGAGAATCTCTTCCTCCCAGAGAAGTTGTATGCATCGGAATACCGATTACCGGCATCGGGAAAATAGCTGCGCACATACCGGGAAGATGTGCAGCCATACCTGCTCCCGCAATAATCACCTTAAATCCTTTTTCTTCTGCTGTCTTCGCATATTCAAAAAATACATCCGGCTCTCTGTGTGCGGAAATAATGGTCATTTCATAATCTACGCCTAATTTATCCAGTATACCTGCTGCCTTGCTCATAACAGGCATATCAGAATCACTTCCCATAACAATTCCTACTCTTGCCATTGCTTGTCTCCTTTGCTCATAAATATTCATTAGTTATGCTTATAAGTAGTATTAATTAATTTATCCCTACTTATTAGTAATAATACTAATACTATAATCGCTTGTCAATACAAAAAACGATAAAAATCGCCTTGAAAGATAACGTCCTCAAGGCGATTTTTATAAAATTTAAGTCTTATTTTATATTCAACATTTCACTTTCCGCTTCTTTTACTTTTTTTACTGAAGTCCTAACTATCTCCGCAATTTCTTCATATGTAAAAATTTTCTTATTCAGCATCCGTATAATAATTTCTTTTTCTTTTATTTGTTGACCTTCCTGTCTGCCTTCCTGTCTTCCTTCCTTTTTTCCAGTCTGCATTGCCTCTTCTCTCATATCCTGAATTGCTTTGCACATATCAATATATTCCTCACTCTCATCCATTAATATTTTATCTTAAGTAAGGGTTAACCTACACATATCATATCACGCATTCGCAATATGTCAATATGTTTTTACATATTATTTAGAACAAATCAAAATACTCCGGAGAATCCTCAAGAATCCTGGAAAAATGCTTTTTATAAGTTCCCAAATGTCTTTCATAAAAATCATTCAGATTGAAATCCGATACATAGCCGATTAATAGAAATTGATATATTTTTTTATGTTCTTCATAAATCTCCCGAAGATCTGTTCCTCCTCTGATTGCATCCAGATATCGAACCCTGTCATAATGCGAACTTACTTTTTTTACCGCATCCCATACAAGTTTTTTCTCTGCTGCTTTATATATAATTTTGTGAAACCTATCATCCAGTTTAAAAAAGTCATCAATATTGTCTTCCTGCTGTAACACCTTTTCTTGTTGCTCGAGATTATTTTTCAACAACATTGCATTTTCCTGTGAAATATTTCCAGCTAATTGTCGTATAATCTCCGGTTCAACTACAGAACGTAAAAAATATCCTTCTTTCAGAATATTAATGTCAATATGCGTAACCTTGGAACCACTTTGTGGAATTACCCGAACCAGGGATTCCTCTTTTAGCATAATCACCGCTTCATGTACCGGTGTTCTGCTCATATGAAATAACTCTGATAAATCCCCTTCATTTAAAGTCTCCCCCGGAAGGATCTGGAGACTCATGATATTTTTCCGCAAAATCCGATAGGCGAATTCTCTATTATTCTCTTCTTTCCGCTTTTCTTCCACCTTTATGTTCATTATGTTCTACCTCTTCTCAATCTTTTTCCGAACTCTTTACGTACCACCTACAAAGACGAAAGGCGTCATTTATCTGATATATTACTTTATTCTACCCTAATCACCCCGGAAATCCAAGCATTCTGCAATAGAATCCATTATCTTGTTAATTTTCCACAGTTTTTGTTCGTATTATTGGCTGATTTTACAGTTTGCCTTTTTTACCAAATACTGGTATATTGTTTGATAGATATTTAATATATTAGTTTTGATTATTATCTATTTAATCTGTCTAAAAGCTCCTTGTATTTACGGCATTTTGTGTTTTCAATCTAATATATTAGTTTTAATCAATTGATATTTCTATCATATAGAATACCGCAAATATCAGAAGAAACATATAAAATACAAAAAGGAGAATCCGCATGAAAGCTATAAAAGTAATCGAACCATTTAATGTAAAAATTGTAGATGTACCAAAGCCAAGTATAAAAAAGCAGGATGATGTGCTTATTAAAATCACTTCCGGCGGTATCTGTGGTTCTGATATCGGAATCTATAACGGAACAAATTCATTGGCGACATACCCCCGTGTCATTGGACATGAATTTGGAGGTATTGTAGAAGAAATCGGTTCCGGTGTTACAAATCTCAAACCGGGGGACAAGGTAGCCGTCGACCCTGTTATAAGCTGCGGTCACTGCTACGCCTGTCGGATCAACCGTCATAATGTGTGCTCCACTCTGGAAGTTATGGGAGTTCACAGAGACGGAGGATTTACTGAATATGTGGTTGCTTCTGCTTCCAATGTACATAAATTCCATATAGATATGGATGAATCCTACCTTGGACTGGTAGAACCATTCACGATCGGCGTTGAAATCAACAGACGAGGTCAGATTACCAAAGGAGACAAAGTTTTGATTATGGGTTCCGGTCCCATCGGCATTGCTGCTATGCAGGTTGCCAAAAGAAATGGGGCAGAGGTTATTATGACAGACCTGGTAAAAGAACGCCTGGAAAAAGCAAAATCTATGGGAGCTGACGAAACCGTTCTTGTATCAGAGGAAAACCTGGAAGAATGTCTTAATAAATTTACCGATGGAGAAGGAATACCTGTAATTGTGGATACTGTATGTATTCCATCATCTTTTGAACAGTGCGTTCAGCTGGCCTGTCCGGCAGGTCGTATTGTGGTCATCGGACTGAAAAATCAACCTTCTGCCATCACCATGGCTGATATCATAAGAAAAGAATTGACCATTGTAGGTTCCAGACTCAATAATAATTGTTTTGATGAAGTTATCGCCGGATTCAAAGACGGATCTTTACATCCGGAACAATTGATGACAAGATCCTTTAGTTATAAGGACATCGACAAAGCACTGACTCTCATCACGGAACATCCCCAAGATGTATTAAAAGTTGTCCTGAAGTTTGATGTCTAACAAGCAAAATGCCCTCTTTCCGGAAGCAGAGAAAAACTGTTTCCAGAAAGAAAGGCATTTATTTTTTACAGTAATGACAATAATCCTTTACTCATCGCTTCCACATTTGCTTCCAGCACCTGTTTACCATATTCTTCTGATGCATACTCACGAGGATCCCGTCCAGCTATTGCCACCGGAGCTTCATTCCCGGAAGTAATACGCTCCATCTGTACCAATTCCCGACGGACCGCCATCGTAATCGAAGTTTCGTTCGCAGCTGCGTGATCACACTGATATCCAAGAACATCATCATCAAGAAAATCGAAAGCAGTATAGCAGTCCATACCATACAAAGCTTTTATTTCGTTTTTCAAATCACAAAACTGCCAGGTAGACGGACCATGACCATGTGCCACCAGAATTTTAATACCTGCCCTGGAAAGATTTGCTGCAATCTGAAGTATCATCTGCTGATATTGATGATCCGGCATCCAGTATGCACTTCCCGAAAGTTGCTGCATTTCATAAGGTACCACAGTTCCCCCTGTATAAATATCCATTCCATAAAATTCTTTTTCCGGATCATGATAATAGCGATCCGGACCCAGAAATAATTTAGGCAGTACTACTCCTCCTACCTTTTTTGCCACACGTACAAACAATTCCTGAGACTGAATCCCATCTGCCCCCAACGGCAAATGCGGACCATGCCATTCGAGAGTTCCAAGCGGCAGATAGGCAATCGGACATACGGTAATTCTCTCTTCAAACTCCTTCGGACATAATTCTTCATATAATACTTTATCAGTCATTTTAACCTCCTGCTATTTATAACAAAGAAAAACGGTACACTACAGAAAGTATACCATACCCTCACGTACTGTGTACCGTTTTTCTTTATAATACCACAATAATTATCCAATCAGTTTATCCAGTGTTTCTTTTGCCATGATAATGTCTTTTTTCTGTTCTTCCCCGGAAATCTCACGTTCAATCGTAATATCGCCTTCATATCCAATTTCTTTCAATTTGGCTACGAATGCCGGATAATTTACTTTTCCCTGTCCCAGTGGAACTTCTGCTCCCAGATAATGTCCATCCGTCGGATACATACCGTCTTTTCCATGGATTCCTCTTACATATTCTCCGAATACTTCCAATGCATCCACAGGATTTGCTTTGCCATACATGATCAGGTTTGCAGGATCCAGATTGATTCCTACATTTCCTTTCCCCAGAGCTTTCTCAATATCCTGAATCGCGCGCTTTAATGTAACCGGGGTTTCCTGTCCTGTCTCAAAGAGGAAGTTCTGTCCGTTCTCTTTACATTTTTCTACGATTGCCTTGCAGGCTACCAGAACTTCTTCATACTTGGGATCATACGGGTTTTCAGGCATATATCCTACATGTGTAGCAAAATCTGTCACATGGATTTTCTTTGCAAAGTCAGAACCTTCCATCAGCATTTTCAGTCTCTCAACTCTGTAATCAGCAGGTACCAGACCCAGGGTAAGCTGTCCCTCATAGAAATCCCACACTTTACGACCTTCCCATCCGCACCAGAAAGCAGTAATATGAACTCCATGTTTTTCAACCGCCTGATTCACTGCCTCTGCCATGCCGTCATCATGAAGAATTTCTCTGTCCCAGCATACCAGCTGACAGCTTTCCATCCCCATAGATTTTAACTCTGCAAAACGTTCATCAATGTCCGTATCTTTAAAAAGTTCAATCAATACACCAATTTTCATTGTCTTATACCTTCTCCTTTTTCTAAATACTCAATGTTGCTTTCAATCAACCTTTAACAGCACCTGCGGTAACGCCACCCACGATATGTTTCTGCATTGCCACAAAGAAAATCAAACTTGGTATCATGGACATTACAATACCCGGAAGAGCATGTTCCCAGTCAGCGGTCTGAGCAGAGAACTGCATATACAACGCATTCTGAATGTTCATTGCCCGTGCATTGCCTCCTACGATCAACTGGTTGGTAATGATATCGTTCCAGGTAGCCAGTGTATCAAGAACTACTACAGTTGTCAAAATCGGCTTTAACAGAGGCAAAACAATACTGAAATAGGTACGAATCTTACTTGCTCCATCTATACATGCACATTCTTCCAATTCCAGAGGTACATTTTTTACAAATCCGTGGATCATATATACAGCCAGTGGCATACAAAGACCAATGCTTACCAGAATCTGACCCATTTTTGTGCCGGTAAGATTTACATTGGCAACTAATCTTGTCAACGTAATCATGTAAGACTGGAACGGGACCATCATCGGCATGATAATCAGAACAAAGCAGATTCCACTCATTTTGCTTTTTGTTCTTGCCAGCTTATACGCTGCCATAGGAGCCAGAAGAACGATCATCAGTACCGTACAAACAGTATACAACAATGTATTCTTAATTAACATCGGAAAGTTGAACTTGGTCCATGTTTCTATATACATATCCAGACTCCAGCTTTTCGGCAAAGCCAGAAAATGCTGAAGCATATCATTGTACGGCTTAAAAGAGTTAATAAAAATCAGGATAAGCGGCATCAGCCAGAAAATGGAGCATATAAAAACGATAACCGCAAGTGGATTGATCTTTTTGATTTTCTTCAAAATCTTACTCATTATGCCTCTACCTCCTTACTCTTTGTTACTTTAAGCTGAATAGCGGTTACAATCAGTACAAACACAACAAATACCAGTGATTTTGCTGTTGCCAGGCCATATTTACTGTTGACAAATGCTTCTTTATAGATATTGTAGGCAACTGAAACTGTGGAGTTTGCAGGACCACCCTTGGTAAATACCATGATAATATCAAACAGCTTAAATGCAAATGTCAAAGACGTCAACATACAGATTGATACCGCAGGCATGATCAACGGAACCGTAATCTTACGGAATACCTGAAAAGCATTTGCCCCATCTATCTTGGCAGCTTCAATTAATTCTTTTGGTACTGCGATAATACCGGCTATATAATTAACCATATAGAAACCAACATTCTGCCATACGGCCATGATTACGACTACCCAGAAAGCCAGTTTCGGGGTCCCTACCCAACTCCAGTTAAAGAACTCCCATCCCGTAATATTATAGAGAGCTTCAAATCCTGGTCCGAAAATAAATTTCCAAATCAAACTGATTGCAGTCAAACTGATAATGTATGGAATATAATAAAATGCACGACCAACACTAGAAGATTTCTTCTCCTTTGACATTACAAGTGCTACAACCAATGAAATTGCATTCACAATGATTACATAAAATACTGCAAATTTCAGAGTAAACTTGACACCCTTCCAGAAGAGGCTGTCATTGGTAAATATTTTTACAAAGTTATCAAGTCCTACAAATGTCATTTCTCTTCCGACACCATTCCAATCAAAGACAGAATAATACAAGTTCATCACAAATGGTATGTCAGTCGCAAATAAGACAAATATTACTGCCGGAAAAACGAACAGAGCAAAAAGAAGAAATTCTTTTATTTTCTTATTCTTCAAATTCATCCCCTCCTGAATGATCATAGTCTCAACACTAACACTTCTATTATGCATTATGGTATAAAAAGGGAGCAGGGAACAATTCTGTCCTCCCTACCCCCTTGTCCATCCCATGCTTATAAATCCGTTTTTCTATCTTCCGTTTCTAAGCTACTAATATGTTATCAGCCGGCTGACCAGAACTCCTGGAAGCACTGTGTTACTTCTTCAGCACTCATATCTCCTGTCATATATGCCTGCAGGTAAGGCCCACAAGTATCGCCATAGCCTGTCGGTGCAATTGTATGAATCCATCCGTTTGTCTTTCCTTCTGCGATATAAGTCTTCGCATCGTTAGCCAGTTTACCCTGTACCTCTTTGTCTGTCTTTACACCAGGTACAGCTCCAACGCCTTCGCACATCCAATACTGACCCATATCAGATGTCAGAATATAAGTAAGATATTCTTTAGCCAGATCCAAATTTTCAGAATCTTTATTAACAATATAAGTCCAGTTACAGTTGGAAAGCAATGTGCAATCATCTGCGCTGTCACCAACCGGGCATGGAAGGAATCCAATGTTAGCATCCGGATTGAAAGAATCCAGAGTTGACTGACACCAGTCACCCATATGAATCATAGCTGCTTCTCCGTTTGCCAGCATGTTTTCAGAAGTTTCCCAGTCAATTTCCAGTGGTTTGTCAGGACCATATTCAATAGCCAGATCCAACATTCTGAACAAATTGTTCCAGTTTGGCATATTTTCAAATGTCAGTTCGCCAGATTTGATTGCTTCTACTGTTCCTGTAGCATCTAAAGACTTATCCATCATAAAATGGGTAGCCAGCTGACCAAGAACCCATGTTTCCTTTGCAGGCATTGCAAATGCTGTGATACCGGCAGCCTCAAATTTTTTGCAGGCTTCTTCCAGTTCATCCATTGTGGTAGGAAGTTCTGTAATTCCTGCTTTATCAAAGCAATCTCTGTTGTACAGGATACCCATATTCTCATAAGTCCATGGCAGGGATTTGATCTTTCCATCATCATCTCTTCCTGTTTCCAGTGCATCTTCATTGAACAGTGATGTTACATCGGTATCATCCGTCCAGTCATAAGCATATTCATAGTATTTTTTTGCAGAAGTACCGGACTCAACGTCAAATACATCCGGAATATCTCCTGAATTCACACGGGACTGAAGAAGTGTAGCGGAATCATTTGCCGCATGCTGTACCTCAATTTTTACACCCGGATGATCTTTTTCAAATGCCTCAACCATCTCTGCATATTCATCCAGACCATAAGCATGTGCATCAAATACTTTCAGGACCACTTCTTCTCCTGAACTTGTACCCTCATCTGCTGCGTCTTCTGTTGCTGTGTCCTCTGTCGCTGTGTCCTCTGTTGCTGTGTTATCAGTTGTTCCCTCGTCTGACTTTGTGTCGGAACCGCCGCACGCAGTCATCATGGATGTTGCCATAACTGCAGACAACAAAATTGCAAGTGTTTTCTTTGCCATAGTATTTCCTCCTTAAATAATATATTTATTTCTCACCGCTTATTGCGGTAAAAGAATCCTTTAAAATATGTTACTATTTATGACCTTTTACATATTTTTCGGCAGCTTCCCATTCCTGTAATGCCAACTCTACTGATTTTACACCTTCGATCAATGGTGCGATCGTTATTGGCTTGTTGCCCTGCACACACTCAAGGAAATATTTGATCTCAGTATAATACGGTCCCAGATTAGATATATTAATTCCAGCCACATCACTGTCCTGATTATACTCCGCCTTTAATTCCGGAATTTCCACTGTGCCATCTTTCTTATATACCGTTAGTGATGGCTGCTGTGTACTGTTAAATACAAGTGTTGCTTCTTCGAAGCAGGCTCTAAAGCTTGACTGGAACTTCAGTGCCGGAGAAACATCCCATACACCTTCAGCTACAGCAAATACATCTCCAAATTCATACGATGTAATAATCTGATTGATCATTCCGCTCTCAAAAGCAACTGCTTTTACATCAAACCTGTCCGGTTCCCCTAACATATATCGAAGAAAATCCACATCGTGTACGTGAAGATCCAGTACTACAGAACCACTTCGTTTTTCATCATGGAACCAGTCTTCAAACCCCCAGCAGACATCACCACTGATTCTCTGCAGGATCACAGAATTCAACTTTCCATAAGTTTTCTTGTCGAAAGCCTCTTTCAGATACTTATATTCTTCAAAAGAACGTACTACCTGACCCACCATAGCTTTCACACCTGTTTTCTTTTCCGTTTCCAGAATCAGCTTGGCATCTTCCTCTGTCAGACAGACCGGCTTTTCCACAAATACATTCATACCCTTCTCCATAGCTGCCACTGCATGACTCACATGCAGGTAGCTGGGCAGACAGATATGTACAACATCCAGTGACTCCTTCTCTATCAGTTCCATACCAAACTGATAGGTTCTGGCGTTTGGGAAATAGGAAGCAGCCTTATCTAGAAAATCTTTTCTGCAATCTGCCAACGCTACTACCTCTACGTCCATCTGGGAAGACAATGCCTTTAGCGAAAGATAATGTGTGGTTCCCATTCCTCCACATCCGATTACACCAACTTTCACACATTCCACCTCTTTCTTTTTTGTTTGTCCAGTGACTTAACTATTATGTTAAAAAATAAAAGCTAAACATGTGTTTTTCAGCTTTTTTTCTCTGTTTAACTTTATTGCTTAACATTTAGCTTGAATATAGATTATCACGTTTTCATTAATGTGTCAATATTATTTGTTGTGTATTTTGCTTTCCCTTGGCATATTCTGCTATTTTTAACTATTTTTATTGCATTTCCTTGTGCATATCGCTACATATCATTCTTATTCCGTCGTTCTTACTATTTGTTCTGTCAATATTATCTTCTCAACCCGTTTATTTTTCTGTATATTTTATTTACATCACTATATATTTTGAATATTTCCATTTATTTATACAATTTATATCTTTTTCATCTTTTTGAAAACACTTATTGCTTATTTTTGCATTCTATGATACGATATTTTTGATAAAGTCACTGGACTATTATAAAAGATTGGAGGTGAAAACATAATGAAATTAGTCAATCAACAGTTCATCAAGGATACCAATATGAAGCATCTTTATACTTCTATCTATTCTTCTCCCGGAATATCAAGAGCCAATCTTGCCAAGCAGACGCATCTGAGTAAAACGACTGTTTCCACGCTGGTTGACGAACTGATTGAACGCGAATTTATACTTGACAGCGGGATCAGCGACTCCGATTCCATCGGCAGAAAACCAAATTGCCTGCATGTGAGGACAAACAGTTATTATGTACTGGTTCTTAACTGGGTGGAAAACACAGTCTATGCATGCCTGGTCGATATAGCAGGAACTTCTGTATTCAGTGAACAATACCAGCTGAATCCCAGTGATACTTATATTGCCTGTTCATCGTCCTGCCTTTATCATTCTATATTGAACCATTATGATTCCAAACGAATTTTGGGCATCTGTGTAGTTGTATCTGCCATGATCGATGCTGCTCACAATGAAGTATATTCTACCACACTCAGCCTGCTCGATACCGAAAGAGAGAATCTGATTGATTCACTGCGAGTTGCATTTCCTGAGTTTTCCGTTGCTCTCTTGGAAGATACTGCATGTTATTCTTATGCAGAAAAAATCTATGCCGGAATTGAAGAAAAGAATTTTGCATTTTTAAACTTCAGCAGAGGAATCGGCGCAACGCTCTTTATAGAAGGAAATATGCTCGGTAAAGCCAGTGGTTCTTTTACCCAGTTCGGTCATTATTCTCTCAATCCAAACGGAGCTTTATGTGCTTGTGGTAATCATGGGTGTTTGGAAACTATGATTTCAGAAAACCGATTAAAATCGCGAATTTCCGAATTTGGTTCAATTTCTTCCTTGGAAATGCAGGATTACGTTACTTTTTCCGATTTAGGAAAAGCCGTCACCTTCCGGGATCCAACTGCTATTACCATGGTACGTCAGATGGCATGGGAACTGGCACAGGCGCTGGGAAATCTGATTTGTACCGTCAATCCTTCACTGATCGTACTGGGAGGAAAAATACCTCCTCTTGGAGAATTATTCCTAAATGAAGTCCGAAACGGATTGAAAAGCACTGGTTTTCGCAAAATGGTTGATTCTGTAACTGTGCGTTATTCAAAACTCCCAAGCGATTCTTTTATTAACGGTGCAATGAAATATTTTTTTGATATTCATTATAGTTTTACCGATAACAATACTTCTTCTTTTTTCATCGGTTAACTAAAAAGACCGCTTTCATTCTCGTTTTGTTTATGATATGGTAATAATAAAAATAAGCTAAGAAGGCAGGTCCCTATGAAACTTGTAAACCAACAAATTATAAAAAATAACAACCTTAAAATACTGTATCGACATATTCAGCAAACGCCCGGTATTTCCAGGGCTCAGCTATCCAAACTGACGGGGCTCAGCAAAACAACAATTTCTTCTCTAGTAGATGAACTGATTGAACGTAAATTTGTTCAAGATACAGGAATCCT
>JAQXXN010000259.1 GCA_029226085.1 Thermoflexaceae bacterium
GGAGGATCTGACCTATTATTATGCAGTCAGTGAGCAGACACCGTCTTCGGTAGCACTGGGGGTACTGATGTCAAAGGATAATACAGTGGCACAGGCCGGTGGATTTATCTTACAGCTGATGCCGGGTGCCTCGGATGAAATCATCGATAAGCTGGAAACAAAGCTTGCCGGTATTACGTCGGTTACTTCCATGCTGTCATCGGGGAAAAGTCCGGAAATGATTCTTGAGGAACTGCTTGGTGAGTTTGACCTTGAAATCATGGATAAGATGCCGGTACAGTTTTATTGTAACTGCAGCAGGGAAAGAGTAGAGAAGGCATTAATCAGTATCGGAAGAGACGAAATCCAGGCAATGATAGATGACGGTAAGCCGGTGGAATTAAAATGCCATTTCTGTAATAAGGCATATGAATTTTCCGTTGAAGAACTGGGAGAGATTCTTGGAAAAATCTAAGGAAAATCCTTGGAAATGATTTGACACTATTGTTTAAATATGGTAAACTCTATAAGTGTGATTTAATTCACAAGAGTTTTAATTTTTTTCGGAGGTATCGAAATGAAAGGTACAGTTAAGTGGTTTAACAGCCAGAAGGGTTACGGATTCATCAGCGATGAGACAGGAAAGGACGTTTTCGTTCATTATTCAGGTCTTAACATGGACGGATTCAAGTCTGTAGAAGAGGGCGCTGAGGTTGAATTCGATGTTGTTGATGGCGCTAAGGGACCACAGGCAACTAACGTAACAAAATTATAATCTGCAAGTAAGAAGAACAGTGTGCCTTTTTTATATAGAATTTCTATTATTAAGGATATATTGTCATACGACGAGATTATGGAGAGCTGTCAGAACTTGGCAGCTCTCATTTCATATACGTGAAAGGAGCTTTTATGGACTATAACATTACTTTTCCGCAGGAATCGCTTAATTTACTCAATGCAGGCGGAATTATCATGATTTCTGCAATCATTATCATAGGATTTATTTTACTTATGAGATATTCGGCAAAGCTGATGCCGGGATTTATGGGAATGTTAGCTTATCTGATTGTGGTGGTTGTAGGTGTTGAACTGGTGACCTATATATTGTCTGTAGTTCCGGGACTGAATATGGTGCTTTTTTCCACATCGACGGGGTACTGTATTACAAGAGCGGTTATTTTTGCACTGCTGATTCATCTGACACGGTGGATTGCAATCAGATTTTCAGACAGAAACGGAGAACTTGAGCTTGGTGATGCACTAATGGCAGGCCTTGGAACCGCCATAGGACAGGCCATTATATCCGGGATGGATTTAATTTATATTTCCACGCTTGGAACAACCATTAATTCTTATGGAATGGAACAGCTTCTTGATGGAATGACAGCTGAAGAGATTGCAGGCATGATGGAATCCGTGGAGCAGACAATTTCCGTTCCACCCATGTTTTATTTGTTTAAGGGATTAAATTGTACCATTGATGTGGTTTTCCAGACGGCAGCGTGTCTTTTGATATATGCAATACTGAAAAAGGGACTTCCGGCGTTCTGGCACGGAATATTAATTGTATTGACCGTTATTTTACAGGTGGCTTCGCTGTTTGGAGATTATCTGGTGGTTGAAAATTTTATGGCACTGACAATGGTAAAGTTCCTTGTTTTAGTGATTCTTATTATTGCGGCATTACGGATTGATACGGAGTATTTGTCAAATGAACTGAAATCTTTTGATAAGCTTAAGACTTCTTCCGGCAAGATGCCAAAGTTTAACAATGTAAAAAATAAATAATCCGGTGTTAAAAATGTGAAAAAGGCAGAAAGAGTATGTTCTGCCTTTTTTTGGAGGTTATATGGGAAAGAATGAAAAAAAAGAAAACAATGGCGTAAATCATAATGTGTTCAACAAAATTGCAGTGATAAATGATATGACAGGGTTTGGAAGATGCTCGATTGCCGTGGAAATGCCCATTATATCTCATTTTGGAATCCAGTGCTGTCCGGTGCCTACATCTATTTTTTCCAATCATTCCGGTTATTCTTCTTTTTTCTTTCAGGATTATACCGATTTTATGGAACCCTATGTTACAGAATGGAAGAAGCTGGAGTTGAAGTTTGATGGCATTCTTACGGGATTTTACGGCTCTGCAAGACAGATTAATCTGGTAGAAAATTTCATCGATGAGTTTTCACGAAAGGATACGGTTGTGATTGTGGACCCAATCATGGGAGATGGGGGAACAACCTATTCAACTTATACGGCACAGATGTGCGAGAAGATGAAAGAACTTACGAAAAAAGCAGATATCATAACTCCGAATCTGACGGAACTTTGCATTCTTTCCGGAGTGGAATACAGGGAAGATTTAAGCTTTGAAAAAATGGAAATGTTATGCCGGAGTCTTTCTGACACACTTAAGAAAGATGCAAAAATGGTAGTGACCGGTATCAAAAGAGGAATGTATTTGTGCAATTATGTTTTTGAAAATGATAAGGGAACAATCATCCGAAAAAAATCTGCCGGAGATACAAGGTGTGGAACCGGGGATGTGTTTGCTTCCATTATTGCGGCAGATGCGGTAAGAGGAGTGGAATTTACAAAATCGGTCAAAAAGGCTGCTGATTTTATCTGTGAGTGTATTAAGGAATCAGATCAATACGGAATTCCTAAAACAGATGGTGTATGTTTTGAAAAGGTTTTGCACAGGCTTTGAAAAGAACTTGGAGGACAGAAGTGGAGAAGGAGCAGGAAAAGAAACAGGAAAAGCATCAGGGCAGGATATTATTTGCGGGAACAGGAAGCGGAACCGGGAAGACAACAATTACCTGTGGGATTCTGTCAGAATTGGTTAAAAGAGGATTTAATGTAACTTCTTTCAAGTGTGGGCCGGATTATATTGATCCGATGTTCCATCGGAAGGTCATCGGCATGAAAAGTTATAATCTGGATAGTTTCTTTCTGGAAAAAGAGGCTTTAAGGAAATATTTTATGAAACATGCGGGAAAAAGTGATATCTGTGTACTGGAAGGCGTTATGGGGTATTATGACGGAGCAGGGTTTACAACTCTTGGAAGTACTTATGAGATTGCGGATATCACCAATACGCCGGTGATACTTATCGTTAACGGAAAAGGAATGGGGAATTCTGTTGGAGCGGTCATAAAAGGCTTTACATCCTATGTAAAGAATTCTCATGTCAAAGGTATTATTTTAAATCATGTGTCACGGGGAACCTATGAAAAGCTGACCGGGCAAATTGCTGCCATGGGACTGGTTCCATGTGGCTATTTAAATGAATTAAATGAAGAATTAACATTTGAAAACCGCCATCTGGGGCTGATTTCAGCGGATGAAATAAAAGATGCCGCAAATCAGTTAGGAAAGTTATCGGAAAAGATCTGTGAAACGGTTGACGTGGATAAGATACTTGAGATTGCAAAAAATGCCGTTCCTCTTTGGGAGGAAGAAGAAATAGAAGGCGATGGCGAGAAAAATAAGGTAAAGATTGGGGTGGCTAAGGATGAAGCATTTTCCTTTTGTTATAAGGAGAATCTGGAGATTTTACAGCATATGGGATGTGAGATTTTATACTTTAGCCCGCTGCATGACACGAAACTTCCATCCGGTATATCAGGTCTGATTCTTGCAGGAGGATATCCTGAGGTTCACGCCCGAAAGCTTTCTAAGAATCAGGAAATGCGGAATGCGGTAAAAGATGCCATTCGGTCCGGCATGCCCGTAATTGCGGAATGCGGCGGTTATATGTATTTGAAGGAATGGCTGGAAGACGTGGACGGATGCATGCATGAAATGGCAGGAGTAATTCCGGGGGAATGTAAGAAAGCCGAACATCTTGTAAGATTCGGCTATGTTGCCCTGAAAGCGGTAAAAGCGAATGTTCTTTGTGATGAAGGAGACACCCTGAAAGGACATGAGTTCCATTATTGGGATAGTGAGGACAATGGTACCGCATTTCTTGCAGAGCCGGCATCAGGGAAAGAAGCATATCCTTGTATTTATGCGGATAACAATTTGTTTGCAGGATTTCCACATCTTTATTTTCCGGCGAATGAGAAAGCGGCAGGGCGTTTCGTGAAACGGTGTGAAGAGTATCAGAATGACAGACGGAATGGAAAATATTAAAATGGGAAACAAAGTGGAAATAAGTATGGAAAATGGTATGGAATTAAGTATGGACAAGAATATGGAAAATAACACATTAGAAGATGTGTTAAATGAAGAATTAACTAAGATAAAGCCCGTTGATACGGAATTTTATAAGAAGTGCAAAGACAGATGGAATTCCATTGCCAAACCGTTAAATGGGCTTGGCAGACTGGAGAAATTGATTTGTCAGATTGGTGCCATAAGGGAAGATGTGAATGCTCCGGTTGAGAAAAAATGCGCAGTTATCATGTGTGCAGACAATGGTGTAATCTGTGAAGGAATCAGCCAGACGGATGAGTCAGTTACGGCAATTGTGGCAAATAATCTGGCGGATGGGATTGCCAATGTAAATCTCATGGGAAGTATCAGTAATGTAACGGTAATTCCGGTAAATATTGGGATTAAGGAAGAGATTGTAAATCCCGGGGTATTGAACCGGTGCGTAAGGCGCGGTACAGGCAATATTGCCAAGGAAGCAGCCATGTCGCGGAATGAATGCGTTCAGGCAATTCTTTATGGAATTGAAATGTCGGGCTATGCAAAAAAGCAGGGATTTGATATGATAGCTTCAGGGGAAATGGGAATCGGAAATACCACAACCAGCAGTGCTATCGCCAGTGTCCTTCTGGGAGTGGAACCGGAGGCTGTGACCGGTAAGGGTGCCGGACTTTCAGAAGAGGGACTTCAAAGAAAAATTTCGGTTATACGAAAGGCGATTGAGATAAATAAACCGGATGGAAAGGATGCCATTGACATCATTTCCAAAATCGGCGGACTGGATATCGCAGGTATGACCGGATTGTTTGCAGGAGGCGCCATTTATGGAATTCCGGTGGTGATTGACGGGCTGATTTCCACGGTTTCTGCCATATTGGCAACAATGTTAAATGAAAATATAATTGATTATGTAATCCCGTCTCATGCAGGAAAAGAGCCTGCCTGCGAGATGCTCAGTAAGAGGCTTGGAAAGAAGCCATATATCAATGCGGACATGGCACTGGGGGAGGGAACCGGTGCAGTAAGTCTCTTTCCGCTGATTGACATGGCACATAAAATATATTCCCAGAATATTACGTTTGGAGATATTAACATGGAGGCGTATAAGCCATTATGATGATAACGGTTACTGGAGGTTCGGCAAGCGGTAAATCGGAATTTGCGGAGAAACTGCTTTATAAGATGCCGGGAATCCACTATTATGTGGCAACAATGCATAAAGATACGGATAATGAAACTATGGAGAGAATCCGCCGGCATTTGAAGATGCGGGAAGGAAAAGGATTTCTTACGATAGAACAGGAAACCAATCTGAGTGGGATTGTCATTGAGAAGGAGTCCTCGGTTATGGTGGAGTGCATGTCCAATCTCCTTGCCAATGAAATGTATATTAATCATAATGAGGCAGCTTCTTCGGAAATTTTGAAACAGGTGGAGATGCTTAAAGAAAAGTGTAAAAACCTGATTATTGTGACTAATGAGGTATCGTCTGACGGCATGGAGTACGATGAGTTTTCCATGAAATATATTGAAAATATGGGAGCAATCAATGCCGGTCTTGGAAAAATGTCCGATTATGTAGTGGAATCTGTATATTCCATACCGGTTTTCTTAAAAGGGACAAAAGGGAGGTACGATATTGAGAATACTAAATTCCTTTAAAATTGCATTTGCCATGTTTTCCAAGATTCCGGTGGGGCAGGCAGACTGGAAAGAAGATAACATGAAGTATAGCATGTGTTTCGTTCCAATGATTGGCTTTGTAATAGCATTTTTTTCTATTTTCTGGTGGAAAATATGTATTAAATTAGGATTCAATGATGTATTATACGGCTGTATTGCCTCGTTGATTCCGCTTTTTATCACGGGAGGAATACATATGGACGGATACTGTGATGTTGTTGATGCATTATCTTCTTATGGTGATAGAAACAGGAAGCTGGAAATTTTAAAAGATCCACATGTGGGAGCATTTGCAATTATTTGGACGTTCGCTTATTTTATTGCATACGCAGGAATATTCTGTCAGGTTTCCTCCATGGAAGAGGTGATAATGCTCGGAACAGAGGCGGTTTTGTCCCGTGCAGCCGGGTGCCTTCTGGCGGTTACTCTTAAAAATGCTAAAAATGAAGGAACGCTGTATACATTTACTTCAAGACAGCAGAAAGGAACTGTTGCGGGCGTACTGACCATTTTTATATTTGCTTCGGCATGTGTATTATGTATGGTTAATTTTTTTGCAGGAATTCTGGTAATTCTGGGCTGTGCTCTGACTGCATTCTGCTTCAGAAATA
Organism: Thermoflexaceae bacterium; assembly: GCA_029226085.1. Lineage (GTDB taxonomy): Bacteria > Bacillota > Clostridia > Lachnospirales > Lachnospiraceae > MGBC120314. The sequence continues at coordinate 6,435 of JAQXXN010000259.1, forward strand.
TGATATATAAGAACTTTGGAGGCATGACAGGAGACATGGCAGGATTTTTTATCCAGACAAGCGAACTCATCATGGCATTTTGCACCATAATGGGAATCCGGATTATCTTATAATCCCAAGAGACAGATGGAAAGGGTAGACAGGATATGGAAGTTTATATTGGCGGAAAGGGCCAGAAAAAGGTATTATATACAGGATTAAAACAAGAATTAATTATGGAAGGAAGTACTATTTCCATGGAAGAAATCTTTACGGCGTATGCGGTAAATCATTTTCATTGCTTTGTCCAAAGATACCGAAAGGACTTTCAGGAGGAAGAACATATGAAAGATTTTGTGGAGAAACTTGTTGAGGAGAATCCAAAGGTTATTATTATTGGAGATGAAATCGGATATGGTCTGGTTCCGCTTTCAAAGGAGGAACGGGAGTATCGTGAAATTTATGGAAGGATGATGTGCCTGATTTCGCAGAAAGCCAGAAAAGTTACAAGAATTATCTGCGGTATTTGCCAGGTAATTAAGGATGAGAGAGAATGAAAGCTTCAGTGACTGCTTTATTTATAGGATTTATTCTTGATTTAATGTTTGGGGACCCTCATAAAATGCCGCATTTGGTAAGATTAATGGGAAAGACAGTAGGGACTTTGGAAAGAATATTACGAAAGGCATTTTCGGGAATGGAAAGATTTGCAGGATTCCTTCTTGTGATGACCATGCTTTTTTTATATGGTGCAGTGCCTTGTTTCCTGATTAGCCTTATTTATCATATAAGTGTAGTAGCCGGAATCTGTGTGGAGAGTTTTATCTGTTATCAGATGCTTGCGGCAAAGAGCCTGAAAAAAGAAAGCATGAAAGTCTGCTACAGCCTGAAAGAAAAGGATCTGGAGGGTGCCAGAAAAAATGTATCCATGATTGTTGGAAGAGATACAAAAAATCTTGACGAACAGGGAATCATCCGGGCGGCAGTGGAAACAGTGGCTGAAAATACATCAGATGGTGTCATTGCTCCATTGTTTTACATGACGATTGGCGGCGGATGGCTTGGAATGGCATATAAGGCAGTAAATACCATGGATTCCATGATAGGTTACCGGAATGAAAAGTATATTCGCTTCGGTTTTTTTGCTGCCAGACTGGATGATCTGGTAAATTATATTCCGGCAAGACTATCGGCTCTGTTTATGATTCTGGCGGCATTTCTTCTAAAAATGGATGGAAAAAATGCAATCCGTATTTTCTGGCGTGACCGTTATAATCATAAAAGTCCAAATTCCGCCCAGACCGAGGCTGTATGCGCAGGAGCATTGGATATAAGACTTGGCGGTAATTCGTACTATTTTGGAAAGCTTTGTGAAAAACCATATATTGGTGAGGCGAAGAGGGAGATAGAAAACCAGGATATTGTCCGTGCAAATCGATTAATGTATGGGACGACATTTTTGGCGTTTGGGGTTTTTGTGGTGGTGAGGATGGTTTTGCGTGTTTAAATTCTATTATTGTAAAGGTTGCGACTCAGAGGGATCTCCTACCCACATCCGGCAGGAGAATCCGACACTTCAGCCCCACAAACATACTCATACATTACCATAGAACAGGAGAACTCACATGTATCAACACGGTGGCGACATTTATTCCAACAACATAAAACTGGACTTCTCAGTCAATCTCAATCCGCTTGGCATGCCCCAGAGTGTAAGGCAGGCTATTGCAGAGAATATAAATGATTATGAAACATACCCGGATTATTCGTGCAGAAGGCTTCGCAGGGCAATCGCAGCAAAAGAAGGGGTGGAGGAAGAGGACATAATATGCGGTAATGGGGCGGCAGAGCTGATTTATGATGTGGTTCGTGCTGTAAGGCCTTCACGGGCGCTGATACTGGCACCGGCATTTTCGGAATATGAGAAAGCACTGCATGCGGTACATTGTGACGTGGATTATTTCTTTTTAAAAGCGGAGCAGAATTTTACATTGAAACGAGAAGAGGATGCGGAGGTGTTTTTAAAAAAACTGGATGAACCATATGACATGGTGTTCTTGTGTAACCCCAATAATCCTGCCGGTAGTATATTAAAATATGATTTAATATTAGAAATTATTGATAAATGCGCTGTTTCTGGTGCGTTGACAGTTCTGGATGAATGTTTTATTGAATTTACCCGGGAGGAATCTTTTGCTGGGAAGGGAAAGAAATATCCGAATCTTTTTCTTATAAAAGCATTTACCAAAACTTATTCCATGGCAGGAGTACGCCTTGGCTATGCCATTTCGTCCAATCAAAAGCTTTTATCTGAAATTTGCTCCATCAGACAGTGCTGGAACGTATCAGCCATTGCTCAGGCGGCAGGTGTGGCGGCTCTTTTGGAACGGGATTATCTGGAAAGAACCAGGGAATATGTGGATTTGGAACGGGAATATCTGAGAAAAGAACTTATTAATTTAGGATTTAATGTAATTGAGGGTGCTGGAAATTTTCTTTTATTTTCTCAAGACATGGATAAAATCACCCATAAAGTTCCGCTTTATGATAAACTATTAGAAAGACATATTCTGATAAGAAAATGTGATGATTACAAAGGCATGAATAAGGGATTTTATCGGATTGGTATAAAAAGCCATGGGGAAAATGAGATTCTGATTGGTGAAATAAAGGAGATTGTAGCGCAGTAGGAGGATGAGATGGCAAAAGTCGTAATGATTCAGGGAACCATGTCTAATGCAGGAAAAAGCCTTATAACAGCTGGCTTATGCCGCATTTTCAGGGAAGATGGATATCGTGTGGCACCCTTTAAATCCCAGAACATGGCATTGAATTCCTATATCACAAGAGATGGACTGGAAATGGGAAGGGCGCAGGCAATGCAGGCGGAAGCCTGTGGAATTGACCCTTCCGTATATATGAATCCTGTGTTGTTAAAACCGACCACGGATATGGGCTCCCAGGTGATTGTAAATGGCAGATCCATTGGCAACATGCCTGCCGCAGAGTATTTTAAGTACAAGAAGAAATTAATTCCGGACATTTTAGAGGCATATGAAATCCTAAGCAGAAACAATGACATTATTGTGGTGGAGGGTGCAGGAAGTCCTGCAGAAATTAATCTGAAAGAAAATGATATTGTAAACATGGGACTTGCTAAGATGCTTGATGCTCCGGTGCTTCTGGTGGGAGATATTGACCGTGGAGGTGTGTTTGCACAGCTTTATGGTACGGTAGAGCTACTGGAAAAGGAAGAACGGGACAGAATTAAGGGTCTCATCATTAATAAATTCCGTGGTGACCGTAAAATTCTGGAACCGGGTATTCGAATGATTGAAGAAAAATGTAAAAAGAAAGTGTTTGGTGTGATTCCGTATGACACTGTTGACATAGAAGATGAGGACAGCCTAAGTGAGCGTTTCCATGGGAGGCAGTCTTTTGGAAAGAATCAGGAAGAACATGGCAAGAAAAAAGAAATATTAAATATCTGTGTGGTAAAACTTCCGAAAATATCCAATTTTACTGATTTTGCTCCGTTAGAAGCATTGGATGTGGTCAAGCTAAGTTATGCGCTTAGTCCGTTAGAAGCAGGCTTTCCGGACATGCTCATTCTTCCGGGAACCAAGAATACCATCGCAGATTTGAAATGGCTTCGTGAAAGCGGATGGGAAGCAAGGATTAAGGAGCTTTCTCAAAAAGGCTGTCTTGTCATGGGAATCTGCGGCGGATATCAGATGCTGGGAAAAAGAATTACGGATGAGGAAGGTGTGGAAGGCGGCGGAAGCATAGAGGGCATGAGCCTTCTGGACACTGAGACATATTTTCGAAGACAGAAACATACCATCCAGGCAGAAGGAAAAGTGAATCCTGCCGGGGTGTTTAAGAACATGAAAGATGAAACACTTACCGGTTATGAAATTCATATGGGAGAAACTTTTTATGGAAAGAATGAAGAGGGACAGGAAGCGCTCTCTTTTCTTACCAAAAGGAATGGTGAAAAAGACGGGTGCATTAAGGATAATGTGTTTGGAACGTATTTTCATGGGATATTTGAAAATACCGGATTTTCTGATTATATAATCCGGTATCTGTGTGAAAAGAAAAATATTTTACCGGATGAGGGGAACATGGATTATAAAGAATACAAGGAAAAGCAGTTTGACCGGCTTTCGGATCTGATTCGAAAAAATCTTGACATGGAGGCAGTTTATGGCATCTTATAAGGTCTTGTCAGAAGCGGCAACAAACCGTCATAACAACTTAAATCTCATAAAATTAATTGCGGCATTTCTTGTGATTGTAAGTCATGCCTATGCATTTGCCACAGGATACCGGCAGACAGACTGGTTTTCTGTCATAACAGGAGCAAAAGGTGATCTGGGCGGGCTGGCAGTCAATATATTCTTTTTTTACAGCGGACTTCTGGTTGCCATGAGTATTCTTAGAAACGGGGACGGAAAAAGATACTGGAAACGAAGAATTCTTAGGATTTATCCGTCCTTTATCATCGTTACATTTGCAATCGTGTTTCTGGCGGCACCTTTTGTTACCACACTGGATTTAAAAGAATATTTTACCAGTGTGGAAACTTATCGGTATTTAAAAAACCTGATTTTTCTGAGCGAACATGAACTTCCGGGTGTATTTGTGGGAAATGTCTATGGAACATCCGTAAATGGTCCCATATGGACCATCCGTGTGGAAGTGTTCTGTTATCTGCTTTGTTATGTTTTTTATAAAATGAAGCTCCTTCAAAAAAATCATGTCATGTATTCTGTAATATTGTACATGGTGCTTGCGGGGGCTCTTGGCTATGGAGTATATCTTGGCATTGACGGGATTGTGGCAGTCATAATGCCCGTTACCATGTTTTTTCTGGGTATGATTTATGCAGTATATGCCGGCAGGATATATTTAAGCGCTCTGTGGAGCATGGCAGCAGCGGCAGGATTTATCATAAGCTGCCTTCTGGGACAGGTTATTTTTGCATGCATGGTTTTTCTTCCATATATTTTATGTACTCTTGCCTTTGGAACAAAGCCGAAGTTTCGGATGTTAAACAGTCTTGGAGAGTGTTCTTATGAAATATATCTCTGGGGAGGATTTGTGGGGCAGATGATAACCTATATGTTTGGAGGAAGTATGTCCGCACATCAAAACATGATACTGACCATACCGGTTGCGGTAATGGCAGGCTATCTGACCAGCCGGCTGGTATATCAGCTTACGGCAAAGGAATAGACAAAAGGAGAACTATTCATGGAAGAAAAAAGTGTTACTATTCGTACCGCAGTAGTAAAAGATGCAGAAAAACTGCTTGAGATTTATGCGCCATACGTGGAAAATACGGCAGTTACGTTTGAATATGAGGTTCCTTTAAAAGAGGAATTTGAAAAAAGAATCCAAAGGACATTGGAAAGATATCCGTATCTTGTGGCGGAAAGTGACGGCGAAATCCTGGGTTATGCCTATGCCGGTTCTTTCCATGAACGGCCGGCTTATGACTGGGCAGTAGAAACATCGATTTATGTAAATCAGAATAAAAAACGGATGGGAATTGGAAGAACACTTCATGAAGCCCTGGAAAATGTATTAAAGGAACAGAATGTTCTGAACATGAATGCCTGTATTGCTTATATTGAAAAAGGGGATGAATACCTGACCAGGGACAGCGTTATTTTTCATACGCACATGGGTTACCGGATGGTGGGAGAATTCTATGAATGTGGTTACAAATTCAAACGCTGGTACAACATGGTCTGGATGGAAAAGCATATCGGGAAGCATGTGGAAGATCAGCCGGGTATCAGGGAATTTTCAAAGGTACGGGAAATCATTGCCGAAAAATATAATATCCGTTAAAAAACGGGGAGAAGTTATTCATGGATAGAAAAACTTCTCCCCGTAGTATTTCATGCTCCGGAAGTATTATCGCGAATGGCAGATTACTTTGTCTTTTTTGCTCTTGCCTCATTGTATTCGCGTACTTTGGTATGGATACGGTCAACCGGATCAAGAATATCACTGATGGAACAGTCATGATTAATGGTATCAATCAGAAGGGCAATGTATTTGCTCATGTCTACATTGATGTAATATGGCTTTGACAGTAATTCCGGTGACTGATAAACAAGATTAGTGGTAAGAATCTTGTCAATAATACCGTTTTCATAAGCCTCATCCAGTTTCTTAAAGCCGTTGGTGAAAAGACCGAAGGTACTTGCGGCAAAGACACGTCTTGCCTTTCTCTTTTTCAGTTCTTTTGCAACATCCAGGATACTGTCACCGGAAGAAATCATGTCATCAATAATCATGACATCCTTACCTTCCACATTGGTTCCGAGGAATTCATGGGCAACGATTGGGTTACGTCCGTCAACGATTCTGGAGTAATCACGTCTCTTGTAGAACATACCCATATCCACACCAAGTACGTTGGAAAGATAGATGGCACGGCTTGTGGCACCTTCATCCGGGCTGATAACCATCATGTGGTCGTTGTCGATTTGAAGGTCATCAACATTTAAAAGAAGATATTTGATAAACTGGTAGGAAGCCTGTACCGTTTCAAAACCATTTAACGGAATTGCATTCTGGACCCTTGGGTCGTGGGCATCAAAGGTAATAATGTTCTCAACACCCATGTTCGTTAATTCCTGAAGCATTAAGGCACAGTCGAGGGATTCACGACCGCTTCTTTTGTGCTGTCTGCTTTCATATAAAAATGGCATGATAACAGTAATTCTACGGGCCTTGCCGCCGGCAGCAGCAATGACTCTCTTTAAATCCTGATAATGATCGTCTGGTGACATTCTGTTCTTGAGACCGCCAAGATTATATTCAAGGCTGTTGTTACATACATCAACCATTAAGAATAAATCATAACCGCGGACGGATTCGTTTAATACACCTTTTCCTTCACCGGAACCAAAACGTGGTGTCTTGGCATCAAGAATATAGGAATCTCTCTGATATCCGGCAAAATCAAGTGTTCCCACATGCGCATTGTTGCGGCTCTTTCTCCATTCTACCAGATAGTTGTTCACTTTCTCTCCCAGTGCGGTACAGCTCTTTAGTGGGATGATACCAAGGGTACCAACCGGGTTTGTCTCCAACATAACATCATTACGTGGCATTTTATAATCCTCCATGTCTGTAAAAATAAATTAGCATTACGCTGCTTATAATATAACTCAAAAAATGATTCGTCAAGGCATAAGTCTTAAGTATCGGATTTAAGACAATCCAGAAGGTTTCCGCATGGACATGCGGATGTTGTCACCGTAAAACTTATAGGCCTTATAGGAATGCATGATTCGAGAAAATATCCGGTCTGAATAATGTTCAAAAATCTTATCCAGGGTCAGGTTTGTAGAAATAATCGTGGATTTATCCTTAAGGATACGCTCATTAATACAAAAAAACAGGCGTGAATTGGTAAATGTGTTGGCAAGCTCAGTGCCAAGGTCATCAATAATCAGAAGGTCACAGTCTGTTATCTCCCGGGTGATTTCATCCTGTTCCGAATCCTTGCCGAATTCACTTTTGGAATAGGCATTAAACAATTCTATGGCGCTCAGATAAATGACACTGTGGCAGCTTTTTATCAGTTCGTTGGCAATGCAGTTTGAAAGAAAGGTCTTGCCAAGACCTGTATCACCATAAAAGAGGAGATTTTTCACTGCACAATCCTGTCCGAAGTCTGTGGCAAAGCGTCTGGCTGCGGCAAGAACATCCTTCATATGCTCATAGGCACTTTTGTTAGTAGAAGAATCCGTAAGGGTTTTTGAATAATAGTCCAGAGAAAATGTATCAAAGGTCTCGTTTCTGCGGATATTCTTGGCATTGGAGCGGGAGTAAAAAAACTCGGTAACCGCTTTCTTAAAACAGTGGCATTTTTCACCGTCAATATATCCCGTATCCCTGCAGTCCGGACAGAAATAAAAAGGATTCAGATAATCTGCCGGATAGCCGTTTTTTTGTAAAAGATTAATCTTTCTTTCGGAAAGGGATGCAATCCGGTTTTGAAGCTCCTTTAAGGTAAAGGAAGCTTTTTCATCACCAAGGGAAGCCATGGCATATTCCATGGATAACGAAACAATCTGATTATCCAGTTCCGAAAATTCGGGAATCTTTTTTGATATTTCTTCCCGGCGTGCCTTCTGAATGCGAAGACCTTCGGACTGTCGTTCACTGTAAGAACGCATGATGGCGTCATATTGAGAGTTGGTTAGTCCCATGGTATCTGTTAATCCTCCATTAACTGTTTTTCAAGCATGTCAAAATCGTATGTACGCTGTGGAAAATCGTTAAATTTATTGGAATTTCCGGCGGATTTTGCATTAAAAATCTTCATGGTCTTTTTTGGTGTCTGTTCCTCTAAAGAAGCAATATCGGATAATTTGGTAACATTATTATTCTTCCATCTGGTCAGAATGGAATCAGCATATTCAAAGCTTGGCGCATGAATGGCCTTAATGGTACGGTTACATGCCTCAATGATGATTTCATTATCAAAACAATAATCTTCATACCATTTGCTGATTAATTTCTTTTCGGCTTCGGCAGGATTGCGTCCGTTTAAACCGAAAGCCTTCATGATGGAATAGACATTGCTGTTATAAAGATTGGTATTGGCCTTGGCCTTCTGAATGGTGTCAATGCCGTCCGATGCCCAGGACAATGCTACCTTCTCGATATAACGCATGCTCTTGTGATTATTGGTTACACAATATTCAATGAGATATTCGATTAACTCCGGCGAAAAACCAAGGGTATCATAGAGATACAAAATGGTATTGGTTTCACTGGTAGTAAGAGTCTTTCCAAGGTATTTCTGGGTAATGTAAAGAAGCTGGCTGATATCCTCGTTGGAGGTCAGCTTCTTTAACTGTGCCGGTGAATAAGAAGGCTTGGCAGGCGGTTCATTAACTGCAGGAACTTCTGCTTTGTCAGGACTTGTCCCTTCTTTTGCGGTATCGGTTTCATCCGGCATGGAAGATGCCGGAGCTACATTTTTGCGAATGACGGTAAATTCGGAATTAATAGGAAGAAACGTAACTGCCGAAAGCTCATCATCCTCACCGTATTCAATGGAAATCAGCCCCTTGCCCGCAAAGTACCTTAAGGCACGGATTACGTCCTTTTCCGTGTGGTCGAAGCGGTCGGCAATGGATGAAATGGAAATATCCATGTCAGGGTCGGACATGCATCGCAGAAGATACAGATAAATCTTGACAAATTCTCCATTGGCCTGTGGCATGTAATTGTCAATAAAAATATTGGATACCGTGGTATAATCCATACGGTTATCGGCTTTCAGTGTTAAACATTTCATGATTTTGTCTCTCTTTCTAAATCAGTACAACAAATATAAATAATTTTATCATAATTCACTTTTCTGGGGAATAGGACTTATCCCCATATTTTCTTTTTTTATCAACAAGAAATCCACATTTGTAATTGTTGTGATTGTTAATAATCTGCTTAACAAATGTGGATATTGTGGATAAATGTATTTTTTGTATTATTTTAGAAGGTTTTCGCCGATTTCTACTACGTTTCCGGCTCCCATGGTTATCAACAAATCATTGTTGATACAGTTTGTCTTAATAAAATTTTGTATTTCTTCGAAAGACTTAAAATAATAACATGTTCCTCCGAGAGAAATTATTTTGTCCCGGAGAGTCTGAGAACTGATTCCGAGAGTATCGGTTTCTCTTGCAGCATAAATGTCTGCAAGAACCACAATGTCAGAAAGACACAGTGCTTTGGCAAAATCATCTAGAAATGCCTTGGTACGGGTGTAAGTATGCGGCTGGAACACACACCAGATTCGGTTGTGAGGATAGTTTGCGGCACTTTTTAAGGTCGCCGTTATTTCATCCGGATGGTGGGCATAGTCATCAATAATGGTCGTGTTGTTCGGCATCAGGACCCCTTTGTATTCAAATCGTCTTCTGGTACCCTTAAAATGAAGCAATGCACTGGCAATGGTTTCAAACGGAATATTAAGAAGTTCTCCGCAGGCAATGGCAGCAAGGGAATTGTATACATTGTGAAGACCGGGAACACCCAGGGAAAGGGTTCCTATTTTTTTCTTATTCTTTATCAAGGTGTAGGAAGGCAGTCCCAGACTGTTATATGTAATGTCACAGGCACTGTAAACGGATTTTTCCGGATCAGAACCCACGGTAATGACATTCTGGCAGGCTGCATCCCGGTAAAAATATTCGATGTCATCAATATCACTGTTAATGATTAAAGTTCCGGCCTGTGGCAGCTTTTCAGTAAAAAGTTTAAAGGAATGCCGGATGTCATTGATATCCTTAAAGAAATCCAGATGATCTTCCTTAACATTTAATATGACATTCACGGTTGGATTAAAGGAAAGGAAACTGTTGGTGTATTCACAGGCTTCCGTGAGGAAGATATCCGAATGTCCTACCCGGAAATTACCGCCGATGCTGTCAAGAATTCCTCCGAGGGAAATGGTCGGGTCTTTCTGTGCTTCCAGCAAAATCTCGGAAATCATGGAAGAAGTTGTGGTCTTTCCATGTGTTCCGGCAACATTAATTGCCGTATGATAATTACTCATTACCTGACCGAGAAGCTCTGCACGGGTAATGGTGACAGCCTTGGAGGCACGTGCTGCAACAAGCTCAGGATTGTCTTCGTGAATTGCTGCCGTATATACGATAAGGTCCAGCTCATCGGAAATGTTATCTGCCGTCTGGCTGTAAAAAATGCGGCATCCTTCCATTTCCAGTTCCTTTGTAAGTTCGGATTCTTTATTGTCAGAACCGGAAACTCTAAAACCGCGGCTTAGCAGAAGCTTGGCAAGCCCGCTCATGCTGATACCGCCTATTCCGATAAAATGCACATTGCATGGTTTATTAAAATTAATATGGTACATGGTATTACTCCTTTGCTTTTCAATCCTTGGAATATTATAATGCGCGGCTGAATAAATATCAAATGGTTTATATATTATATGAACAAATTTGCGGATTATTATTTCTTAGGAAAGGCGTTTTGTACATCCGATACAGGAACTTGGTTAATCTTACCAAAATTATCTGATTTTTATTTAAAAAATTGTTAAATTTATTCACAAAATTTGAAAACTATGATATAATAAACCTACAATTTAACAGCACGAGGTGATAGCATGATAAAAAAAGAGATGATAGCCATGTTATTGGCAGGTGGACAAGGCAGCAGACTGGGCGTGTTGACAGCCAAGGTGGCCAAGCCGGCAGTTTCATTTGGCGGTAAGTATAGAATTATCGATTTCCCGTTAAGTAACTGTATTAATTCCGGAGTGGACACGGTCGGTGTGCTTACCCAGTACCAGCCGCTAAGACTGAATGCCCACATCGGAATCGGTATTCCGTGGGATTTGGACAGGAACGTGGGAGGAGTAACGGTACTTCCTCCATATGAAAAGAGTACCAGCAGTGAATGGTACACCGGTACGGCAAATGCAATATTCCAGAATCTGGAATATATGGAATCTTATAATCCGGAATATGTTCTGATTCTTTCCGGAGACCATATTTATAAGATGGATTATAAGGTGATGCTTGATTATCACAAGGCCAATAATGCAGATATCACCATTGCGGCAATGCCTGTTCCAATTGAGGAAGCAAGCCGTTTTGGCATTGTGATTACGGATGAGGACAACAAGATTACGGAGTTTGAGGAAAAGCCTGCAAACCCAAGAAGCAACCTTGCGTCCATGGGTATTTACATATTTAGCTGGAAGGTATTGAAGGAAGCACTTCTTAAGCTGAAGGACCAGCCGGAATGTGATTTTGGCAAGCATATTATTCCATACTGCTTTGCGCAGAACAAGAGATTATTTGCATATGAGTACAATGGTTATTGGAAGGATGTGGGAACATTAAGTTCATACTGGGAAGCCAACATGGAACTTATTGATATTATTCCGGTATTCAATCTGTATGAAGAATTCTGGAAAATATATACCAAGAGCGATTCACTTCCACCACAGTATTTATCTGCCGAGTCACATATTGAAAAGAGTATTATCAGCGAGGGTACGGAGATTTACGGAACCGTGGTGAATTCGGTCATTGGTGCCAGTGTGGTTGTAGAGGAAGGTGCCGTTGTCAGGGATTCCATTATCATGAAGGGTTCTGTCATTAAGAAAGGTACGGTTGTCAACCGGGCAATCATTGCAGAGGATGTTACGGTTGGGGCAAATTGTGAACTTGGTATTGGCGAAGAGGTTGAGAACAGGCAGTTCCCGAAGATTTACAAGGGTGGTCTTGTAACAATCGGAGAGAACTCCGTAGTTCCGGATGGCGTAAAGATTGGAAAGAATACAGCAATTTCCGGAATAACAACACAGGCCGATTATCCTGATGGAGTACTGGCAGGCGGAGGCACTATAATTAAGGCAGGTGAAGTATAATGAAAGCGATAGGTATTATTTTAGCCGGTGGCAATAACAAGATGATGAAGGAGCTTTCCAATAAAAGGGCCATAGCTGCAATGCCTATGGCTGGAAGCTATAGAAGTATTGACTTTGCATTAAGCAACATGTCAAATTCGCATATTAAAAAAGTTGCAGTAATGACACAATACAATGCCCGGTCCTTAAATCAGCATTTAAGTTCTTCTAAATGGTGGGATTTCGGAAGAAAGCAGGGCGGCTTATTTGTACTGACTCCGACCATGTCTGCGGACAATGGATTCTGGTACAGAGGAACGGCAGATTGTTTATACCAGAATCTGGATTACTTAAAGAGCAGCCATGAACCGTATGTTGTCATAGCTTCCGGAGACGGTATTTATAAGCTGGATTACAATAAGGTTCTGGAGTATCACATCGAGAAGAAGGCAGATATCACCGTTGTTGTAAAGAAATTGGACAAAGAAGAGGATGCAAGCCGTTTTGGTGTTGTAAGCATGGATGATGACGGCAGGATTACTAACTTTGAAGAAAAGCCGATTGCGGCGAATTCCAACACGGTTTCAACAGGTATTTACGTTATCCGCAGGCGCCAGCTCATTGAACTGATTGAGCGTGCCGCATCGGAAGACCGTTATGACTTTGTACAGGACATACTGGTACGATACAAAAACGTGAAAAAGATTTACGGATATAAGCTTGATTCGTACTGGAGCAATATTTCCACGGTAAATTCTTATTACAAGACCAACATGGATTTCTTAAAGAAAGATGTGCGGGATTATTTCTTTAATGAATATCCGGATGTATATACCAAGGTCGATGATTTTCCACCGGCAAAATATAATTTCGGGGTAGACGTGAAGAACAGTCTGGTGGCAAGCGGCTGTATCATCAATGGCAAGATTGAGAATTCCATTATATTCAAGAAGGCATACATAGGGAATAATTGTACGATTAAGAATTCCATTGTATTAAATGATGTATATATCGGAGACAATTCCTACATCGAGAACTGTATTGTGGAGAGTCATAATACCATAAGGGCAAACAGCAGGTTTGTGGGTGAAAACGGAGACATCAAAATCGTTATTGAACAGACATCAAGATATGATGCGTAATAAATGTTATAGGGAGAACGGGATTATGAACATAACAGATGTTAGGGTAAGAAAGGTAGCAAAGGACAGTAAGATGAAAGCCGTGGTATCAATTACCATTGATGATGTATTTGTGGTACATGACATTAAGGTAATTGAAGGCGAAAAGGGATTATTTATTGCAATGCCAAGCAGAAAATCCACCGATGGAGAATATCGTGACATTGCGCACCCAATTAATTCCGACACACGGGAAATGCTTCAGAATCTTATTCTTAAGGCTTATGATGAAGCTGCGGAGGCAGAAGAAGTATAATTAAAAGGGTTTTTATGGGAAAGAAGGACTTGTAAGGCAGGGGTGCAATACAAGCCCTTCTTTATTTGATTGATGAAGAAATAGAAAGGAAGAAAGAAAAACAATGGGATTATTTAAGAAGAAGCAGCCGGTTTTTAATGAGGAAAATGTATTACAAAACAAGAAGAAAATGAGAGATTTATTTAATATGGCAATAGAGAATGGAAATTCCTATCGGATTTTACATGCCGAATCAACGAACTCACAGTTTAATTCCTTTACACATGTCAGAACCACAACCTATGAAAATTATATTGTAGGGTATCGGGAAGAGGATTATGATGTGATTGTTTTAACGGTAGATCAGAATCTGACCACATATAGTATACCGATGCATATTGATATCAATACGGTTAAAGAAACTATTTATTATAGGGATTGTTATCAGGCATGGTTTATATATCAGGATAGTGATAGATTGGGATATGGAACCAAATTAGAAATCATGGATTCTCCATCAACTGCAAAGTTTATGACACCGGATATTAAACAACAAGAAGAAAGAGAAGCTTTTTTGGACTTTTTTGAAAAGTATACAAATCGTTTAAGAGAAATGGGACATAAAATCAAACCATGGAAACGATGAAGCGATGTTTCCGGAAATAAATTTTGATACCACCATCAGCATTTTATCCACTCCAAGTCATATTCTTCGTCCCAGGTCAATATAATTTATTATCTTGATGAAAGGACGAATCATGTTATGAGAGCAGTAAAAAAATCAGTCCTCATTGCGGCACTTCTTTCTGCATGCCTGATATCTGCCGGGTGCAGTATCTCGGACAGCAGCAGGGAAAAGGTGGCAGATATTGATTTTACGGTTGTAGATGAAGAAAATCTGCCTCAGGAGATAAAGGATGTTATTGAAGAAAAGAAAAAAGAAGAATTCAGGGTCATCTTCTCCGCAAAAGAAAACATGTACATAGCAGTGGGATATGGGGAACGCAGTACCAGCGGATACAGCATTGCGGTCAAGGATCTTTATCTTACGGAAAATGCAATACGAATTGATACCAATCTCATTGGACCTGCCAAGGGAGAAACAATTAATGAGGAACCGACATATCCATATATTGTGGTTATGATAGAAAATATGGATTATCCGGTAGTTTTTGATTAAATGAGACAGGAATAGGAAAGGAGCATGCCTGGTGGAGCTGGTTAAAAAAAGTGTGCGGTTAAACTGTAGCGAGAAAAGCATGAAGAAGTTTAAAACAGTGGATGAAGACATGAATGTACCGGAAATGAAAGGCGACATTAACAAAATAATATGCAGTACTCATGAGGCAGTCATAGAGAACATGAAGGCTTCAGACAGGAAAGAAGCGGTAAGGGGATATGTGGAATTTGATATTCTGTATCTCAACAGTGATAACGGCGGGCTGGAGCATCTGGAGGGCAAATATCCTTTTGAGGAAACCTTTGAACTGGAAGATGAGAAAAGCCAGGTAAATTTCCGTGGAAAAGCGGAAATTGAAGATTTTTCCGTTAAAATCATTAACAGCAGGAAGATTAATATTAAATCCCTTATTGCCATAAGCTGCTTTGGGGATGAAATCAGCGATGATGAAATTGTTACGGATGTTACGGACGGGAATGTCCTCGTGCGGAAGGAAAATATGGTCTTTTCTCAGATTAAGGCAGACGGAGAGGATACGTTTCGAATAAAGGAGGATATTGAGCTTCCCAAAAACAAACCAAACGTCAGAAATCTTATCTGGAGTGATATGCGTTTAAAGTCGCGGGAAACAAGGCTTCTGGATGATGGATTATACATAAAGGGCGATATCGGTATTTTTATCATTTACACACCAGACAATGATGACATAACACAATGGTATGAAACAGCCGTTCCTTTCGAGGGAAAGGTGGAATTAAGTGGTGTCAGTGAAGAAATGTTTTCCATGATACCGTTACGGCTTCAGGAAACATCTGTTCTCATAAAAGCAGATTATGACGGAGAAGAACGTGTCATAGGAGCAGAAGGAATCATAAAGATTGATATTAAGGCATATAGTGAAGAAGAAATGCCTGTGGTGTGGGATATGTATTCCACTGCGAATCATGTGGATGTAAAAAGCTGTGATAAAAATTTCCAGCAGATGATAATGAAAAACAGCTTAAAGGCAAGGGGATATAACAAATATAAAATCAGTGATGCTGATGAAAAACCGTTACAGATATGTTATGCGTATGGAGATGCACATCTGGAAAATGCAGCAGTGACGGAAGACGGAATGAAGATAGAGGGATTTGTGGATGTTACGGTCATCTATATCTCTGCGGATGACAATGGCCCGATGGCATCATTTCAGTGTCAGGTTCCTTTTTTACAGGAAATGAGCATGGAGAAACAGGCAGGAACCCCGGAATATGCCATCAATCTGTGCGTGGATCAGATTAATGCATCCATGATCAGCGGGGATGAAGTGGAAGTCCGGGTATTTGTAGGAATAGAAATTCTGATGATGCGCGTAATGTCACAAAAATTTATCACAGAGGCAGATATGACTCCGATGACAAGCAAGGAGCTTTCAAGTTTCCCGGGAATTATCGGATATATTGTGTCCAATGAGGAAACATTGTGGGATATTGCAAAACGCTATAAGACAACGGTGGAAAAAATACGTGGTGTCAATAAAATTACCGTGGATAATGTAAAACGGGGCGACAAACTTCTGATTACCAGATAAAAATGAATGCCGCATAATCAGGACGAATCCTGAAGTTATGCGGCATCATCTCTATCTTTTTGCATGGAGATAGCAAAGTAATTGTTATTCCTCAACAGAAGATTCCTTGTTGAAGAAATCATCGAATTTCTGCATTACTGCATCATATGTATCACTGGATATGCCAGGAAGTTCCTTGCCCCAGGATTTGGTTGCCTGCTGAAAACCTTTTTCAACAGCCGCTTTCATCTTTTCCATGGTCTCGGAATCTCCGCCGGACAAAGCCATTGCAAAATCAAAAATTCTGTCTGAGGTCTGTTTTACACCCCAGTATCCGTCTTCGGATATATCTTCTTTTGCCTGGGCAATGGTAGCGGCATCTGCCGTAAAATTGCCACTCGCAAGAGTCTTCCACATGTCATCTGCAGTTCCAATCTTGATTCCCTGCTTTTCAAACATTTGGGAAACAAGGCTTTGCATCTGGTTAATGCGGTTCTGACTGTCAGCCTTAAGCTGTGCAATGAGTGCTGAGTTATCCTTCTTGTAAGAAGATTTTACTGTGGACTCATAAACAACACCGGTTTCATTGGAAGAAGCAGTTTCCTTTGCTTCGGTCTTAGGTGTTGCAGAATAAGCAGCAGTATAAGTAGCACTTTGTGTTGAATTAACTCCGTTTATCATTTTTCCTCCATTCCGCCGTCAGTCTTCATACGGCATGATTTCTGTTAAGCACATACGCTTCAATGAATGAAAATTCGCCCTCCGTGGCATTTTGTGTACTTACATGATGGATATCGGCAGAAATGTCCGATAACTTAACCTCTAAAAGAAAAAATATATATTATTTTCGAATCTTTACAACCTCTTTCTTCCAGAGTCCCATGCGGTATAGGGCGTAAATGATAAATGCTGAAATTGCATTGCTGACAACAACGGACCACCAGATGCTTTCCACTCCCATCCGGAGA
>JAQXXN010000260.1 GCA_029226085.1 Thermoflexaceae bacterium
GCAGCTGGTATTATATCCTGCCATTGTTCAGGGCGAGCATGCAAAAGAATCTATTGTAAGGGGCATCCGTTGTCTGGACAAACTGGGTGTTGATGTGATTATAGCAGGCCGTGGCGGCGGTTCCATTGAAGACTTATGGGCATTTAACGAAGAGGCTGTTGCAAGGGCTATATTTGAGTGTAATACACCGGTGATTTCTGCCGTGGGACATGAAACGGACTATACCATTGCGGATTTTGTGGCGGACCTTCGGGCACCCACACCTTCTGCTGCGGCAGAACTGGCAGTTTGTGATATTCTTGCTGTGGAAAAACAGATTCAGGATTACAATATGCGGCTGAATCAGTGCATGAAAGATAAAATCCAGGGCATGAGGGAACAGCTGAACGGATATGTACGTTCCTTCCGATATCTGAATCCGGTTAATGTATTGAATGAGAGAAGGATGACGGTTCATGATTACGAGGAACGCTTAAATCATACAATTCTTGACATTCTTAAGAAAAAGAAGCATACCCTTGCTCTTTTGTCCGGAAGGCTAAACGGTGTATCACCGCTTAACCGTATCATGGCAGGATATGCCTATGTGGAAGATGATACAGGAACAGCAGTAAAGAGCATAGATGCAGTTTCTCTTCATGATGCTGTTTTGATTACACTAAAAGACGGTGTCCTGAAAGCGGATGTTACGGAGAAGGAAAAGCGGATGATTGGAGGCAATAATGGCAAAACAGGCAAATCTTGAGGAATCCTTTGATAAACTGGATGAAATCATCTCTATACTGGAAACAGGAGATGTCTCACTGGAAAAGTCGTTTCAGTTATATAATGAGGGCATGAAATTAGTAAAAAACTGTAATTCACAGCTTGATAAAGTGGAAAAACAGATTATAATTTTAAATGAAAATGAGGATAATAATGGACTTTAAAAACAGGCTCGAAGCGGAAGTGTCGGGCATTGAAACAATCTTGGACAAGTATCTTCCGCAAAAGGAAGGGTATCAGCAGATAATCATGGAAGCCATGGAATACAGTGTCAAAGCAGGCGGAAAACGAATCCGTCCCCTTCTGATGCAGGAAACATACCGGATGTTTGGCGGAAAGACCGTCATAATTGAGCCGTTTATGGCTGCAATGGAAATGCTTCATACGTATTCACTGGTTCATGATGATCTTCCGGCGATGGATAATGATGATTATCGGCGCGGCAGAAAAACAACCCATGTGGTATACGGAGAGGCAGTGGGAATTCTTGCAGGGGATGCCCTGTTAAATTATGCCTATGAAACGGCG
Organism: Thermoflexaceae bacterium; assembly: GCA_029226085.1. Taxonomy (GTDB): domain Bacteria; phylum Bacillota; class Clostridia; order Lachnospirales; family Lachnospiraceae; genus MGBC120314. The sequence goes on from JAQXXN010000260.1 coordinate 1,294, forward strand.
GCAAAAGCCTTTGATCATGCCAAGAATACTAAAGATTACGAAAAAATCTCCCATGCACTACGGATTTTTATGAAGAAAGCCGGTATATACGGCATGATAGGCGGTCAGACCGCAGATGTTACAAACGAAGGAAAACCGGTGGATAAGGGAATGCTGGATTTTATTTTCCGGTTAAAGACAGGAGCCCTTCTGGAAGCTTCCCTCATGATTGGAAGTGTGCTTGCCGGGGCAGATGAGAAGTCTGTTTCTGTCATGGAGCAGATTGGAAATTGTATTGGAATGGCTTTTCAGATTCAGGATGACATCCTGGATGTGACGGGTGATGAAAAAGAGCTGGGAAAGCCGGTATTAAGTGATGAAAAGAATCATAAGACAACATATGTGACTTTATATGGAATGGATAAAGCAGTAAAAGACGTAGAACGATATACAGAGGAAGCGAAAGAACTGCTTTGCGGGTTAAAGACAGGGAAAAAAGTGGAGGATACCGATTTCTTTGAGGATATTCTTCAGATGCTGGTTCATAGGAACAAATAATTTTTGCTTATAAAAGGTGTAACATGATTTTAGATAACATTAACATGCCCGGTGACATTAAGAAGGTTGATCCTTCCCAATATGATGAACTGGCAGATGAAATACGACAGTTTTTAATTGAAAAAATAAGTAAGACCGGTGGACATCTTGCTTCCAATCTCGGTGTGGTTGAACTGACCATGGCAATGCATCTGGTCTTTAATCTGCCTCAGGATAAGATTATCTGGGATGTGGGGCATCAGTCCTATACGCATAAGATTCTTACCGGAAGAAAGACCGGATTTGATGAACTGCGCAAATTCGGCGGAATGAGCGGATTCCCGAAAAGACGTGAAAGTGATTATGATGCATTTGATACGGGACATAGTTCCACTTCCATATCTGCAGGACTTGGATATGTGCATGCAAGGGATTTAAATCACGAGGATTACAGTGTTGTTTCGGTTATCGGAGATGGAGCACTTACCGGAGGCATGGCGTTAGAAGCATTGAATAATGCGTCCAATCTTAAGACTAATTTTATTATCGTACTCAATGATAATAATATGTCGATTTCCAAAAATGTGGGTGCTATTTCTAATATGCTGAATGAAATCCGTACCGATGAAAAATATAATGACATTAAGGAGAATGTAAAAGAACATTTGTCACAGATTCCGGGCGTGGGGGATACGGTTATCCGGAAGATAAAAAAGACAAAAAGTAATATTAAACACTTTTTCATTCCGGGAATGAATTACGAGGACATGGGCATTACCTATATCGGTCCCATTGACGGACACGATATCAATAAGCTCATGAAAGCATTTAAGATTGCAAAGAAGGTAAAACATGGCGTTTTGGTGCATGTGATTACCCAAAAGGGCAAGGGATATAAATATGCAGAGAAAAATCCGGGAAATTACCATGGTGTGAATCCGTTTAACGTAAAGACGGGGAAAGATATCAATAAGTCTACCTGTAAGACCTTTACCCGGGCATTTTCGGAAAAGCTTATGGAATTATCGAAAAATGATGATAAAATTGTTACAATTTCTGCGGCAATGCCGGATGGAACCGGTTTGTCGGATTTTGCAAAAGTTTATCCGGAGCGTTTTTTTGACGTGGGAATTGCAGAGGAACATGCCGTAACTTTTGCGGCAGGTCTTGCGGCAGGTGGAATGAAGCCGGTTGTGGCAATTTATTCCTCTTTTTTGCAGAGGGCATATGACCAGATTCTTCATGATGTCTGTATCCAGAAGCTTCCTGTGGTGTTTGCGATTGACCGGTCAGGTCTTGTGGGAAGTGACGGGGAAACACATCAGGGAATCTTTGATTTATCTTATCTTGGCTGTATACCGAACATGACGGTCATGGCTCCGAAAAACGGAGAAGAATTAAAGAAAATGCTTGCTTTTGCCATTAACTTAAGTTGTCCAGCCGCCATACGGTATCCCCGTGGAAGCTGTGAATTGTGCAGTAATGAATGTGTGGCTCCGGTGGTATACGGAAAGAGTGAGCTGTTAAGACCAAAATCACAGACAGTGCTGCTTGCGGTGGGCAACATGGTGGAAACGGCGCTTGCCATCAGTGATGAACTGGCAAAGGATGGAATACCGGTTTCGGTTGTGAATGCACGTTTTGTAAAGCCGCTGGATACCGAAATGCTGGATGAGATTATGAAAAATCACCAGTTGATTGTGACACTGGAGGAGAATGTAAGAAACGGAGGATACGGAGACAGTGTGCTTCGTTATCTGAATGATAAAAAATATAATGGAAAAATCATGAATATTGCACTTCCGGATGACTATGTGGAACACGGAAGCGTAGAGATACTGCGGAAAGCAACCGGTATTGACAAAGAAACGATTATTCATAAGATTTGTCAGGAATTAAATGACATGAAGGAATAGAACATGAAAGAACGATTGGATGT
>JAQXXN010000261.1 GCA_029226085.1 Thermoflexaceae bacterium
TCTTTGGTGTGAAATTTTCTTCTTTTACATCCTCCATTATTCCTGAAAGAATATGAAACAGATGCAGGCGTTCATTTTCTGTCAGGTCGGCAGCATTACTCTCACAAGGGATGGAAGCAAGGTAACAAAGCTGCGTTGAAACACAGGGACTTAATCCCGTCAGGGAAGTGTAGAGTGCTTTCTGGATGATACATGGTTTCCTACAGACGGTATCCGAAAACTGTTCATAAGTCAGTGACAGGGGATTTAACTTTCCGGTAGTGTCAGGAATGAAATAATCCCTGCCCGGGAGCACCTCGCGGACAGAACTAATCTGTGCGGAGATATGCTTGATGCTGTCAAGGATTTTTTTGTTATCATCACAGAAAATAATGTTACTGTGCTTTCCCATTAATTCCACAATCAGGTGTTTGCGGCAGATATCGCCCATTTCATTTAAATGTTCAATTTCAAAGTCTACCACACGTTCCAGACCGTCTTGTGTAACGGACAGAATCCGTCCGCCGTTTAGGTGCTTTCTAAGCAGCATGCAAAATCCCGGCGCAGTAAGAGGACTCGGTTTGTTATTGTCTGTCAGATACAGAAGCGGAAGGCTTGCGTTGGCTGACATGAAAAGACGATACTGGCTGCTGTTGTTTTTTATGGTAAGAATGAGCTCGTCATTCTCCGGTTGTGCAATTTTATTGATTCTGCCATTTACAAGAAGCGGACGCAGTTCGCTTACGATATTGGCAATTACGATTCCATCTAAAGCCATAAGTTTTTCCTTTACTAAAAAATATTTTATATTATAGCATTTTGAGGGAGAGAATACAATGTTTGATGATTTATTAAAAAAAGTGTTGACATGGAGTTGAAAGGATGTTATAGTCAAATAGTTGTAAAGAAAGCAGAGTATCCACTCTCACCTCAGCATGGCAGAAGGCTTATGACTCGGGTTAATATTCAGTACATTTTACAGGACGGGTAAGTCCTTGTCAAGATGCTCAGATTATTATGTGGATGGCGATGCTGTTCACATTTTTTATTTTGTTTTCGGAGGTGCACGGTTATTAGCGAGTTAATGATTAACGAACAGATTAGAGATAAGGAAGTTCGTGTTATTGGAGAAGATGGAGAGATGCTTGGGGTAATGTCCCCGAAGGATGCGTTGAAGCTTTCAAGAGAAGCAGGAGTTGATCTGGTAAAGATTGTTCCAAATGCAGCTCCACCGGTATGTAAGATTGTCGATTACGGTAAGTACAAGTATGAGCTTGCCAGAAAAGAAAAGGATGCCAAGAAGAAACAGAGAGTTATCGACATTAAGGAAGTTCGCTTATCACCTAATATCGAAGAGAATGATTTGAATACGAAAGCGAATTCAGCCAGAAAGTTCATTGAAAAAGGTGACAAGGTTAAGGTAACACTGAAGTTCCGCGGTCGTGAAATGGCACACATGGAACAGAGCAAGCATATCCTTGATGATTTTGCTGAAAAATTAAGTGATATTGCCCAGATAGAAAAGGCACCGAAGCTGGAAGGCAGAAGCATTATGATGGTTTTAACTGAAAAACGTTAAAATAGATGAAAATGGTTTTATTGAATAAGGAGGAAATATCATGCCAAAGTTAAAGACAAAGAAAGCAGCTGCAAAGCGTTTTAAGAAGACTGGTACAGGTGAATTAAAGAGAATGAAGGCTTATAAGAGCCATATCTTAACAAAGAAGTCAGCTAAGAGAAAGAGAAATCTTAGAAAGGCTACTTTAACAGACGGTACAAATATTAAGACAATGAAGAAGATTATGCCTTATATCTAAGGTTTATCATAATAAGGAGGAAAATCGAAAATGGCAAGAATTAAAGGCGGAATGAACGCTAAAAAGAAGCATAATAGAGTATTAAAGCTGGCTAAGGGTTACAGAGGAGCCAGATCCAAGCAGTATAGAGTAGCTAAGCAGTCAGTCATGAGAGCATTAACAAGCTCCTATGCCGGAAGAAAGCAGAAGAAGAGACAGTTCAGACAGTTATGGATTGCAAGAATTAATGCAGCAGCAAGAATGAACGGTCTTTCATACAGCAAGTTCATGTATGGCTTAAAGTTAGCTAATATCGAATTAAACAGAAAGGTTTTAGCTGACATGGCTGTTAATGATGCAGAAGGATTTACAAAGCTTGCAGAAGCAGCTAAGGCTAAGTTAGCTTAATTTTCAGGAAATTTGCATAAAGTACTTATGTTTTGTATATAATGGAACTGTTACGGGAAGTAACAGTTCTGTTAAAATACAGATATAGTACAGGAGACAGAGAATATTTTGTGAAATATTACCATTTCATATTGACATCCGATAGTCAGGATACTATAATATCGTTTGTCAGATGACATTCCTCGATAGCTCAATGGTAGAGCACTCGGCTGTTAACCGAGTTGTTGTAGGTTCGAGCCCTACTCGGGGAGCTTGAACAAACAGTCTGGGAGTTCCTGGGCTGTTTTCTTTTTATGGAATTAATTTTAAAGAAAGGTTAAAACATGGAACTGATACAGGTAAAAAATTTATTTCGAAATCAGAATGAATATATGGGACAGGAAGTATCCATCGGTGGATGGGTACGCAGCATCCGCAATTCCAAGACATTTGGATTCATGGTAGTAAATGACGGTACTTTTTTTGAATCCATCCAGGTCGTATTTGAGGACAAGCTGGATAATTTTGACAAAATTTCCAGGCTGAATGTTGGTTCATCGGTTATTGTCAGAGGAATTCTGACGGCTACACCGCAGGCCAAGCAGCCGTTTGAAATTCAGGCAGAAGAAGTTGTGGTGGAAGGAGAGTCCACACCGGATTA